>DAOTVD010000024.1:0-32754 GCA_034437075.1 Anaerolineae bacterium
GGGCGGAGACATCCCAACTGGGCGCGTCGAGCCGATTCGCGGATTCGGCAAGGTCTGGCGTGAATCGCCGGGCGTTGGTGAGGCGCTAGGGTGGGCAACGGCTCAAGAAGCTGGCGGTACGAGCCTGGTGCAACGCTTCGAACGCGGCGAAATGCTCTATGTGCCGCAAAGTGGCCAAACCTATATTTTGGTTGCCGGGCAACCTGGCACCTGGACGGGGCTAGCCACGGATTTTTAGCCCCACTGGGTAGATTTGCTAAAACCATTGCTTGACACCTGCTCGCCCGAGTGTTAATCTGGCGCTAATGGCAATGACCCAGAGATAGTACAGGCTGGTATAACCTTCTCAGAGAGCCGCCAGATGCTGGAAGGCGGTAGGCAATCAGCGCTGGAAATGGGCCTGGTGAGCCACACACACTCATGTGTCGGGGTCGTGGCCGTTATCCCCACGCAAGAGAGAAGTCGAGCCTAGCGCTCCGCTTAACCCAGGTGGCACCGCGCAGCAACCGTCTGCGTCCTGGGGTTGAGGGGAGATTTTTTTATTGTTGACAGGACAAGAAAATTGCAATGACCATACAGGATGCCATTAAAAAACTCTCGCAACGCCAATCTTTGACCTTTGAAGAAGCCCAGAACGCGATGCAGACGATCATGGATGGGCAGGCTACGCAGGCCCAAATCGGCGCCTATCTGATGGCCTTGCGCCTGAAGGGCGAAACAGTGGATGAGATTGCCGCCAGCGCGCAAGTGATGCGCCAATTTGCGAACGACCCGCTCGTTTCGGCAAAAAATGTCGTGGATACATGCGGCACGGGCGGCGATGCGCGCAATACCTTTAATATCTCGACAACCGTGGCGTTTGTCGTGGCGGCGGCGGGGGTGCCCGTCGCGAAGCATGGCAACCGTAGCGTCTCTAGCAAATCCGGTTCGGCGGATGTCTTGCGCGAATTGGGCGTTAACCTAGACCTCACGCCCGTGCAAGCCGGGCAATGTGTCGATGAAGTCGGGATTGGTTTTCTGTTCGCGCCCGCGTTTCATCCCGCGATGAAGCACGCCATCGGCCCCCGGCGCGAGATGGGCGTACGCACGATCTTCAATATATTAGGTCCGCTGACCAACCCCGCCGGGGCCAAACGCCAATTAATGGGCGTCTTCGCGGGGGAACTAACCGAACCGCTGGCCCATGTGCTGCACGAACTGGGTTCCGAGGCGGTCTTTGTGGTGCATGGCGCCGATGGACTGGATGAACTGAGCACTACCGGGCCAAATATCGTCAGCGAACTGCGCGCGGGCGAGGTGCATAACTATACGCTTGACCCTGCCGAATTGGGATTGCACTCGGCTACCCTGGATGATTTGCGCGGGGGCGAGCCAGCCGAAAATGCCGAGATCACCCGTGCAGTATTGGCGGGGCGGGGCACTGATGCTCAACAGGAGATCACCGCGCTAAACGCGGCGGCAGCCCTCGCCGCTGGGGGCGTCGTTCCCGATGTGGCCGAAGGGCTTAAACAAGCTCAGGAAATTATCCGTAGTGGGGCCGGGCTAGAAAAGCTCGAAGCCTTGGTGAGTTATTCGAAAAGGTTGGGCACATGACGCGCGACGGCGTAATCCACACCGACACGATTTTAGACAAGATCATCGCGCATAAGCATGATGAATTGGCCTTGGCGATTCGTGCCCATCCCTTGGACGACATCCGCGCGAGTGCAGAAAACAGCCCCAGTCCGCCCGATTTTCTGAGCGCGCTAATCACAGGCGAACATGTCGCGCTTATCGCGGAGGTGAAAAAAGCCTCACCCTCCAAAGGCGTGCTAGCCCCGGATTTCGACCCGGTCGCGTTGGCCACTGACTATGCCGCGCAGGGCGCTTCGGCCATTTCCGTGCTGACGGATGAACGCTTCTTTGGGGGAGGGCTGGCCCATTTGCGCGCCGTGCGGGCCGCTGTGGAGGTGCCGCTCTTGCGCAAAGAGTTCATTATCTCGCCGTATCAAGTGTACGAAGCGCGGGCGGCGGGGGCCTCTGCCGCCCTGCTGATTGTCGCTGCGCTAGAAGATACCTTGCTGCAAACGCTATATGATGCCATCCGCGAACAAGCCATGACCCCACTCATCGAAGTCCATAACGAAGCGGAACTTCAGCGCGCGTTGCGTTTGAACCCGGCCCCGCGCCTGATCGGCGTCAACAACCGGAATTTGCATACGTTCGAGGTTGATTTAGGCACGACATCCCGCTTGGCTGCGCGCATGCCGCCGAATACACTGGTGGTCGGGGAAAGCGGCATCACGACGGCGGACGATGTGCGCGCCCTCGGCCCGGTGCATGCTATCCTGGTAGGAGAAACGCTGGTGAAAGCCGTGCCACGTGGCGTGAAAATCCAGGAATTAGCGCACGTGCGCCGGGAGATACAACCATGAGCATTCGCATCAAGATTTGTGGCCTGACCAACCTCAATGATGCGCGCGTTGCCGCCGAGGTGGGCGCCGATTACCTAGGCTTCATATTTTACGACCCCAGCCCGCGTGCTGTGCCGTCCGTGCAAGTTGTGCGCGAGATTGTCGATACCTTGCGCAACGACATGGGCGCAGTAGCCCCTAAAATGGTCGGCGTCTTTGTCAACGAATCCGTATGGTCGATCTCGCAAAAAATGCACGATGCTCGTCTGGACTTGGCCCAACTCAGCGGGGATGAATCGCCGCAGGTGGTCGCCGAAATGCGCGGACGAGCTTACAAAGCCATTCAGCCCGAACGCCTGGAATATGGCCTGCAAGACCTGGCGGATTATGCGCCGCAAGGCCCATCCGCGCCGCACCCGGCTATCCTAGTGGATGCTTATCACTCGGCTTTACGTGGTGGCACGGGCGAGCAATTGCCCGCTGAAATTGCTGCCCGTTTAATCGACGCCGAACCGCGTTTGATGCTAGCTGGTGGCCTAAACCCGGATAATATTTTCGATACCGTCAGTTTGTTGCGCCCCTATGCGGTGGATGTCGCCAGCGGCGTTGAAGCCGAAAAAGGGCGCAAGGATCATGATAAAGTACGCATGTTTATACAAGCTGCGCGCCTCGCAGCACAGAGCATAACGGAGTAACCTCTCATGACAGCTAACCCCACGACTGTACCCGATGCACGCGGCTATTATGGCGCCTTTGGCGGGCGCTTCGTCCCCGAGACGATTATCCCCGCCCTGGAAGACCTGACCGAAGCCTATGGCGAATTTCGCGATGATGCTGGTTTTCAGGCAGAATTGCGTCATTTGCACCACACCTACACGGGCCGCCCGACGCCCGTCTCCTACGCCAAACGCCTGAGTGAGGAATTAGGCGGCGCGAAAATTTATCTCAAGCGTGAAGACCTGGCCCATAGCGGCGCGCACAAGATCAATAACGCACTCGGCCAAGCCCTGATGGCGAAACGCATGGGCAAGAGTCGCATCATTGCCGAAACAGGCGCGGGCCAGCATGGCGTAGCCACCGCGACCGCCTGCGCGTTGCTCGGCCTGGAATGTATCGTGTATATGGGCAGTGTGGACATCGAACGCCAGAAGCCTAACGTCTTCCGAATGCGGTTGATGGGCGCAGAAGTCCGCCCGGTGGAGTCGGGCAGCAAGACGCTTAAAGACGCGATCAACGAAGCCATGCGCGATTGGGTCACGAATGTGCGCGATACGTTCTATTTGCTGGGTTCGGCCCTTGGCCCGCATCCCTACCCGCTGATGGTGCGCGATTTTCAGGCGATTATTGGCCAGGAAGCGCGCGAACAGATCCAAACCCAGGCTGGATCGCTGCCAGATGCAATCGTGGCTTGCGTGGGCGGCGGCAGCAACGCCATCGGCATTTTCCATGCTTTTCGGGATGATCCGAACATCCGTTTGATCGGCGTTGAAGCGGGGGGCGAGGGCGTTGGTACGGGCAAACATGCCGCGCGCTTCTCCGGCGATGAGCAATCGCGGCCTGGCATTTTGCATGGCACGCATTCTTATATCTTGCAAAGCGACGATGGTCAAGTGCTAGAAACGCACAGCATTTCCGCTGGGCTAGATTATCCATCCGTAGGGCCGGAACATGCCTATTTGCGCGACTTGGGCCGCACGGAATACACCAGCGCCACGGATGCCGAAACCTTGGCGGCGTTTCAGCTTCTATGTGAAAAAGAAGGCATTATCCCCGCGTTGGAATCGGCGCATGCGGTGGCAGAGGTCGTCAAGCTAGCGCCGAGTATGCCCCAAGATGCCATCATTTTAATTAATCTATCGGGCCGAGGTGATAAAGACCTGGATACCGTAGTCAAGGCTCTGGGGGAGCAACCTTAACGATGGCAGGCATTGACCAGGTAAACGCGATGTTTGCGCAAGAGGGGCGTATAGCCGCCTTCATGCCTTATTTTCCGGTGGGGTATCCTGACTTGGCAACGTCGATTGACATTATGACGGCGCTGGCCGAAAGCGGCGCGGATGCTATCGAAGTGGGCGTGCCGTTCTCTGACCCGTTGGCGGATGGGCCGACGATCCAGGCGGCCACGCAACGCGCCCTGCAAAACGGCACCCGCTTAAGCGATTGCCTAACGGCCATGCAGACCTTGCGCGCGCGCGGTGTGAGCATTCCGCTGATGCTGATGAGCTATGCCAATCCGCTGATGGCCTACGGCTACGATAAACTGGTGGCCGATGCGACCGCCGCTGGGGCTAGCGGTTTCATCGTGCCGGATTTACCCGTGGATGAAGCCGAGGTCTTCCAGACGGCGACCGAAGCGCATGGCGCCGCGTTGGCGCACTTTCTGGCCCCAACCAGTAGCCCCAGCCGGATTGCCTTGGCCGCCGAACGCGCGCGCGGGTTCATTTATCTGGTGTCGGTGGCTGGGGTGACAGGCGAACGAACCGAACTTCCGCCCGATTTGAAAGACTTTATCGAGCGCGTCCGTCGGGTCGCGCAGCAACCGCTGGTGGTCGGGTTTGGCATCAACACGCCGGAAAAAGCGCGCGCGGTCGGGGACATCGCCGATGGGATCATTATCGGCAGTAAGCTCATTCGCCTGGCCGAGGAAAGCCCGCAGCAGGTTGTGGCATTTGCGCAGGCTGTCATAAATGCATTACAAGTTAACCAAGCACAATGATGGGCTGAATGTACAGGCAAAATTGAGGTACAATGGTGTCGTCCTAGGTTTGACACGGCGAAAACGCATATGTTAACCTTTGCATACTTTCGGGAAATTTAGAACAAACGACAAGAGGTAATCGCGTGCTGTCAGAATTCGCGCCCGTCCTTGCATTGTTGATCCTGGCCACGACGGTCAGCTTTATTATCCTCTTCCTATCTCGCTTGATGGGGCCTTTCCGCCCACAGCACCGCTTATTATCCACCTACGAGAGTGGTATGCGGCCTCTGGGGCCAGCGGTGACGCGCATCCCCGTGAAGTTTTACCGGGTCGCGATTCTGTTCGTGGTGTTCGACATCGAGATCATCTTTTTGATCCCGTTTACCGTGGTCTTTCGGGATTTGGAATTGTACGGTCTGGCTGTTGTGAGCGTCTTTTTCTTTACGATTTTAATTGGTTTTATCTATGAATGGATGGTAGGAGGTCTGGAATGGGAGTAAGCGAAAAACTCGGCAATCTGGGCGTTGTGACAACAACCCTAGAACAAGCCGTCAATTGGGGACGTACAGGCGCCATGTGGCCGATGCTCTTTGGTCTGGCGTGCTGTGCGATTGAAATGATGAGCACCCAGGCGGGGCATTACGATATGTCGCGCTTTGGTATGGAACTGATGCGCCCTAGCCCGCGCCAGTCGGATTTGATGATCGTGGCCGGGCGTGTAACGCGCAAAATGGCGCCAGTCTTGCGCAATCTGTACGACCAGATGCCCGATCCCAAATATGTGGTCAGCATGGGCGATTGCGCCTCTTGTGGGGGCATCTTCAATAACTATGCGATTGTGCAAGGCGTGGATGAAATCGTCCCGGTGGATGTGTACGTGGCCGGGTGCCCGCCCCGCCCCGAACAGTTGATGCATGGCATCATGATGCTGCATGAAAAAGTGCGCGAAACGCGCTGGAACGAATGGGCGCAGTAGCCATGGTGGATATTGCGAGCAAAATCACCGAGGCGTTGGGCGCAGACGTGCTGGAAGATGTGCAAGAATTCGCGGGCGAAACGACGTATATCATCGCACCTCAGCGGATTGTTGAGGTGTGCACCTTTTTACGCGACGCCCCCGACCTGGAATTCAAGCAATTGTCTGATATTGCCGGGGTAGACTACTACCAGCAGCCCGCGCCAGGGCGCTTTGGCATTAACTATCATCTGCTGAGCCTGAAACTGACCAAGCGTATCCGGCTCAAAGTCTATTGGTCGGAGGAAGACCCGCCCGTGCCCAGTGTCGTCCCGGTGTGGCCCAGCGCCAACTGGGAAGAACGCGAAGCCTACGACATGTTCGGCATCCCGTTTGAGGGGCATCCCGATTTGCGCCGCTTGCTGATGCCAGACGATTGGCAGGGCTTTCCCCAGCGCAAAGACTATCCGCTGGGCTACGAAACCGTGCAATTCTCGTTTAACTACGACGAGATCAACAAACACAAACCCTACGCAAAGGAGTAACCCGTTATGGCGATGCAACCTGTTGCTGGCGAACAATATGCCGAATGGCGTGGCTCGGTCGAACAGCTACGCGGGCTTGTCTCCGAACGTGCGATGACGGGCGAAACCATGCTTTTGAACATGGGGCCCCAGCACCCCAGCACCCATGGCGTGTTGCGCCTGCTGCTGGAACTCGATGGCGAAGAAGTGGTCACCTGCTTGCCCGATATTGGCTATTTACACACGGGCATTGAGAAAAATATGGAGGCCAAAACGTACGAGAAATCCATCACTATGACCGACCGTATGGATTATCTCAATCCGATGGGGAATAACCTGGCCTACTGTCTGGCCATGGAAAAAATCGCCGGGCTAGATGTGCCGCCCCGCGCCCAAATCGCCCGCGTGGTGCTCTCGGAACTGACACGCATCAATAGCCATTTGGTTTGGTTGGGTATCCATGGGCTCGATTTAGGCGTCACAAGTTCGATGATTTACTGTTTTCGTGAGCGCGAACGCCTGCTGGATATTTTTGAATTGGTCAGCGGCCAGCGCATGATGAGCACCTACTTCCGCCCTGGCGGGCTATGGCGCGATTTGCCCGATGAATTCGATGATGCCGTGCAATGGGTGTTAGATGACTTCCCGCAGCGCATCGACGACTACGAGTCGTTGCTCACCAATAATCCCCTATTTATCGAGCGCACGCAGGGTATCGCCTTTTTGACGGCGGAAGAAGCGCTTGCCCTGGGTATGACTGGGCCTGTGCTGCGGGGTTCGGGTATCAATTGGGATATTCGCAAAGCCGAGCCCTATAGCGGCTACGAAAACTTTGATTTCGACGTGCCTCTCGGCCAACATGGTGATGTTTATGACCGTTATCTGGTGCGTATGGAAGAATTCCGGCAAAGTTTGCGCATCATTGAGCAAGGCATGAAGATGCTGAAGAAAGAAAAAGGCCCCTTCCGCTCGGACAATCGTAAATACGTACCGCCCCCGCGCGCCGAATTGGGCCGCAGTATGGAAGCCGTGATCCATCACTTCAAGCTCTGGACAGAAGGTTTCCGCCCGCCGAAGGGCGAAGTTTACGTCGCGGTGGAAAGCCCGCGCGGCGAACTCGGCTGCTACCTGGTGAGCGATGGCTCGCCCAACCCCTACCGGGTGCATTTCCGCACACCGTCCTTTGTGCATATCTCCGCCATGGATGCGATGTCACGCGGGCATATGATCGCCGATTTGGTGGGCGTTATCGGTAGTATCGATATCGTTCTGGGCGATTGCGACCGCTAAGGAGACTTTGATGATCGCAGAAAAATACGAGAAACAGATCGCACAAATTCGTAGCAAATACCCGGATTTACGTTCGACGGTGATGCCTTTGCTGTATATTGCGCAAGAGGAATACGGCGGGCTGAATGACCAGGCGCTGAGCGAAGTCGCCGAACTGTGTGATCTCGACCCCACCGAAGTCAAGACCATCGCGGGCTTTTATACCATGTATTGGGAAGAAGGCCGCCAACGCGAGCGCGGCTATGGCTACCAGGGCGACGGCAAAAAGGGCACCTATTGGCTGCAAGTCTGCACGGATTTGCCCTGCGCGTTACGCGGCGCTGATGAATTCTACGCGGACTTAAAAGCGTATCTGGGCGTTGGCGATGGCGGCACCACAGAAGATGGATTATTCACGGTGGAGCATGTGATGTGCCTGGCCGCGTGCGACAAAGCGCCCATGCTGCAATGCAATTTCCACTACATGGAAAACCTCGACATGGAACAGATGCAGGCGTTTATCGAAGAAAAACGTGCAGAAGCCAAACAGAATGCCGCAAAATAGGTTGACGGGATACACAGCAGAGTTGAAGGAAGCAAGACCATAATGGCAGAACATATCCTCTTACGCGAAAAAGACATCCCCGACATCCATAAGATTGATGTCTACATGCAGCATGACGGTTATGCCGGGCTGAAAAAGGCCATCGCGGAATATAAACCGCAGGAAGTCACGCAGTTGGTAAAGGACTCGAACTTGCGCGGGCGCGGTGGCGCGGGCTTTTCCACGGGCATGAAGTGGAGCTTTATACCCATGGATCACCCGGTGAAGTACGTCGCCGTCAATGCGGACGAAAGCGAACCGGGCACGTTCAAAGATCGTCAGTTGATGGAATACAACGTCCATCAGGTGATTGAAGGCGCGATGATCGCCGCGTATGCCATCCAGGCCACCGCCGTGTACATCTATCTGCGCGGCGAATTTTGGGACATCGCCCACGCGATGGATGCAGCCATCGAAGACGCACGCAAGCAGGGTTTCGTGGGCGAAAACATCTGCGGTAGTGACTGGTCGTGCGAGATGTACACGCACCTAGGCGCAGGGGCGTATATTTGTGGCGAAGAAAGCGCCATGCTCAGCAGCTTGCAAGGGCTCATCGGGCAACCGCGCGTGCGCCCGCCTTTCCCGGCGCAGGTCGGCGGCGGGCTATATTACGAGCCAACAGTTGTGAACAATGTCGAAACCCTGGCCAATGTGCCGTGGATATTGCGCCACGGGGCCGAAGCCTACAAGGCCATCGGCACAGAGAAAAGCCCCGGCCCCAAGATTTTCTGCGTCAGCGGCCATGTAGAAAACCCTGGCAATTACGAAATGCCGCTGGGGGGCACCTTCCGCGAACTGATCGAAATTGCGGGTGGGATGCGCAACGGCAAAGCCTGTAAAGCGATTTTGCCCTCCGGCGCCTCTGGCCCAGTCGTGCCCGCGACGGATGCCGTGCTCGATGCCCCTCTGACCTACGAGGGGATGCAGGACGTCGGCACCGTATTGGGCTCGGCGTCGGTCATCATCATGGATGAAGACACAGACATGGTATGGGCGGCGCTGAAGATGGCGCATTTCTTCCATCACGAAAGTTGCGGCAAATGTACGCCGTGCCGCGAAGGAACGTTTTGGATTGATAAGGTCATGCAGCGCGTCATTAAGGGTAATGCCACGCTCAAGGACATCGATATTCTGGCCGATGTAGCCGCCAATATGCAGGGCACGACGCTCTGTGCGTTGGGCGATTTCGCCGCCAACCCGATCCTGAGCACGATCTTACATTTCCGTTCAGAATACGAGGCATATATCGCCAAAGCGACGACGCCCGCCGAAACCGCGAGCGCTGCGGACTAATGTTTAAGGACGCGGATGCCCGCTTGGCGGCTCTGGAGACGGCCATTCGGCGCGCGCCGGATGCCGCCGTCAATTATCTTTTGCGTGGCGAACTTTGGCTCGAACTCGGTAAACTGGATGCGGCGCGCGAAGATTTACTGTTGGCGCGCGACCTGGCCGCTGCCCAAGCGGTGCAGCGCGATTGGGGATACATTGACCAATCCTACCATGACCGAGCCGAGCATTTGCTGGCCACATTGCAATCACAAGGAACATAAGCGGTAGGTAGACCATGCCACAAGAGACCGAACACGTAACAATCAATATTGATGGCGTTGATTATCAGGTGCCTGCGGGCATGAACCTGGTAGATGCCGCCAAGTTTTATGCAGATAACGATATTCCGGTGTTTTGCTACCATCCCAAGCTTGACCCCGTCGGCATGTGCCGTATGTGCCTGGTTGAACAGGGGTCTGTGGCGCGTGATCGTGCTACGGGGGAGGTGCAGTACGACGACGACGGGAATCCTCAGATTCGCTGGTTCCCGAAATTACAGACCGCCTGCACCCAACTCGTATCAGATGGCATGTACGTGCGCACGAATACCGAGCATGTGCAAGACGCGCGCGATGATGTCATCGAATTTCTCCTGACCAGCCATCCGCTGGATTGCCCCATTTGTGACAAAGGCGGCGAATGCCCCCTGCAAAACCTGACCATGCGCCATGGGCCGGGGCAATCGCGCTTTAACTTTGATGACAAAATGCGCCTGGATAAACACGTCCCGTTGGGCGAACTCATTTTCCTGGATCGCGAACGCTGCATCCAGTGCGCGCGCTGTACGCGCTATTGCGATGAACTGGTCGGTGATCCGGTGTTGGGGTTCCACGAGCGGGGGCGCGCGCTGCAAATCGTCACGCTCTCCGATCCGCCGTTTGATACCTACTTCAGCGGCAATACCACCGATATTTGCCCGGTGGGCGCGCTGACGACAGCTGACTTTCGCTTTGGCGCGCGCCCATGGGAACTAAACGAAGTCCCCAGCCTAGACCCCTACGGCCCGGAAGGCGCCAACATCAGCCTAAGCACCCGCCTGGATCGTGACGCAGGCGGCAAGATGATCGTCAAGCGGGTCATGCCGCGCCAAAACGAATACGTGAACGAAATCTGGATTTCGGACAAAACCCGTTTCGGGCATCATCATAGCCGCGCGGCAAATCGCCTCACCGAGCCGATGATTCGTAAAGATGGCGAACTCACCCCGGTAAGCTGGGAAGAAGCCCTAGCCTATACTGCCGAGCAACTCGCAGCGGCAGAGGGCGCTGTTGGCGCGGTGGCCGGGCCGATGCTCTCTAACGAAGATTTGTGGGAGCTACGCGGCCTGGTGGAACACCTCGGCGGCGAGCATCTGGGCGTGTGGCCCGCGACCATGAGCGGCGCGGAGGTTGTCGCGCAAGTGGGCGTCGCCACTGGCACCAATTTAACGGATATTGGCCGCGAGACTGCCGTGCTGGTCATCGCGAGCGATCTGGAAGAAGAAGCGCCCATCTGGTGGCTACGTGCCAAGCGCGCCGGCGACCGAGGCGCTAAAATCATGGTCGCCAATGCGCGCAAAACCAAGCTAGATCGCTACGCCAAATGCACGCTGCGCTATGACTACGGCGCGACCATCGAGGCGGTCAATCATTTGATTAATGCCATTTTGAAGGCCGATGGCGTTGATGACGGCGTCGCCAAACGTGCGGAAGGTCTTGATGATGTCAAAAAAGCCAAATATGGCCGCTTGCCCAAAGGCTATAGTGATGCTGCCACTATGCTCCTGGGCTGCGAGAATCTGATCGTCATCGCTGGGCATGAGGGGGTATCCCTGGCCGAACATGCCCAGCTTATGCAAGCCCTGGCCAATCTGCTGATCTTAACCGGGCGCGTGGGCAAGCCCAATAATGGCTTGATACCGGTTTGGCCGGGGGCCAATACGCAAGGCGCGTTCGACCTGGGCTATAGCGCCGAGGCCACCGCCGACGCGCTACGCCAGAAAGCGATTATCATCGCGGGAGCCGACCCCGTCGGCACTGACCCGGCTAGCACGTTGGCGGACGCCGAGTTCGTGGTCGTCAGCAGTTTGTTCGAGACGGCGACAACGGCCCAAGCGCATGTGGTGTTGCCGCGCCAGAGCGTCCCCGAACGCGACGGGACATTCACGAGCGGCGAACGCCGGGTGCAGCGTTTCTACACTGCGCAGGGCTTTTTGGGCGAAACCCGCCCCGATTGGCGCATGTTTGCGGGTTTGCATCACACGCTGGACAATAGCTATCGTGTTCAGCCCTCGGCGGGGGCGGTCATGGCGACGATCACCCAGGGATTATCCCGGTATGCCGACATGGGCTATAAGAACCTGGCCCTAACCGAACGCCAATTCCCCGATGTAGGGGGTGAGGACTTATACTACGGGGGCACGGCCTACGGGAATCAGGGCGGTTTGGGCCGCCAATGGCCCGTGCTGGCTGAAGACGAAGAATCCAAGCTGACCATGCGCCCTGTGGAAGCGAACGCGACCGAGCACGATGGATTGCTGGCGGTGCCTGTACACATCTTGTATGATCGTTCACCAGAGTTTTGGGCCAGCACCATGATGCACGGGCGCATTCCAGAACCTTTCGCCCAACTCAATCGGGCGGATGCCGAGACGCTGGGCGTGGCCGACCAGGATCATATAACGCTGAGTTTTGGCACGAGCGATGTCACGGTCGTGGCTCATGTCAACGGGAACACGCCGCAGGGGGTTGTTCTGGTGCCCTGGCAACTCGCGGATACACCGGTGCCGACCGCGCCGACATCCGTAACGATCAGCAAATTGATGCCTGAGAGCAGATAACGAGGTCGAGTATGTTCGATTTCCTTAGCCCTTCTGATCCCGAACTGATTATCGAATGTTCGGAACATACCACCTGTACGGTGACCCACTCAATTGTGGCTGCCCTGGTGGTCTTTGCAATTTTGCTAACAGGCTTCGCCTATACTACCGTGCTAGAACGGCGGCTCATTGCGTGGATTCAAGACCGGATTGGGCCGAATCGCGCAGGGCCGCTGGGCTTGTTGCAACCCGTGGCCGATGGACTGAAACTGATTTTCAAACAAGACGTGACGCCCATGAACGCGGATCGCGTGGTTTATTGGCTGGCGCCCGTGTTGAAGGTCATCCCCGCGCTGATCGTCCTGGCAGTGATCCCGTTGGGGCCGCCCTTGCTCATCCCGTGGATCGATGGCAACTGGTATCGCGTGGCGCAGGGGCTCATCGACCCCGAAGTGGGTATCTTGTGGATTCTGGCTATCACGAGCATCTCGGTATATGGCGTAACGATGGCTGGCTGGGCTAGCGCGAATAAATATTCCATGATCGGCTCGTTGCGTTCGGCGGCCTCGATGATTAGCTACGAACTCAGCCTGGGCGCGTCGTTTGCCGTGCCCGCGATGTTGGCCGGGTCGCTGAGCGCGGTCGCGATTGTGGAAGCGCAATCCGGCAGCATCTTGAATTGGTTCATCTTCCAGAATCCGCTCGCTGGGATCATCATGGCGATTGCCCTTTTGGCCGAAGTGAACCGCGCGCCCTTCGACTTGCCCGAAGCCGAGCAAGAATTGGTCGCCGGGCATATGACCGAATACAGCGGTATGAAGTTCGCGCTTTTCTTCATGGGCGAATACATCAACATGATCGGCATCAGCGTCATTTTCGCCAGCATGTTCTTGGGTGGTTATAACTTCATCTTGACCGACCAGATTCCCATCTTGGGGCTGGTTTGGTTGGCGCTGAAGGTTGTGGCTTTGCTGAGTATCATGATCTGGATTCGCGCGACCTTGCCCCGCATGCGCTACGACCAGCTTATGGCCTTTGGTTGGAAAGTCATGCTGCCCTTATCGCTGATTGCGCTGGGCTGGACGTCCTCGACGACCGTCTTTGCCGATCAGTTCGATAGTCCCTTGGTCTACGCGGGTTCGGCCATCACGCTGTTCATCATCGTGGCCATCGGCCTGTGGATTTTCGGTCGCCAGCAAGAGCCCACGCCCGCAGCCCAAGGGGGCGACCAAGTGGAAGTTATGCGCGTTGGTGGCGGCGGTATCGGGTACCTGGGCCTTCAGTTTCTAGGGAGCCTAGTGGCTGTGCCGTTCTTGCTGTTCCAGACAACGCAAAATGCCGTAGACAATCTATCGGATGCGGTCAAGAAACAAGACGAAACAGATACCAAACAGTAATTCGTAAGCCAAAGATATACCGGAAGCGAGGGAACACATGGGTATTTTCAAAGGACTTTCAACGACGATCAAGCATGTATTCGACGGCCCGGTGACGATTTCATACCCCGAAGTCGAGCGCCCGGTGCGCGAACGCTTTAAGGGCAAACACGCGCTGAAGCGCTATGACAATGGCCTGGAAAAATGTATCGGCTGTTCGCTATGCGCGGCAGCCTGCCCGGCGGATGCCATTTGGGTAGAAGCTGCCGAAAATTCAGATGATGAGCGCTACAGCCCCGGCGAGCGCTACGCCAAAACCTATGAGATCAACATGTTGCGCTGCATCTTCTGTGGCTATTGCGAGGATGCCTGCCCCACGGAAGCCATCGTGCTAGAGCATGAATACCGCATGTCGTTTACCGACCGGCGCGACGCGATCTATACCAAAGATATGCTGATCGACCCGCCGCCGGAGGGAATGCCCGGCACCCCGCAACAGGTAACGCCCGGTGAATATGACCGCGCCATTCCTGATATGGAGAATCCCGACTAGGGGTCGTGCCAACATGCGAGGGGGAAGATGCCCAAGGCCGCTAGCGCTTTGGGCTTTGCTTTGTCTTGCGCTCGGTCAGTTGTCTTGCGGGGCTAGATGCGCTACACTGCACGGGTTGCAAGACATGCTGAAGACATATCAACCATCAAAAGTAAAGTACTGTCGGTATGGAAACAACACCTGAATTGATCCTGTTTTTGATCGTCGGCGCGGTCGCGATTTTTGCGGCTGTGATGATGCTCATCAGCCAGAATGCAGTGCATAGCGCGCTGTTTTTGGTGCTGAATTTTGCCTGCGTCGCTTTTTTGTACCTGATGCTGCACGCCTCGTTTTTGGCTATGGTGCAAATCACGGTGTATGCAGGCGCCATTATGGTGCTCTTTCTTTTCGTTATCATGTTGCTCGGTGCAGAGAGCCTCGCGCCGCAGCGTAACCCACGTTTTCCCTGGTTGCCGCGCGTTGCCGTGGCACTCGTGGCCGTTTTGTTTCTCATTGCTGGTATCGGCATATTGGAATCTGAAGTGTCGGCCACAGAAATCGAACCGCGTGACCCGCTTGTACAGGTCATCAACACCGTGCCAGGTTACGACCATGTAACGGTGCGCTTGGGCGACCATACGCTGAGTGAGGAATTGATGTTCCGTGACATCAGCGAGCCGGAAGTCCTGCCACCGGGCGATTACACGCTGAGCGTCCAGGCTGCGGATGAGACAGACCTGACATTCGGGCGCGTTGACGTGAATGACCCAGCCGCCGAGTTGAGCGTCGTGGGGCAAGTGAACGCCGCCTTAACGAATGAGGACTTGCCCGCGCCTAGCGTCGAATTGGCCGAAGCGGAAGTAACGCTCGAAGGTGGCCAGGATGTTGCGCTGGTGCTCACCGAACAACTTGACGGCACCTATGGCTTTATCGTCGTGCCGCGCGATCTGGATGATGTCACGCTGAGCCAAGCGGGGCGCGTGCAACTCGTGAACGCCTATCCCGAAGCCGGGCCGGTCGATATGGCCGACATCACCCAGGCAGATGACGAGCCGCGCATGGTCGTGGAAGGCATCCCCTTCGGCGCTGCTTCCGAAGCGCGCACGCGGCGCATTGGTGATTACACATATGGCATTTATCCGGCGGGGCAGGTAGACGCCGCCTTGCTGGCCGATGCGGATACTACGGCGTTCGAAATTCCGCGCCTGGCGCGCATCGAAGAAGATGATTTTACGGACAATACGAGCATTTTGTATGTGCTCAGTGTGCCGACCATGGTGAATTTGGAGGGTCAACAGCCCGACTTGCTACATTTCGTGACGGATAACCGCCCTATGTTCGGCGGCCCCACCAGCATCGGACGCTTACTCTATATTGAATATATGCTGCCCTTACAAATCGTAGCGCTTCTGTTGTTGGTCGCTATGATCGGGGCGATTGTGCTCACCCGCGACCAGGTGCTGCCGCCGCGTAAGCGCTTCCCGCGCCGTTTGGCGAACCAACCCGGCAACCCCATCGTGGGTGAGTCGGCACAAGATTAGGAGGAACACCCCTTGGAAACTTCTCCTGTTGCGATTGAACTCTATGTGTTGCTCAGCGCTGTGCTGTTTACGCTGGGCGCGTTGGGCGTGTTGCTACGCCGCAATGCGATCTTGGTGTTTATGTGCGTCGAACTGATGCTGAATGCGGCCAATCTGGCGATTGTGGCTTTTGCGCTGCAATGGAATTCGCTAGAGGGCCATATGCTGGTGTTTTTTGTGATGACGGTAGCGGCGGCAGAGGTCGCCGTCGGCTTGGCGCTGATTGTGGCCATCTACCGTAGCAAGAAAAGCATCAGTATTGATGACTTGCATAAGTTTGAAGGCTAAGCCAAATGGAAAACGTACTTAACGGTGTTTCATTAGTTGTCTTTTTGCCCCTGTTGGGGATGCTGGTCAACCTCTTTCTGGGGCGCTATTTGGGCGAAAATGGCGTGGGGCTGGTTGCTGTCTCCGCCAGCGGGGGCGCGTTCCTCGTCTCGTTGCTGATGCTTAGCGGGCTGGTGGCCAACGACTATAATCCCGTCGTGGTGGAGCCGCTGCTGCTAGATGCCTGGATTCAAATCCCCTCCGCCGGGATCGACATCCCCTGGCAATTCCGCGTGGACTCGCTGAGCGTGATTATGATGCTCGTCGTGAGTGGCGTCGGCACGCTCATCCACATTTACGCGGTGGGCTACATGCACGGCGATAGCCGCTTCCCGCGTTTTTTTGTCTACCTGAACCTGTTTTTGTTCTTCATGATGATCCTCGTCACGGGCAACAACTTGCTCATGATGTTTGTCGGTTGGGAAGGCGTCGGCCTGTGTTCGTTCTTGCTGATCGGTTTCTGGTTCGATAAATCCCAAAAGGACGACGAAACCGGCACGGTCGGCTGGCGCAATTCCAACGCGGCGCGTAAAGCCTTTGTCGCCAACCGCGTGGGGGACTTTGGCGTGTTGATGGCCATTTTCCTCACCTTCTGGACGTTCGGCACGCTGGACTTTTACAAAGTAAACGAAGTGCCCGTCTACAGCGATGAGGTCATCGAAGCCGCCGAGACAATGCCCGTCAGCCAGATGGGAATTTTTAACCAGGCCGAGTTTTTCTTTGAAGAAGGCGGCCATGAAGTCAGCTTTGGCAGCATTGATGTCGATTTCGAGACCATCATCCTGCTGATTACGCTGGCGATGTTGCTAGGCGCGACGGGCAAAAGTGCGCAAATCCCGCTATTTGTGTGGTTGCCGGATGCCATGGCCGGGCCAACGCCCGTCAGCGCGTTCATCCACGCGGCCACGATGGTCACGGCAGGCGTCTATATGATGGTACGCGCGGATAGCTTTTTCTATCACGCGGACATCTCGTCCTTTATCGTGACACTCATTGGCGTGGGCACGGCCCTGATGGCGGGTTTCATCGCCATCGGGCAATGGGATGTTAAGCGCGTGTTGGCCTACAGTACCGTCAGCCAACTGGGGTTTATGGTGGCGGCAGTCGGGATTGGTGCCTACACTGCGGCGATGTTCCATCTCGTAACACACGCGATCTTTAAGGCGCTGTTGTTCCTCGGCTCGGGGTCCATCATCCATGGCGTGGAGCATGGCCACCATCACCTACACCATCACGGCCATGATGACCACGACGACGACCACGCGCACGACCATCACGACGACTCGCATGCGCCTGTGGCCCATGACGAACATCATGATGACGTCTTCGACCCGCAAGATATGCGCAATATGGGCGGTCTGCGCCATAAAATGCCCATCACTTACTGGACATACATCATCGGGACGCTGGCCCTGGCCGGGGTATTCCCGTTCGCTGGCTTCTGGTCGAAGGACGAAATCCTGGCGGATTCGTTCCTAGTAGGTTGGGAAGATGGCGAGCTAAAAGGCTTTATCGCCTTGCTCATCCTGACTGCCGCAGCGGGCTTCACGGCGTTTTATATGTGGCGGCAAGTCTCGTTGGTGTTTTACGGTCAACCGCGCAGCGAAGCCGCCGCGCACGCCGAAGAAAGTACGCCGCTGATGACCATCCCGCTGGTGATCTTGGCCGTTGGCGCGGTGCTCATCGGTTTCATGAACTTGCCCACTGGCACGCCGATTTTCGGCGCGCTCATCGGCGAGCATTACTTTGCTGATTTTCTGGAATACAGCGCCGTACATGCCCATGCGGGGCAGTTTATCTGGTGGTTGGCCGCTGGGGCCGTTTTGCTGGCCGTCGGCGCGATCTTCGCCGCGCGCGAGCTATACAACGACCGCACCCTGGCGCGCCTGGAAAAAGACCCCTTGCAGCTTAACCCTCAAACCACCGAAGGGTTCGCGCTGGCCAATGCCAAGCTGTATTGGGATGAAACCTACGGACGTTATATCGAAGGGCCGTATAATCGCCTGAGCCAATGGTTTGCCCATAAGCTCGACTGGGCCTTTTGGCACGATTTCGTCCACGAAAATGTGATTTATGGCGCGTACCACAGCGCGGCGCGCGGCCTGAGCAATAATGTGGATCGTGGCGCGATTGATGGCGGCATTCTGTTCATCTTTGCGCGCGGCATCAATACGGCGGGCAGTCGCCTCCGCCAGATTCAAACCGGCTATGTGCGCACCTACGCGCTGACGGTGGTCTTTGGCACGGTGACGGTCTTGCTGATCATCATGTTACCCGTCATTCGTGATCTGTTGGGGATATAGGGAACGCTATCAGGAAATCATCATGGAACTCGAAACGACCGGCATTACCATTACAACCTTACTGCTATTCGCGCCCTTGTTCGGCCTAGTGCCGCTCATATTGGTGCAAAGCGAGCGCGCGGTGCGCGTGGCGACGCTCGTCACGACGCTAATCGTCTTTGGCCTATCGTTGCTGTTGCTATCGCAATTTGAATCCGGTAGCGGCTTGCAGTTCGAACACGTCGCCGAATGGATACCCAGCGTGGGCATTTTCTTCCACGTCGGAGTAGATGGCATCAGCATCTGGCTGATTTTGCTGACAACCTTCATCATGCCGATTGCCGTCCTCGGCTCGTGGTCGAGCATTGGCGAGCGCGTCAAGCTTTTCCATGGTTTTTTGCTTTTGCTGGAATTCGCCATGCTGGGCGTGTTTGTCGCGCAAGACTTGTTCTTGTATTACATATTCTGGGAAATCTCGCTGATCCCGATGTATTTCATGATCGGCATGTGGGGCAGCAAAGACAAAACCGACTTTTTCGGCGCGCAGATCGAAGCGCGTATTTATGCCGCCGTGAAATTCTTCTTGTATACCGTAGCTGGCTCAATCCTGATGTTGCTCGCGATCTTGTGGTTGGGCAGCGAAGCCGGGACGTTCAGCGTGCCCGTGGTCAGCGAGATGTTGCGCACAGGCATGGTTGAACTCTCCACGGACACCGAACGGCTGTTGTTCCTAGGCTTCTTCATCGCCTTCGCGATTAAAGTCCCGATCTGGCCCTTGCATTCTTGGTTGCCGGATGCGCACGTGCAAGCCCCCACCGCCGGGTCGATTATCTTGGCGGGCGTGTTGCTGAAGCTGGGTACGTATGGGATCATCCGCTTTAACCTGGATTTCTTCCCGAATGCGTCTATCGACTTTGCGCCGTATATTGCCACACTCGCTGTGATCGGCATTTTGTATGGCGCCTGGGTGTCGTATGCGCAGACAGATGTGAAAAAGCTAGTCGCCTACTCATCCATCAGCCATCTTGGGTTTGTGGTGCTGGGGATTTTCGCGCTCAATAGTGCGGGCATCCAGGGCGCCATTTTGCAAATGGTTAACCACGGCATCAGCACGGGCGCGCTCTTCTTGATGGTCGGTATGCTCTACGAGCGGCGCCACACCAAAGCCTTGGCAGCCTTCGGGGGGGTCTGGAAAGCTATGCCGGTTTTCTCCGGCTTCGCGCTCTTGTTCTCGCTAAGTAGTATGGGCTTGCCGGGCCTGAATGGCTTCGTGGGTGAGTTCACGATTTTGCTGGGGTCGGCGGGCTCGGAATATCTGAGCATTTGGTTTACAGTGTTGGCCACCATCGGCATCATCATGGCGGCGGTCTACATCTTATACATGTTCAATAATGTGTTCATGGGGCCGCTGGATAAACCCGAGAATGAAGAACTAGAAGACCTGACTTGGAGCCGCAACTGGTATGAACTCAGCGCGATGATCCCGCTGGCGATTCTCATCATCCTGATTGGCGTATACCCAGCGCCGTTCTTCGAGTTGATGGATAGCACGGTCAGCGACATGGCGCGGGCCTTCTCCAGCGCGACAGAAGTCGCAGGACGGTAAGCCCATGGTCGAGTTACCAACCTTTGCAGACCTGAACGTCTTTGCGGCCCTGCCCATGATTATGCTAGCCGTGGGCGGCGCGCTGCTGTTGGTCGCGGATCGGTTCATCAAAAACAAATTTTATACCGCCACCTATGCCCTGGTAGGGGTCTTGGTGTCGCTCGTGCTAGCGCTCATCCAGGCCGGGGAAGTGTTCGACATCGGTGACCCTGGCCTGGCGTTTATGGATATGTTCGTGGCCGATAAATTCACCTATGTCGTGAATGTCGTCGTCTTAACGGCGGCGGCCATCGGCATTCTGGCCTCTTATGATTACCTGGAACGCACCAACCTAGATCGCGGCGAATACTACATCTTGCTGATCTATACGGCGGTGGGCGCGATGTTGATGGGTTCATCCAGTAATCTGGTGATGATCTTCATCGCGCTAGAACTGCTTTCCATTCCGCTGTATGTGTTATCGGGCATCCGGCGACCGGCGGAGGAAAGCGAAGAAAGCGCCATGAAGTACTTCTTGCTGGGCGCGTTCTCATCCGCCTTCTTCGTGTATGGCATCGGGTTGATTTTCGGGGCGACGGGCACGATGGACCTGCGCGCCGTGTGGGAAGCCGCCAATACCATCACCGCCGAAGACGCGACAGCCGAATTCTTGCTGTTGATGGGCTCCGGCATGTTGTTGGTGGGTCTAGGCTTTAAGGTCGCCGCCGTGCCATTTCACATGTGGACGCCGGACGTGTATCAGGGCGCACCAACCCCTGTGACGGCCTATATGAGCGTGGTCGCGAAAGTCGGCGGTTTTGCGGCGTTGCTGCGCGTGATGATTACCGGGCTGTCTGTCTCGCTCGAAGGCGGCAATACGGCCTTGTGGTTGGATACGGTGCAAGTCGTAGCCGTCGCGACGCTGGTATTGGGTAATTTTGTCGCCATCGTGCAGACCGATCTAAAACGCTTGCTGGCCTATTCGAGCATCGCGCATGCGGGGTATATCCTCATTGCGGTTGCGTCTGGTGCGGTGCAAGGCTTTGGCGATGCTGCCGCCGAAGCGGCGCTGATTTACATGGTGGCCTATACCTTTACGAACATCGGCGCGTTTGCGGTGGTGATCGCGCTAGAAAACGACGATATGAGCGGCACCAAGATGTCCGACATCAAAGGGCTGGCGAATCGCTACCCCTGGCACGCGATGGCCATGGCGGTCTTCATGTTTAGCTTGACGGGTGTGCCATTGACGGCGGGCTTTATCGGCAAGTTCTTTGTCTTCAAAGCTGCGTTAGATGCCGACTTGACACTATTGGCGGTCATTGGGGTGCTAACGAGCGTTGTCTCCGCGTTCTATTATGTGCGCGTGATCGTCTACATGTATTTTGAGCCGGAAGAAAACGAAATCACCGTTGACCGAAAACCGATGCTCAACAGCGCACTAGCTATCACCACCGTTGGCACGTTTGTGCTAGGTGTTTTGCCTTTCATCGTGGCCGATTTGGTGCAAGGCGCGACCATCGCCCTGGTGCCCTAATCCCTAATCAATCACACGCGAGGCGCTCAGGACGAGCGCCTCTTTTTTTCTGCGCTTACAGGCCAGGGATAGCTAGATCGACATCTTCAATGACCGCCCCATCCCCCTGGTAAGCCGTCAAGTGGATGCGGTCTTCGTAGAGTTCCAGCACCGGGTAACTCGGATCAGTGTAAATCGTTAGGCTATGATCCTGGCGCATGCCCAAGCCATAGGTTGTGTTCGACCCCGCCCCAGCCGTCACGTAATTGACCCCATTCAGCAAGAGTCGTTCGTAAATATGCGCATGGCCGTTGAGCACGAGTGCTACGTTCGCGGCTTCGAATTTGGGCACCCATTGTTCAGCCAGATACATCCCATCCCATTGATGCACGGAGGTCGAGGTATGGGGTGGGATATGGCAGAATACAATCCGGTAGCGCACGTCTTGCCGCGCGAGTTGCTCATCCAAGAAGGCTTCTTGGGCGTTGCGCACATCCGGGAAGCTATAGAATAGTTGCGAGTTCAATGAGATAAACTGAATACCGTTATAGTCGAAACTATACCAATGCCGCGCGCCTTCATGATTGACCTCGTCAAAGGGCGGAAACATCCAAAAGTAGGATGGCCAGCCATCGAGCCGCGCGGGGCCATCGCCTTCGTGATTGCCGTAGGTGGCGTAATGCGGCACGCGGCGGAATACCTCGCGAAATGGTTGGAAGTATTTCACATGCCAGTTCATAAAATGGTCGTTGTTATATTGGTGCATCCAATACACCACGTCCCCCAGATGCAAGAATAGATCGAGATCCATCTGGCCATAAGCCACGCCGATGTCGCGCGTCATATTGTCGCCAAAACCAGAATCACCTATGGCGGCAACGCGGATGGGCCATTCGTAGGGCGGCGTAGAGAATTGTAGATTCGTCCACGGTTCGGGGTCGTTGAGCATCGGCAGTTCGGCGCCATCGACCAGCACTTGATAATCGTAGGTAGTGCTTGGTTCCAGCCCCTCTACACGAATCTGTTGGCGCAAGACGTCTTGCGCCGAAAACGGAATCGTCTGCACCAGGTCGCCGGCTTGGCGCACCAGGATTTCGCCCCCTGTTGTGGGCTCCGCCAGGCGAAAATACAGCGTCGCACTATTTTCGGTCAGGTGATGCACTGTGGGCGGAATAAAAAAACGTTGTCCTTGGCCCATTGCGTGCCATAGGGGCTCGCGAGCGACCAATGCCCCCCCAGTGAGGGCGGCCATAGCCTTCAAAAAATGACGTCTTGAGAGCATACCAACAATCTCCACTAAACCAACCGCGTTTCTTTCACTCTACAGAACCTCCGCCAGAACGCAAGCACCAAATCTGATACAATAACTTTTTATGCCAAAAGAATGGCCCAATCTGATGACTATTACATTACATTCCGCTGCGCGTTTTCCGTTTTTTGTGCTGGTTGATACCTTCAATGCCGCCTATGCCGATTATTACACGCCGATTCAGATGGAAGTCGGCACGTTGCGCGGGATTGTCGAGCGCGATGCAATTGACTTAGAAGCATCTGCGTTGGCCGTGGATGGCTCCGAAGCGGTCGGCCTGGGCATGTTGGCTATGGAAGGCGTAAATGGTTGGATCGGCGGATTGGGCGTTATCCCAGCTTATCGGCGGCATGGTATAGGGCACCGCCTGATGGATCATTTGCTGGATGAAGCAATACAACGCGGCGTCAAACACTTGACCTTAGAGGTCATCGAGCAAAACACGGCGGCGCGCAAGCTGTATGATGATTTGGGGTTCGAAGCGCAGCGCCAATTGCATATTCTGGCCCGCCCCGCCGAGCAGCCCTTGCCAGCCCCCGAAACGACGCCTTATATTGTGCAATCTGTTGCCGCTGAGGCTGCTATTGATCATCATCCGCGCTTTCATACCCAGGCGTCCCCCTGGCAACGACGCTATGCTGCATTGCGCGATCTTCAATCTACAATGAAAGGCTGGTTTGCGCAGCAGCATGGCGAAACACGCGCTTACGCGGTCGGTTGGGGGACGCAGCATATGGTGCGCTTTATGGATGTTGGCATGCGCGAGCCGGATGCGCTGCGCGCGTTGTTGGTGCATCTGCATGCATGTTATCCGCAAGCGGAAGGCAGCTATTTTAATATTGACGAGGCGATGCCGGAGTATGCTGTGATGCGCGAATTGGGCTACCAGGTTCAACTGCGGCAAATTGAAATGTATAAGCCCTTGCGCGCGTAAACAGCGCCCTGAATTAAGACGAAGGCGCTTTCACGAAACGGAGTACAATGCGCAGGTTGCCCAATAGCAATTCGTCCCCATCTTTTAGGCGATAGCGTTGCTCGGGGCGCAGGGTGAAGCCGTTCAACCGGGTTTGGTTGGTGCTTCTTAAATCCTCGATGAACAACGCTTGGCCCTGCCGAATGATCTGAGCATGGCGGCGCGAAACGCCGAGGTTGGATGCACCGTAGGGCATCAGATCGACATCCGGGCGGACTTTGGCATTCGCATCGGCACGCCCTAGCAGAATAATGTCTTTAACGTCGATGCCAATCGTGAGCTGGCTCTCGCCAGTGACTTGCAACAGCAAGCGCCACGGCATCCGCCTGACGGGGGTTGCCCCCGAACCTGAATGATGCGCGGGCATTTGTGGGCTGGAAGCCACATCATTGAGTTGATTTGTTTCGGTTTGCTGGGCCATAGCCATCAAAAACATAACTTGATACATTAAGGATGACCGTATTGTATCTCAAGACTGGGCTCAGAACGATAGCACTTAAGTCTCGCGTGGTGCTGGCAATAAATCTGGTGGGCGCTTTATTATTTGCGGGGGTCTATGCCATCCAAACATCACCGCCCGATACCAGCCGGACTTGGCAACCTGCCCCGCTGCCCCCTACGACCGCAGCCCATCCGCCACGCCCGCTAGATACCCCGGTCATTCTGGCGGATGGTCTCCTTTGGCGGGCCGTGGATGGTTTGCGTTTTGCGGCTTGGGATGGGGCCACCACGCAGCATTACACCTGGGTACAAGGTATTCCGGTTGATTGGGATGTCGTGCCGGGCCAGGCTGTGCAACATTTATTCTGGCGCACAGAGCAGGATGATTTATGGCACGCGCGTTTGGATGCAGCAGGGCGGCAACTCAGCGCGCCGTTTGCCCTGGTCAACGGGCGGGCAGGGGCTTTTGCCGGGATGGCCCTGGCTGAAGATGAGGCGCTCGTATTGTGGATTGACTCACAAAGCGGCGTTCTGGAAGCGCGCCGCATCGGGTCAGGCGGGCGAGTATTCCCCTCAGCCACGCTTGCCGAAGGTGTGGAAGTTTTCGCGGTCAGTAGGCCATCGGCAACTTTGCCTACGCTTTTGCCGCGTGTGGCCTGGGTGAGTGCAAATACGCTATTTTCGGCCCGGTTAGATGCGGATGATCTGAGCTTAACGGATATACAGCAGCACCAGACCTGGCCCTCTGATGTGGCGGCGACCGAGCTAAGCGTGTGGGTGCTACAGACAGAGGATGCATACGCGCTGATCTGGGGTGCGCGTGATCCGCAACGCCCAGATGCAACATTATATGAGGCTATGAGCGTTATAAGCCAAGGCACCCGGCACGATGTATGGCCGTTTTCGCAAGCAATTCCCCAACGGTGGGCTACCCCCGCCGCCGATAGCGCGCGCCTGGCCTTGACGCTGTGGCAAAATGGCGTCTGGTTACCCACCTGGGTGGCCCTTACGCCCGATGGCACGTTTGCGCGCCAGACAATCCCCACTACGCAGCCCGTCAACGGCGGGCCACCTCATATGAACGAAACACGTTTAGTGTGGACAACATTTGATGGGCGTAGCACAGATTTAGTACTCTATCGCCCGCAAGTTGTGCAACCGCCGCCTCTGGGCCCCGCTTTGGCCGAAGCTTTGCCGGGTGCATGGCGCGCCTTGGCCTGGTTAATGCTGCCGGGTCTGGTCGCCTGGCGGATGGGTCAGCAACCGGCGGCTTGGCCCGTCGCGCTTGGGATATTCTGGGGCGTAGGGCTTGTGTATCTTCTCGGCGCTGGGCGTATGCCTATGTCAGATGTCTTGTGGGCGCTGGGGGTGACCAACCTAGCAGGGTATTTCGTGACACTCGGGCTATTGCAATTGATAGCGGCGGGGTTGAGCTATACCGCGCGCCCGGGCATCTCAATCGGAGTACGGCAGGGCACCTATTTGCTGACGCTCGCCATTATGACCTGTGCAATTTTCCATGCTTCAGTAGAATAGCGCGATGTTGTCTGACTATACATGAGGATGTTATGCGCATACGAGTCATCATCTTGTGCTTAGGATTGCTGGCCCTGGTTCCCCAACTCGCGGCGACACAGGACACGAACCCGCCTGAAGACCGCGTGCAGTTGGCAGTACCCAGCCCCCAAAGCCTAGACCCCGCGCGCTTATCTCGGTTTGACGTCACTGGGCGGGATATTGTCGCGAATACTTTCGTGAGCCTGACCCGCTTCAATCCGCGTACGGGTGCCATCGAGCCCATGCTGGCCGACAGTTGGCAAGTCAGCCCGGATGGCCTGACCTGGACATTCACCCTGCGGGATGACATCCAATGGATTCAGCAGAACCCCGAAAGCGACGTTTTTGACCCCGCGCGCCCGGTTGTGGCGGCGGATGTCGTCGCCGCGATTCAACGGGCCTGCGACCCTGCGCGGCCTACACCGTTTACCCCCAACTTGTTCATCATTGATGGCTGCCGTATTGCCCGTACAAATAACAGCTTGCAGCCCCCGGCGCTGGATACGATTGGCGTGCGCGCGGTGGATGACACGACGCTGGAATTTCGCCTGGCGTTCCCGGCGGGCTATTTTCTCAGCCTGACGACTTTGCCTGAGTTCAGCCCGTTACCGCTTGAATTTATCAACGATAGCCTGGGTAATTGGCCCCGGCCCGGCGCCGTCGTCAGTTCTGGCCCCTGGGCAATTAACCTGTGGCAACCCGGTAGTAATATTCAACTGGTGCGCAATCCGCATTGGCCGGATGATTTCGAGGGCAATCTGGCAACCGTGGATTTGCGGTTTGATATTCCGCTGGATGCCTTACCCCTTGAATTGAGCGCGGGCAATTTCGATTTCGCGCGCCTTGACCCGAGTATCGTGAATGCTGTGGAAACTGCCGCGCCTGAGCTTATCACCCTGCGGGATGGCGGAACATTGCGGTTGCTGGGCTTTTCGTTCAACTTGCGCGATGCAGAAGGCGCGCTCATCCCTAGCCCCTTGGATAACCCGGCAGTGCGGCGTGCGCTGGCCCTGGGCATTGACCGCGAACGCATTGCGGACACGCTCTTTGGCCCGACAGGCCGCTCTGCTGACCACTTTACGCCCCGTTCTGTGATTGCGGCGCCGTCCGCGCCTGGCGCGCGTTTTGACCCCGCCACAGCCAACCGACTCCTGGCCGAAGCGGGCTATCCGAATTGCGCCGGGATGGGCGTTTTGCCGCTGATAGTCCATAATGACGGCTTGAGCGTTCCGCTGGCGCAGCAGATCGTCACCGAATGGGGAACGCACCTGGGCTGTGCGCCGGAGGTGTTCCCCATTACCGAGACAGATCGTCTGACGGTGCTGGATAGCGCGCATCGCATCGTAGACGTAACGGAGGCATCGCCCGCGCCCTTGTGGGTCATCACCTGGACTTCGGATTATCCTGACGCACATGGCTGGTTAGCGGATGCGCTGCATTGCGAATACGGTTATTTTCGGGTGGGGCGCGATTGCGATAATGCGGATAATGCGCTGGGGCAGGCGGGCCTCGTCACGGATGTGACCCAACGCTTCTCGATCTATAACCAGGCCGAAACCCTATTCTTTGGATCGAATGGCAGTTTTCCGGTGGTCCCGCTCATCATGGAGCAAGTCGCCTGGGCGCAGCAACCTTGGCTGGATAACATCGCGCGCTATGGCGTGTTGCAATTTGATCGTTGGATTCTAACCGACGAGGCGGAATAGGTGTGCCATTCGGTATAATCGTAGGATACCGGACAATAGAAAGCATAATGACATGACACACGAAACCATCCGCGACCGCGCGGCGGCCTTGCAAGCGCAAATGGTCGCTTGGCGGCGCGATATTCACCAGCATCCCGAGCTTGGCTTTCAAGAGACACGCACGGCGCAACTTGTCGCCAATGCGTTGCGCGGGCTGGGCCTGGAAGTTGAGGTGGGGATTGCCAAGACGGGCGTCGTGGCCCATCTGATGAATGGCGAAGGCCCCGTGGTCGGCATTCGCGCGGATATGGATGCTTTGCCCATCCACGAAAACAATCCAGAGTTGCCCTTTGCGTCTCAAACACCAGGGGTGATGCATGCTTGTGGCCACGATGCGCATACGGCGATCTTGCTTGGCGTGGCCCATATTTTGCATGATCTGCCAGATTTACCTGCCGGAGAGATTCGTTTCTTGTTTCAACCCTGTGAAGAAACCCAGGATGACGAAAACAAAAGCGGTGGCCTGCGCATGACCGAAGAAAACGCCCTGGCAGGCGTCGATCATACGCTGGCGTTGCATGTGGCTAGCCATATCGAATCGGGTGCCGTATTGGTAGCGGAGGGGCCCATTACCGCTGCTGTAGACTCTTTCGAGGCGGTCATCAAGGGCAAAGGGTGCCATGGGGCGGCCAGTCATCTAGGAATTGACCCCATTTATATTCTGGCGCAGGTCATCAACGCGATACATGGTATCCGCGCACGGCGCATCGACCCGGCCAAGGCGGCGACCATTTCGATTGGCTCGGTGCATGGTGGCGATGCCAATAACGTCATCCCGCACGAGGTGCGCCTAAATGGCACGATCCGCACGTATGATCCTGACGTGCGCGAGCAAATCCGGCACGATCTCTACAGTGCGTTTGATGTCGCGCGCGCGCTAGGTGGCGATTACGAACTGCATTTGCAACCGGGTTATCCGCCCACGATCAATGATGCCGGGGCCGTGCGGGCGATTGAGGCTAGCACGGTCGATATGTTCGGTGCAGAGGCTATGCAACCGGGCGAAGCGATCCTCGGCGGCGAAGATTTTTCATATATGACCCAAGCCGCGCCGGGGGCGATGTTCTTTTTAGGGGCAAAGTATGACGACCAAGAGCGCCCGCATCATAGCCCAGTCTTTAATATTGACGAGGCCGTATTACAGCGCGGCGCGGCGGTGCTGGCCGAAAGCGCCCTGCGCTTGATGCGTCAATAGGTAAAACCACAAATTGTCCTTGCATACAGGCTCAATAAAGGTTAAACTTTAAGTATGATCAGCAATTATCTCCACCATCATTCTCATCATCCAAAAGCCTGATACGGCTGTTTTGGAGATGTTGGTGGCTGTCTGATTTCATCCCAACTTTGTGAAGCTTTCGCCCTCCGGCACCCAAGCCGGGGGGTTTTTTATTGCATACAGACAGTTTGCGAGGAAACCGACCCATGCCATCTGATTCGGTTCGCCTGGCCCTACCCAGCAAAGGCCAATTAGGCGAAAGCACCCTGATGTTTTTTCGAAGCTGTGGACTGACCATTAACAAGACCAACCCGCGCCAGTACACGGCTACGATTCCAGCCATGCCAGAGATCGAAGTCTTGTTTCAACGCTCAGCGGATATTTCGCGCACCGTCAGCCAGGGCGATGTTGATCTCGGGATTACGGGATTTGATACGCTGGAAGAACACGCGCTAGAAGACGATGCGCATACGAGGGTCTTGCACGATGCCCTCGGATACGGGGGCTGTTCGTTGGTCATCGCCGTGCCGGATAGTTGGAATGTGCAAACTACCCAGGACTTAAGCGCATTTGCGGCCCAGCAAGGCGGCCTACGGGTCGCGACATCCTTCCCAAACCTGACCACAAAATTCTTGACCGATCATCAGGTCGCGCCGATTAAGGTGGTGTTGGCCAGTGGTGCGTTGGAAGCCATGCCTACGATTGGCAGCGCGGATTTCATCAGCGATATTACAGCCACGGGCACGACACTGCGCGATAATCATCTGCATGTTTTGCAGGACGGCAAAATCCTATACTCCGAAGCGTGTCTGGTTGCCAACCCAACGACCCTGCGTCAAAAACCAGCGGTGCAGCGGGTGGCGCGGCGTTTGTTGGAGCGTTTCGAGGCATTTCTGGCTGCCGAAGCGCGCTATCTAGTCTTTGCCAACATCCGGGGCGAAAGTCCCGAGGCCGTCGCCGAGCGGCTCTTTACCCAGACGGAACTCGGCGGCCTGAACGGCCCGACTATCGCGCCTGTGTACTCTCGCCAGTCCAGCCCGGCGGGCCATTGGTATTCCGTCAGCATTGTGGTGGATGGCCGTAATCTGTATGGTGCCATTCATCAATTGCGCGCGATTGATGGGAGCGGCGTGGTTGTTACGCCTATAACCTATATTTTTGACGAGTATCCGGCGCGTTGTCGCGCTTTGGACGAATTTATTCAGAGTAACTCCGAGGAGCAATCATGAGCGAGCTATTACCCCTTTATGACGTCTCGACCGCGCGCGCGGGCATCTTGCGGCGCGACCCGCCCGATGTGTATGCCGTGCCGGATAGCCTGTTAGATGGCATTGAACAACGCTTTGGCGAACGCCTTAACCCGGAAGGTGCTGTGCGCAAAGTGTTGGCCGACATCCGCGAACGGGGCGACGCGGCCTTGTTCGAATGGACGCGCCGCATCGATAACTTGACGCTCGATAACTTGGCCGTGCCGCCGGAGCGTATCCGTAGCGCGCCAGAGCGTATCCCCGCTGAAGTGCGTGAAGCTTTGGTTTATGCTGCCGCGCGCATTCGCGATTTTCACGAGCGCCAGCCGTCGATTTCCTGGATGCATAGCACTACAGCGGGCATGTTGGGGCAGCTTGTGCGCCCGGTCGAGCGGGTGGGGGTCTATGTGCCGGGGGGCACCGCGCCCTTACCATCTACCTTACTGATGTGCGCAGTGCCCGCACAGGTGGCCGGCGTGCAAGATATTATCATCTGCACGCCTTCGGAAGATGATGTGATCTACGCCGCAGCGGCCATCCTCGGCATCGACCGCATCTTTACGCTAGGCGGCGCGCAGGCAGTCGGTGCGATGGCTTACGGCACCGAGAGCGTGCCGCGCGTGGATAAAATCGTCGGCCCCGGCAATTTGTTTGTGACCATCGCCAAGCGCCAGGTCTATGGCACAGTCGGCATTGATGGATTGCTCGGCCCGACCGAAACGCTCGTCATCGCGGATGACACCAGTGATGCCGAACTTGCCGCCGCCGATTTACTCGCCCAAGCGGAACATGATGTGCTGGCCAGTGCTATTTTACTGACGCCTAGCCGTAGCTTTGCCGAATCTGTGCAGACTGCCGTCGCGCGTCGCTTGCAAACGCTCAGCCGGGCCGAGATCATACAGGCATCCTTACCCAGCAAAGGCGGCATTGTGCTGGTGGATGACCTGCCCCAGGCGTTCGAATTGGCCAACCAATACGCGCCAGAACATTTATGCCTGTTGATGGAAAATGCGTATGCCTGGCTGGGCTATGTGCAACACGCGGGCGGGGTCTTTGTGGGCGAGCAAAGCTACGAGGTGCTCGGCGATTATGTCGCTGGCCCCAGCCATTCGATGCCCACGGGGGGCAGCGCGCGCTTTGCCTCGCCGCTGAATGTGCTGGACTTTGTCAAAATTGTGAGTCTCGTGGGGCTGAATACCGAAGTCGCCGCCGAACTTAGTCGCCAGGCCGCCACGCTGGCCCATGCCGAGCAATTGACGGCCCACGCCGCCGCTGCCGAGGCCCGCCTGGCAAAGGACGAGCGCTCATGAAGACGCGCATTCCCGCCGACTTGATGCGCGCCAACATCGTGCACATGACGCCCTATACCCCGATCAAACCGTTTGAGGTGCTCAGTGAAGAATTAGGCATCCCGGTGGAACAGATTGTGAAATTGGACGCCAACGAGAACCCCTATGGCCCGGCGCCGGAAGCCTTGCGCGCCTTAACGCGCCTGGAGGCGCAAGTGCCCATTTATCCCGACCCTGGGAGTACCGCCTTGCGTGCGGCGCTAGCGCCGCATCTGGGGGTGGATGCCGCGCAAGTCGTGGTCGGTTCCGGTGCCGATGAACTGATCGAACTGTTGTTTAAGCTCTTTGTGGCGCCTGGTGACCCGATCATCAATTGCCCGCCCACATTCGGGATGTATACGTTTTGCGCCAGTATTGCTGAAGCAGATGAAATCGTCATCGAACGCCGCGCGGATTACAGCCTGGATGTTGACGCTATCGAAAACGCGGCACGGACGCATCGCCCCAAGCTGATTTTGCTGTGTGCGCCGAACAATCCCGATGGCGGCACGCTACCAACCGCTGACTTAGAACGCCTTTTGGCGCTGGATAGCATCATTGTGCTGGATGAAGCCTATGTCGCCTTTGCCGCGCATGATCTGAATGGTGAATTCGGCCCACACAACAACGCGCGCCGCGTCACTCCGCATCCGAATCTGGTGGTGTTGCGTACGTTCAGCAAATGGGCGGGCCTGGCAGGCTTGCGCTGTGGTTATGGCATTTTGTCGCCCGCCATCGTGCGGTACATGATGACCATCAAACAGCCCTATAACCTGAATGTGGCCGCCGGAGCCGCCGCACTGGCCAGCTTGGACGCTTTGCCGCTGTTGCGTGATCGGGTCAACGCCATTCTGGACGAACGGGCCCGGCTCTACGCGGCGTTGCAAGCGTTGCCGCGTCTACGTCCGCACCCTAGCAGCCAGGCCAATTTCGTGCTCGTCGAAGTCACCGCTGGCTCAGCGGCGGACTTGAAAGCGCGCTTAGCTGCGCGCGGTATCTTGGTGCGCTATTTCGCTAAACCGCGCCTGAAAAATCATATTCGGATCAGCGTAGGCACACCCGAGCAAACAGATAAACTCATCGCAGCCCTGGAGGACATTTTATGATGCGCCATGCCAAAATCACGCGCAAGACCAACGAAACCGACATACAACTCTTGCTGGGTCTAGAC
>DAOTVD010000025.1:0-4119 GCA_034437075.1 Anaerolineae bacterium
CATCTCCGCTTATGATCCGCGCGCGGGATCGCCGAATAGCATCGCCGGAGCGCGCACCGCGCGCATTGGAGCACAATTCACGGCCCTCGAAAACGATAGCCGCCGCGATGAGTCGGTCGCGCAAGCTCGATTGAACGCCGACAACGTTCGCGATGATGCCGCCATGCGCGATGCCTTGACCGAGCAGCGTCTCGACACCTCCGGCCTGGAACGCGCCGGACGTGAACTCGGAGCCGCCGCGCAAGCCTTGCAAGCCAACGCGCGTCAGGCCCAAATGGATCGCGTCATGGGTCACATGGACGTCGCCGGGCCGTATCAGGTCGGTTCGGTCGTGGCCGACGCGGTCGATATGGAGCGCGAATATCGCGCCGGGGCCGGGCATCCGATGCTCGCGGGCGCGGGCGAGACCTTCAGCGGGCGCATGGCGCAGGCGGTCGGCGTCCAGCCCGGCGACAACCCCATTACCGATGCCGCGCGCTTTAACGCAGTCGGCGATAGCGCCCTGCGGCTGGGGTTGAATGGCGGCGCAATTATGCAGGTCGTCCAGGAGCAAGCCGCCGCGCCCGATGGCCGATCCGTGCAACCCGACACCCGTGCGCGTCTGGTCGAAATTGCACAACGCAACACCGGCGTGCGGGCCTCCGAGGCCGAGGGGCGCGTCGGCCAATTCCTCAATCTAACCGCCGCCATGCCGACCGAAGTGCGCATCACCGGCAGCATCGACAGGAGCCGCCTCGATGACTGACATGCATATAGAGGAAGTGACGTATCGCCCGCTCGGTGTTTGGCGTGCGTTGTCGCTCGATGAACTCGACGAAGCCTATGCCCTAGTGCCGACCCAGCGCCAGCAATATTATCGCGAGGTGCTCGAACGCGAGGCCGCCAAAGCGGGTGCCGTAACCGATGCCGAGGAGTTGCAGGTTGTGCGCGCCATGTTGGAGCGTTTCGAGGCCGACGCGCTCGTGCCAGTCGGCGCGCGTTGGGCCAAACCGCCGGGGCGCGTCAAGGCGGCGGCTATGGCCGGGCAGCGGCTCGTCGCGCCGGAAGAAGAATACGCGCCTAAAGGAGCCGCGCCCAATCCGATGCTGCTGATTGCGGCGGTGGCGCTCCTGTTCGGTTGCCTGGTTGCGTTCTTGCTCATGACCGCTGGCGGCGGCGGTGAACCGGACGAACTCGCCGACGACACGCCCGAGGTCGAGCAGACCATCACGCCCACACCGATTGCCCTCGAAGAGCAAGACACCATCATCCGCGATGGCGACCGGGATTCGGGGCGCGCGCTGGCCTATCCGGTGGGGCTGCACGTGTATCCGCCCGGCGAGCGACAACCGCGCGTTTTTGTGGTGCAGCGCCGCGCGGTCGAGTTTTCCGAGTGGGAGTACGACCCCAACCCCGACACCGCCAGCTATTTGCTGGGGATGTCCGTGCGGCGCGTGGTCGGCATTCCTTGGAGCGCAGAAAACGCCGCACTATTTGGGCGTCTTGGCGAGGGCGCGCGCTTTCATCTCATCTTGAACACGGGCGCGGTCATCGAATATCGCTTCGACTCGCTGACGCAAATTCGGCGCAGTGATACGGTAGCTTTTCGGCAGATCGCGCCCGGCTTGGTGCTGGTTATGATTGGCGAACTGGATAGCGATGGCGCACCCACTGCGACGCGCTCCTTGGTCGTCGCGCGCTACGAGCCTGAGCAGGAACTCACCCGCGAGGGCGTGCTGTCCACTGATGCCGAAACAGTCGCGCCCATCGTCACACCAACGCCCATCATCCCGACCGTGACGCCCCTCCCCGCACGCGACTTGCTGTATGTTGAGTTGGTGAGTGCGGCCACCTCACCGGATGGTTATCTCGTGACTGAGTTGCGACTCTACAACGACCAGTTCGAGCCCGTGACGCTCTATCCCGATGACATCCGCATCGCGTTTGGCAATCGGCCTAACCCGCCGGGGCCGTGGCAGCCCGCCGAGGGCTTCGACGAACTAGCTATCTTGCCAGGTCAAGCGCTGGATTTGAGCATTACGTGGGCAGGGCAGAATAAAAAATACTTCACATTTCAGGTGCTGCTATATCAGTTTGCTGGTAACTTGCGCTAAAAGTTACCGTTTACTTTTCTCGTCAGACATTTCCTTAATCAAATTACCTATGCGTGAAATTATGTTTTCCAGAGCCTGTTGTACATCTCCTCTATCAGAATTGTTCTCACGTCGTTTCCAGATCACTGGAATCTGTGCATTGATATCGGGATCGTCGACGGATCTTGCAAGTCCGGTGAAAGCGCCAAGTGTCCTTGCAAAATCAGCGATCACTTGTGACTCATTTGCTTTCCCGTCATCTTCTAAGTATAAAAATCGTCGCGCCTCACCATAGTGATCTGAAAGTAGTCGCAGTACCTCTGTGAGAAAAGCTATCCTATCGCGCTTTTGCTCTTCTTCAGACTGGTAACGGGATAGTCTAAAATTGAGCCATCCACCTAAAGCTGTACCAGAGATACCTATAATTCCACTTATACATGCAACAAGTACTATATCGCTCATTTTGTCACCATAGTATTTTTTCTTTTCGTTACGCTTTTGGGGGATGAGCACCCGCGATAATCCATACCGCGCGCGCATTCACGATACGATCCATATTGATCTTCAAACGCAGAATAGTCGCACGTCCCACAGGGGTTAAACCTTCGAGTCTCAGCCCTTCATCAATCCATCGAAAATGCTCAGACCAGTGCTGCTGGCGTGGGTTGAATAGCGATACAATATCATTTGTCTCAGGGTCGGGTGCGGTCGTCGCCTGTGCTTTGCTCAAATTGCAGTTGGCACAAGCCAAGCAGAGGTTATCAGGATCATCTGAGCCATTCGGATCGATATGTTCGACATGCATCGCTTGCCCAATAATCTCTTGGCAGGTCTGACAGTATTCACAACAGTACCCCGCCCGCTCGTGAATCAACCGAACCGTCGCCGACCATGACAACTCACTCACGCAATGCTTCTCGGCTGACCGTGTATCCGCGCTCAGTCAGCAAGGCAGCGGCTTTGCCCTTCCGAAGCATCCGGCGTTGTCCCTGCTCCACCAACTGCTCCAACTCTGCGTGTTCCTCGCTTGTCAAAGTGCCTTTTGTGTTGCCATCCATCAACACCTGCATCCGCTCCTGACGAGAGGTGGGCATTTGCTCCCGCGCAATCGTCCACAAAGCATCATCAGATAAATGAATTAGCGCATTCAATTCGGCTTCTTCATCTGGCGGCAACGGAGGCAAAAAAGCAGTTTCCAATTCCTGTAAGATCACGCTTTCCAACGACCGGGATGTCGATTCCGCAATGCGCTGGGCACGTTCATAGATGTGTTTCGGTACATTCAAGGTGATTGACTCAGCAACCATAGCACTCATGACCTCCGTTTTTTTCCATTATAACGTGTCAGCAAAACCAGCGTCATCATTTTGGAAATGTCAGATTCCCAAACAGCCTAAAATCATCCCTCATTTAACCTTATCTCCGTAACGTAAGCGAATAGCTATTCGGAGGTAATCTACCCATGGGTGAAGTCAGTACCGCCATTGAGGGGTTCTTCACTGACCTGCAAGACCTGCTCCAAGTCATCGCGCCCATCTTCGCTTTCCTGGGTGTTGTGGGGCTCGGAATTATGTATATGGGGTCTTCCTTTCCTATTATTAGTGACTGGAAGCGCAACAATCCCCAAGCCGCATCCAGCGTCGTGATGGGCCTCGTTTTCGTCCTGTTGGCGTCGTCCGTCGCCAGCCTTATCTCGTTCACCTAGATCGTCCGCGAGGGGCCACACGGCCCCTCTTTCTCTGGAGGTGTATGGTCGCTGAATTCAAATCGCACGTCCTAAAACGGGACGAAAAAGGCATGTTCGGCATCCCGTTCAAGCGCTTGCTGGCTGCCGGGATGGTCGGCGTGTTAGCGTTTACTGTCGCGCGCATGATATTTCCCGTGGGAGCCATTCCGCTCGGTGGCGTGGGCTTCATCGCCGCGCTGATTCTCTCCGCACAAAGCGGCGGCCTTAGCCTCTACACGCGCTTGTTGTATCGCCTGCGCGGTTGGCTCATCATCGCCGCCGCGAGTGCGCCGACCGGCCTGCCCGCTCGCGTCGCCGAGA
>DAOTVD010000026.1:0-6033 GCA_034437075.1 Anaerolineae bacterium
TCATCCCCCAGCCAATTTTGCAAGCGCTTAACACGCCCCCCAGTCAGGGTGTTTAACCCAGTATCGACCAGGTGTACTTGCCAGTCTTCGCTATGTTTATCGTGAATGTCGATGTCGCCATTGGCCAGGTTTAGCGAGATGTCTTGGTTTAGGATGTAATAGTCCAGAAAATAGCGTTTGATGTAATCGCCCTTGTATCCCAGCGCGATGATAAATTCATTGATGCCATAGAATCCATAATGCCGCATGATGTGCAGCATAATGGGGATGCCCCCAATTTCGACCATCGGCTTGGGGCGTTTTTCGGTTTCTTCGGCCAGGCGCGTCCCAAATCCCCCGGCCAGAATCACGACTTTCATGGTCGTCCTACTTTCTTTGCGTGATAGCTCAGCAATGCGTCCATTGCTGTTCGTTCAAAAAGACGGTTTCGGTGTCGATCATGATGGGGTTATCGTAAAAATCCCCATGCGTGACGTGCAGCGAGGCCGCACCAAACACCACATCGGCGCGTTCATGGTCAATCAGAGCGTGCGCATCAAAGAAGTAATTGCCCGGTACCCAAGGCAAGCGCTCGATGGTGCATTCGATGACGCCTTCGTTATCTCGCCAGGCCCAGCCCGGTAGATAATTGGGTGAAAGAATGGTAATGCCTTCTTTGACCTCATGCCGCACGCGCAGCCAGGCATTCAGGCTGATGTATTGCAAATCTTTCTCGAAGTGGTAATGCAAGCGAATGCGCAGCGTTTCGCCCACGGCAATGGTTTTCACGGTTTCGCCGGCCACATCTAGCACTTCGATTTTTGTATAACGAAAACGTCCCGAACCTCGGCGCGGTGCGTCTTCCAGCGACCCTACGGCCTGTATATCGGCCATCGAACTTTCGGTATATTGTTTGATAACCTCGCTCGTTTCGCCATCGGCCTCGATGCGCCCGCCATGTAACCAGATGGTGCGCGGGCATAGATTGGTGATGGTCTGCATATTGTGGCTGATGAAAATCACCGTGCGCCCGCTACGGGCGGCTTCGTCCATCTTACCCAGGCTGCGCCGCTGAAAAGCCAAATCGCCCACCGCTAGCACTTCGTCCACCAGCAGAATATCGGGCTCCAGATGGGCCGCCACCGCGAAGCCCAAACGCACGCGCATTCCGCTAGAGTAGCGCTTAACGGGTGTATCTAAATATTTTTCCACGCCCGCAAAATCGACAATTGCTTCGAGTTTGGCATCGACTTCCGCCTTGCTCATGCCCAAAATCGTCCCGTTGAGGTAAATGTTCTCGCGTCCGGTCAATTCTTCGTGAAAGCCCGTGCCGATCTCTAACAAGGCGGCGATGCGTCCGCGAATGCGCGCCTGGCCGGAGGTCGGCAATGTGATCCGCGAGAGGATTTTCAGCAGCGTGCTTTTGCCCGCGCCATTATGGCCGATGATGCCGACCACTTCACCGATATCCACCTGAAAATTGATGTCCTGCAAGGCCCAGATGCTATCATCCGCGAACTGGGGCATTTGCGTCTGCCAGATGGAGCGTAAGCGGCGGCCTGGTTCGCGTAGCAAGGTCTTGGCCGCGCCAACCAATGTGCGGGGCGTGTCGTCATGCACGCCGATATAGTACCGCTTGCTCAGGTCTTCGGTGATGAGTGCGTAATTCGACATAATCCCTCTCAAGCAATATCCGCGAAACTCTGTTCGGCCCGTCGGAAGAAAAGCGCACCGACCCAAAGCAAGACCACGCTCAGGAAAATGGCCCATATCACACCTTCTACGGGCGGCGGTTCGCTGCCCAAAATAGCCCAACGAAAGCCCTCAATCACCGTTGTCATGGGGTTAATTAAGGCGAGTTGATCGAAGGGCTGCGGGAACAGTTCACGCGGATATAGCGCGGGCGTTGCGTAGAGCAAAAAGCGGCTCAAGTATGCGACGAATTGCGCCACATCCCGCGAGCGGACTTGCAAGGGCGCGAAAAATAGCCCCATCCCCAGCGCCACACTCACCGCGATGAGCGTCAGCCCCGGCAGCCAGATGATATTGGCCGTGGGCGTGATCTGATAATACAGCAGCATGAGGATGAGCACCGAAAATGTCAGCAAAAAGTTGAATAACTGAATAGCAACTTCCACTAGCGGCAAGATGAGACGCGGAAAGTAGACCTTTTTAATCATTGTTTGGCGGGCGATGGCGTTGGTCGTCGCGCCCAAAATGCCCACAAAAAGCGTCCAGGGGATCATCGCCGCGAAGTTGAAAATAGGGTAGGGAATATCGGCGGTTTGCACTTGCACTACCACGCCAAAAATAAACGTGAAAATGATGGTATAGCCCACCGGATTGATGATGATCCACAACGGCCCCAGCACGGATTGTTTATACTGGGCGGTGGTGTCGCGTAGCGCCAGGTAATAGATCATATGCCGATAGGCCCACAACTCGCGAAAGTTGATAGGAACCCATTTGGTGGGTGGTTTAATGACAAATTCGGTCGGTGTTGGTTTCTGCAAGTGCCAAAACTCCGCTAGGCTGCGAGGATGAATGGTAGCATATCCGCGCTTAGCTGCAAGGTGTGCTACGACTTCGCATGGTCGAGCAACCGGGCGTATAGCTGACTGTAGAGCAAGTCATCCGGCGCCGGGATGACCAGGGGACGCGGGACGCCATACGCTTCTTGGATAGCGTCCGCCTCCGGAGCGCGGTCGGTCAGCAGCGCGGCGGCGTACACCAGCAGTTCCGGCAGGCGTGTGGCCTCGTCCACCGCGCACGCGACAGCGAGCATGTCGAATACGATGAGCGGCTTTTCTGGCAGCCATAACAGCGCCTCGTAGCTATCCAGATCATTTACCTGGTAGATCAAGGCGGGCGTGTTTTGCAAAACACTTAGCCGCCCCGTCGAAGCCATCCGCTTGGCGCGTAACTGAACCGCGTGCGACAGCCGACCGACATCCGGTGCGGCATGTACTACGCGATAGAGCGGATGGTTGAGCGCGGGCCAGGGGTGTAGCTCGATGCCTGCCGGGGCCGTACCATCCGAGAGCAGGCCCACGCGCCAACCAGCAGCTTGCAAGGCTCGCGCTTGAGCGGTTAAGCGCGCGGATGGTGCACCGATCAGGCACACATCATAAGAGCTCATTTGACGCATTTCAGATAACCATCCGGCGCGACGGTAATCAGCAGCTTATTTTGTATGTCTTTGTCGATCTCGAAACGATCCGTCGATTTGAGAAATTCGTGAACCGCCGTTTTGGGGTTGTCGCCTTTGTCCCAGGGGCGGTTCGGGAAGCTGCCCTCCGGCATATCCTCGATCATGGTATCGAAGACCACCAGATAACTCCCCGGCGTCACCAAGGGCGCGTAGCGCTGCAATTCGAGCAAGACATGCGCATGGGTATGCATTGAGTCCAACACGACTAAAACAGGGCGCTTTCCCTTGGCAAACGCATAGACCTGCTCGATGATGTCCGGCGCAATAGACGAACCTTCTAGCAAGGTGATGCGCTCAAACATCGGGTGGGTTTCCAGAGCCTGGCGGTTATGTTCGCGAATGTCGATGTCGATGCCCAGCACTTGACCCGTGCTCCCCAGCAAGGCGAGCATCGAAGCATAAAAGACCGTGCCGCCGCCGCGCGCGATGCCCACCTCGATGATGAGTTCGGGCTTTACGCGCCAGATGATCTCTTGCATGGCGATGATGTCCTGCGGATATTGGATGATGGGGCGGCCCATCCACTCGAAATGATACGAATATTCGTAATCAAAAGACGTGTTGAACCAGGCTTGCGAGAGCGCGCGAAAATCCGCGTCTCCGGCCATCTGCTCGATCTTTTTGGCATTGTGTTGGGCGAATTGTTTTTCGTCGCTCATTGTTGTTTGCTCTGCATTTGCCACCATTCGATAGTCCGGCGCAAGCCTTCGTCCAGCGACACGCGCGGCGTCCAGCCTGTCGCCGTTCGTAAGCGCGCATTGTCGCCAACGGCCATCGGTGCTTGAGGTGCACCGGACTGAGCTCCCCATTTTATCAGATGCGGCTTACCCAGCAGGCCCGCGATGCGCTCAATAATCGCTTTCACCGCGACGGGCTGCCCCGACGAGAGATTGACCGCGCCTTGTAAATCGCTGCGCAGCAGGGCCACGAAGGCCGCCGCGATATCCCCTACATATAAAAAGTCGCGTTGTTGTTCGCCGCTGCTGACTTCGGCGGACTGGTCGGCCAATAGTTGGCGCGTCACATAGGGCACTAGGCGCTTGGGGTTCTCGTGCGGACCAAAGGGGAAGAAAACCCGCCCCCAGGCCCAGCTAAGCCCAGCACGCTCCGCGTAGCTGCTGAGCAGATGATATAGGCTGATCTTACACGCGCTATAGGGTGTCGCATGGCTGAGCGGCGTTAAGCCTTCCGTGCAATAGCCATAGGTCCAGTCATACTCCGCCGAGGTGCCGGCCACGATCAAGCGCGCGCCGCCGTTCTCATGAAAGCGTCGCGCCAGATGCAAACTACTGCTGACCCAAGTGTAATTCTCCAGGGAATGCCAATACGCGCCGTGTTCGGTATCCCAGGCTAGGTGTAGAAGATGTGAAGGCCGGACAGTTTCTACCAGGGAATCGACCTGGGCCACGTCATGTAAGTTCGCCTGGTGCCAGGTGATGCCCTCTGATGGATGTTGAGTGGCACGCGATACAGCGTGAATCTCGGCCTCTGATTCGGCCAAAGCCGCTAGGATATTGCGCCCCAGAAAGCCCGCCGCCCCTGTGATGAGTAACTTCATAGCGTGAAATCCGGGTAGGCTTGATCTTTCGCGGAGATGATGCGCGTCTTGGCGGGCGACCATTCAATCCCGAAGGCCGGGTCATCCCAACGCACACCGCGCGCGGCGTCGGGGTGATAAAACTCACCCATCCAGTAAAAAACCTCGGTGGCGTCGGCCAGGGTTTGGAAGCCGTGTGCCACATCAACAGGGATATAGAGCATATGCCGATTCTCGGCGGAAAGCTCAACGCCGTACCACTGTTTGAAGGTCGGCGAATCCGGGCGTAAATCCACGATGACGTCAAAAATCGCGCCTTGTGTGCAACGCACGAGCTTTATCTCGCCATAGGGTTGAGCCTGGTAATGCATCCCGCGTAGGGTGCCGCGTTGGGCGTTATACGAGATGTTGTTCTGTACCCAGCGCGTATGTAGGCCGTGTGCGGCGAATTCATCCTGGCAATAGACGCGCGCGAAGAAGCCGCGCTCGTCCTGGCGGGGTTCGGGCTGGATGAGATAGGCACCAGGGATGGGCGTCTCGATAAATTGCATACGGGGTTTAATTGATTATTTCTCGAAAGCGCTTATTGTAGCATACCGCGCCATCGCAAAAACCACCGAATCCCCCAGCGCTTGAGCTTATATTGCGCTGGTTTGGGCAGGGCACGATACAACCACGCCCAGCGGCTAGCCTGGATGTGATTTTCCAGAACCGTCACATGCCGCTCAAATAGAATCCGCCAGAAGTCGCGCCGCAAGTCATCCGCCGTGATGGCGGATTGGGCCCAAGGCCATAGCGTTTTCCATAAGACGTACACGGGCATCTGCTGGCTGGCCTTGGCGGTTATATGATCGACAAAATAGCTCAGGAATAAGTCGCGTTTGGGCACCAGGGGCGGCTCGGTGATCGCCCATTCCCATAAGCGCCGGCAAAACGCCCAACGGCGCTGAAAATCGATGCAGGCTTGCTTGCCAGAGGAAACCGTAATGCTCTGCGAATGGCGGCGGCGTATGACCATTGGTTTTTGGGAATCACCCACCACGAAACGCCCATAATAGACCGCGCGGAAACTGAAAAAATGGTCTTCGCCCATGATAAGGTCGGTCGCATAGGGCGCGTCCCATTGTTCTAAAAATCCCCGGCGCACGATGAAGGTCGTATGCATGAGCTTGACGCGCTGTGTCAAAACGTTTTCTAAAATATGGTGGGGATCGAGATCGGCGGGCAAACGTGTGACCGTTCCCATCCGACCATCGGGTTCGACATTTTGCAGTATGCCATGTGTCCCCGTGATGTCCGACTCGGC
>DAOTVD010000027.1:0-41342 GCA_034437075.1 Anaerolineae bacterium
CTGTGCCGACGCCATAAAACAGCTTATCAAAGTCGCGGGCTTGGTGCGAATCTGTATTCAGGGCGATTTTGATACCCAAGTCTGCGGCACGCCGGGCCAATGCCGCTTCCAGGTCAAGCCGTTGCGGATTGGCGTTGATCTCTAACGCGACATCATGCTCGCGCGCGGCTGCAAAGACGGCTTCCATATCCAAGTCGGCAGGTTCACGCGATGGGATGATCTGGCCGCGTGGATGGGCGATGATGTCTACATGCGGGTTACGGATGGCATTCAGCAAACGCTCGGTGATCTGCGCGCGGGGTTGATCTAAACTGACGTGCAAAGCTGCGATGACGACATCCAATTGCGCGAGAATCTCGTCAGGAAAGTCCAGGCGGCCATCGGTCAGAATGTCCATTTCGGTGCCGTGCAACACGGTGAAATCGTCGCCCATTTCGGCATCCACTGCGCGAATCTCAGCTTGTTGTTCCATTAGACGCTCAATGCTGAGCCCATTCGCAATACCTAAGCTGCGCGAATGATCAGTAATCACGATATAGCGCAGACCGCGCTCGCGCGCAGCGTTTGCCATCTCGCGCACCGAAAGTTTGCCGTCGCTCCATGTCGTGTGCATATGCAAATCGGCGCGGATGTCCGCTGCGGTGATGAGTTCGGGCAAGTGGCCCTGCTGCGCGGCTTCGATTTCGCCTCGGTCTTCGCGCAGTTCGGGTGGTATCCATGGTAAGCCGAGCACCGCATAGACGTCTTCTTCGGTGGCGCAGAGCGTTTCTTCGCCGGATTCCGTATCGGTAAAAGCGTGCTCGTTTAGGCTCAGACCACGTTGCAAGGCCAATTCACGCAAACGCACGTTATGCGCTTTGCTGCCCGTGAAATAGGATAGCGCCGTGCCGTAGCGTTCCGGCGCTAGGACGCGCACATCCACCTGAGCGCCACTCTCCAACATGACCGAGCTTTTGGTCTCGCCATGGCCCAATACCCGCACGACATCGCCACGCTCGACAAAACGCGCCATCACTGGCGCCGCATCAGCCGAGGCGATCAGAATATCAATGTCGCCGATGGTCGGGCGAAAGCGTCGCAGGCTACCCGCGATGTCGCCTTTAACCGGCCCCGGCACGCTGAGCAAATCGTCCAGAATAGCCCGCGCGGTGGGTAAGGCAATCCCCAGAGGTAAGCGCCCGGTTTGGCGGGCCAAGGCATCGATACCCTGCAAGATTTTTTGTTCGCTTTTGGCGCCCATACCGCTGAGCTTTTGCAATTCGCCAGCGCGGGCGGCTTGTTCCAAACCAGGGAGGGTCGTGATGTCCAACTCCGTCCAGAATAGTTTGGCTTTTTTGGGGCCGACGCCATTCACACGCAAGACATCCAGTAATGTGACAGGTACTTCAGCGGTCAAGCGCGCCCAGAACGCGAGTTCGTTCGTGGTCAGGATTTCTTCGATCTTTTCGGCTAAGGTTTTGCCGATACCGGGAATATCTTGTAATTCGCCGGCTTGGTAAATGGTCGTTAATTCGCGCGGTAAATCGCGGATGACCTCGCTACCATTGCGGTAGGCGCGTACACGATGCACGGATTCGCCTTTGATCTCTAATAGATCGGCAATATCTTCGAAACGTTGGGCTATGGCCTGGTTTGTGGTCTGCATGGTTTGCATTATAACATCGAATATTGTGATAAAAGTAGACGACAGAACACCGTATTGAAGGGTTTGACCGCCTTTCGTATAATCTGGTGACACTTATCAAGTTGTGAGGATTTTCACGTGCGTTTCGCACCCATCATCATGTTCACCTGGTTGCTATGGGGTGCCGGGGCTGTTGCGGCCCATGCCGAGTTTGTGGCAGCCCGTCCTGCGCCAGGGGCAACAACCGAGGATGTCAATACCATCGCGCTGACCTTCAGCGAACCCGTTGAGAATGCTTCTATTTTTCTATTGAGCGGCAACACGGAATACACCGTCAATATTACGCGCATCAATCGTGATGATTTTACGGTGCATGGCCAGATACAAAACGACCTGGCGCCCGGTGTGTATCAGGTCGTGTGGACGGTAACCTCTGAGGATGAGCATCCGATTACGGGCTCGTATAGTTTTGAACTAACGCCGTCAGATAATCGTTTTCCGGTCGAAATTGCGGGCGGGTTGGTTTTGATACTGGTGCTGGGTGGCTTTTCATTGATGCTGTGGCGCAGACAACGCCCCACGCGGGATGAACCCCTATGAGAACCCAGGGCCGAACCATGACCCTCGCGTTAGCGCTCATCACGGCTGTGTTACTGCTGGGTTTGATCGTGTTGGGGGCTTTGGTGCGCGGCACGGATGCTGAACAAGCTTGCAACGAAACCTGGTTCGCATGTAATGGGCGTCTCATCCCGCCGGATGGCGATCCGCGCGCCTGGTTGGATTGGGGGCATCGCGCGCTCGCCTTGTTGGTTGGGCTGTTTAGCATTTCCACCTGGCTAGCCGCGCGCCGCTACTTCGATCATCGGCCCGATATTCGCCAACCGGCCTATTTGGGGCTGGGGTTGCTCGGCGGTCAAATTGTGCTGGGCGCGGGGAGTATGGGCGATGGTTGGCTAAGTACCCTGCCAATGCTACATTTGGCCTTGGCAATCATCATGCTTAGTTGTATGGTGGCGGTGGTGATGCGCATCGGATACCAACCCCCGCCGCGTTGGTTCGCCCAGCGCGAAACCTTCTCTACAGCGGTGCATGGTGTCACACTGATGACCTTTCTGGTGGTGATTACGGGGACGCTCGTGGTGGGCAGCGGGGCCTCGGCCAGTTGTACGAATAACCCCTTGTGCATGTCCACAGCAGATGATGCGAGCATTATTCACCTGGTGCACCGCTTGACCGTTTTGTTGCTGGGTATTCTGATCGGGATGTTGTGGTGGCGGGCGGGTCATGAACGCACCGCCGAGAAAGAAACGCGATACACGATTGCCAGCCTGGCCGTTTTGTTCAGCGTGCAAGTCGTTGTGGGCGCGTTGTACGCGCTTTCGGGGGGCCATTTGCTCTTGAGCGCTGTGCATGTTCTGCTCGCAGTGCTTACCTGGAGCGTGGCTGTAGGGTTGAGTATGGTCATGCTCATTCAAGATCGTATGCATATTGATCATTTACATTTGGAGTTGGAATGACAACACGTCGGCAATCTCGCGCGCAAACACCGTCTTTTCTGCGCGACTATATGCAACTGGCAAAACCACGCATCGCGATTCTGCTGGTTTTTACGACCGTCACCGCTATGTTTATTGCGGCGGACGGCTTGCCCGCGCCCGATATTCTCATTGCGACCGCGTTAGCGGGAGCTTTTGCGGCGGGGGGCTCTAGCGCGGTGAACCAATATTACGACCGTGATATGGATGCGCGCATGGCCCGCACAGCCAAACGGCCTATCCCGGCTGGGCGCGTGCAACCTCTGGCAGCCCTGGCCTATGGTGTGGGGCTGATTATGCTGTCCGCGTTTCTGTTGGGCACATTCGTGAATTGGTTGGCGGCTAGCTTGGCGTTGGCGGGGGCGGCTTACTATATCTTTGTGTATACCATGCTGCTGAAGCGCAACACGGTCGTGAATATCATCATTGGTGGGGCCGCTGGGGCGATTCCTGTGCTGGTGGGTTGGGCGGCTGTTACGGGCGGTCTATCACCTGAAGCCTGGTTGCTATTTGCGATTATCTGCTATTGGACACCGCCCCATAGTGGGGCGCTCGCCCTGTTGGTCAACGCCGATTATACGCGCGCGAATGTGCCTATGATGCCCGCTGCGCGGGGCGAAGAACCCGCCCGGCAACAGATTCTGCTCTATTCGGTCTTACTCATCGCGCTGACGTTGCTGCCAACGCCGTTGGGCATGGTCAGCAGCTTTTACCTAGCGGCGGCGCTCGTGATGGGGGGGGGGTTCATATGGCGGGCAGTGCAATTGTTGCAAGAGAAAAGCAATATCGCCGCCAAACGCATGTATAAATATTCAACTGCGTACCTGGCGATGTTATTCCTGGTGATGATGATCGATAGCGCACTGTTTTAAGCCTCATCGGCGGCTAGCTCATCCAGCGCGGCTTCGAGCGCGGCCAGCGTATCCGGCGCGTAAGGGCCGCTCCCTTGCCAATGGATCGTGCCGTGCTCATCCAGCAAAAACAAGCGCACGGTATCACGCCCCTCTACTGCAACAAGCGCGTTAAAGGCTTCGACATCGGTAAAGGTGACGACCGTGCGCGCGCGGTCGTCATCGCCAGAAGCCACGGCAGTCATCCCCCCAATGATGAATAACGCTGCATCAGCGGTTTCTTGGGGCAGCAGCGGCACGTAATACCCCCCAAGTTGGGGATAGCGCGCGTTAAGTGCTTCTAGGGGGGCCAACCATTCATTCACCAGGGGTTGTTGCTCGGTATCATAAGCGATCACCAGCAATTGATACGTTCCGGCTAAATCATCCGGTATGTGGACGGTTTCGAGCAGCAAATTTGTGCCGCGTAGTTGGGGAAATGCATCGCCTTGGGCCTGGGGCGCGTCCGTGGCGACACTGCGCGAGGCCCACCAGGCACCTCCCAGCACCACCCCAGCCAACAGCGCGACTGTCAGCAAGATCAAACCGATTTTATAGCGCACCATAGCCTCACTAGCATTGCCGTTTTATAGACCTTAACCCAGCCGGGATGGACTGGCGAATTGGACTTGTGACATTTCGGACTTTTGCTAAAATCAGACATATGTTCCGTTATATGTTCCACAGAATTAGCCTCCTCGCGCTGTGCCTGTTGTTATTGTCTCAGGCAGGTTCGGCTGCTGGGCACGGGTATATCGAACGCACCGACCCGGCGGATGGTGCCGAACTGGCAACTGCCCCCGACATGTTGCGGGTCTGGTTTAGCGAGTCTCTGGTGCCAGGGACAGGCACCATGCGGCTGACCAGCGGGGCGGGTGAAACAATATCCCTAGAAAACGTCCGCCATACCCCCGATGATGATACCTTGTTGTTAGCCGATTTGCCCGATGCGTTGCCCACGGGCGCCTATATCCTCACCGCGTCGGCAGTGGTGGCCAGCGATGGGCACGAGCCTGTCGGCAGCATCGTGTTTTGGGTCGGTGAGCGCCAACAAGCCGCTGCGGATACAACACAGGCGGCATCAACCGCGCCTGAATATCGCCTTATCCTATTGTTTGGGGGTGTGCTAGGTGCGCTGGGGAGCATTGGCCTATGGCTTAATCGGCGGATGGGTTTGGCCGTAGAACGCCCCGCCAATTGGGAAAATATTGACCATACAGCGCTTTAACCCATGCTGATACCCCGTCGCTTTTGGTTAATTTTAATCTGCCTGGGGCCGCTGCTCTTGTTTGAAGGGCCGGACTCGGCCCAAGCGCATGGCTATATTGTGCGCTCAACCCCGAGTGATCGCGCCGTACTGACGCGCGCGCCAAACCAGGTGCAAGTTTGGTTCTCCGAAGGGCTAGAATCCGAATTCAGCACGATTGAAGTCTATAACCAACAGGGCGCACAGATTGATAATGGCGATGGTGGCGTAGACCCGCGCAATAGCGCTAAGCTGGTGGTCGGGTTGCCATCCAATTTGCCGCAAGGGGCCTATTTAGTACGGATGCGGCCCGTTTTTACCAGCGATGGCCATGCGGTCAACGATACGCTAGTCTTCTGGGTGGGCGATCAGGTGGGCGAGGTTGCTAGCGAAAGCGCCGCTGATACGGCAGTCCCGGCAGAGGCGCTCTGGCGTGTGGCACTCAGCTTAGCTCTAACGATCGTGTTTGGCACGATCTTTACATATGCGGCTGTCCTGCGGCCCGCCTGGGGCGATACGCGCTGGCGGGGTAGCAAACTACCGCCGAACATTACGCGCCGCCTGAATCTGTTGATCTGGTCGGGGTTAATTGTGGCAACGCTGGCGAATATCTTCGCCCTATTTCAGATCAGCGCGACGTTGTTTGAGACAAATCTGGCAGGGGTCGTGCGTGACCAACTCTGGGAGATTGTGCTGGCGGGCACCAATTTTGGCGATATGTGGGGCATCCGAATGGGGTTGCTGGGCGCCATGTTAGCGGTTCAGATGCTAGCCACTCAACAGGCCAAAAATCGGCCTGGCAGTACCCATATATTGTGGTTGGTGAACGGCGCGCTAAGCGGTCTGGCGTTGGGCACACTCAGCCTAATTAGCCATGCCGCCGGGGCGCAAATCTGGCCTATTGGGGCCATATTGGCCGACTACTTACATTTAGTAAGTGTAGCGGCCTGGGTGGGTGGGCTGGTCACACTGGCGCTTGTTATGCGCCCGGCGCTGGAGCCCCTATCACCAGAACGACGCGGCGTGGCGTTGGCGGCAGTCATCCGTCGGTTTTCGCGGTTTGCCCTAGTGAGTATTTCGTTGATTGCCGTCACCGGCATCTATAGCACCGTGACGCAGGTCAGCCATCCGCGCGACTTGACCAGCACAACCTACGGCATCACGTTGCTCTCTAAATGGTTTTTACTGTTGCCCGTTGGCGCACTGGGCGTCATACATGTCGCAATTGCTCATCCGGCGCGCGCGCAACGCTTCGCCCGGTGGATCGACCCCGCGAAGCGTTTTGTACATTTACCGGGCAGCTTGCGGTTGGAAATGTTCTTTGCGCTGGCCGTCATGTTCGCCGCCGGGTGGCTACCCGCCACCCCACCACCACAACCGGAAAACGCGCGCGGTGATGTAGCCATCCGTGCAGAAGGACAGCGTGTCGCGGGCTATGACATCAGCCTGGCGGTGAATCCGGGGGCTGTTGGGGCGAATGCCTATGATGTGCGCGTTCAGCAAGATGGACAACCCGCTGATGTGGCCGCCGTGCGCATTCGATTTGCGTATCCGGCGTTTGGCGTGTATACCACGCCGCTGATGCTTGACCCCACCGAGCCTGGCTTATGGGTCGGGGCGGATGGCGAGATCGATCAATCCGCGACCTGGCAGGCCCATGTAGATGTGTACCCCACCTCAACCGAATTGCCTATTCGCGCCATATTCGATTGGCAGGTTGTCCCGGAAATAGCTGACGATAATACGCGCCGGGCCGGTTTGCTGAATGGCTTGGCCGCAGCGGGCATCATCGGTATGGTTTTGTTTTGGACAGTGCCGTATCTCTATTTTGCAGCTACCCGGTTGCACTGGACACCCGAACATCTGGCAGTCGCGATACTGTCCGTCATCTTAACAATTGGTGTTGCTCTGGGTGGGGTGGTTATTTTCAGTGATACGAGCCGCACGGTGGAAGCCCAGCGTAATCGTCCACCGGACTTAGTTAATCCTACCCAGGCAGACGACACATCCCTACAGGCCGGTGCTATACTTTATGCTACACAGTGTGTGATGTGCCACGGCGAGGATGGGCGTGGTAATCGGCCTATAGGCTCGCGTTTGCGGCGCCCCATACCTGACTTGCTGGGCGTGCTGGCCGCACGAGATGATGAGGCGTTGTACCGTATCTTGGCGCAAGGGCTAGTAACTCACCATGCGTTCGGAACGGAACTAGCGGCTGATGAACGATGGCATTTAATCAACTACTTGCGTTCCATAAACAGAAACCTAAGTATGTATTGATCAGACTCTAAGGTGTTGCCTATTGCATTCTAATTTAGACAGTTATATAATGGCATAGATGCAAATACATAAAAATAGCAGCTATTATCTTTTTCGCTTATTAATAGTATGGGCTGGTATAATTTTAGGTTTGCTGGCTCTCATATAAAATATAACAAGAGAAGTGAGGCAAAAGTGACAGTCGAATACCGTGATCGTATGGACACGCTCGCGGCTACCGCTGCGGAAGCTGTCGAGGAGAAAACACATAATCGTCGTGTTATTGTGTTATATCCGCGTCATAGGCAACATCTTTCGCTCATTGCATTATTGCAGAAATATTACGGTGAGCGCATGTACTTCTACGCATTAAATGAAGAGGACATCGACCTCCGAGCCTTGATGCGTAACCTCTCTCATGATGCGATGTTCCCCATTGGTTTCGGAGAGAATACTCGGGCGGAATTGCGCAATTCGGATGACCCAGCCGACTGGGCACGTGGCTTTGCGCAAGATATCGCACAGCTTGAATTCAACGAACGCGTTATGATTCTGTTGGATAACTTTGATGTGTTACCCCGCGATGATGAAGGCAATAAAGCCCTCTTTACTTCATTCGCCCAACATTTGCCCGAGCACATTCAAATCGTCGTGAACGGCAAAGAACTGAGGCGTCAGCTTTGGGCTGACTTAATCAATAAGGAAGCCGTCGTTGCGCTCGGTGATGACGAAACCCTTGGTCAGGGCATCTTCAAAGAACCCGCCCTGCGGGGTCAACTGGAAGTCTACGCCCTAGCCGGCGGCTCTCGGGTGCTTATTGATGGGCGTCCGATCACCGCATGGGAGGGTTCATTACCCCGTAACCTCTTCTACTTCTTTATTGATAAGCCGATGGTTACTCGCTCCGAAGTCTTCGAGGCCTTCTGGCCGGACTTAGGCATAAAGGAAGCCACCAACGTCTTCCATGTAACTAAGCGCAAAATCAGCGAAAAACTTGGCTATGACCTAACAAGCTATGAAAATGGCTTTTACGTACCCAATCCGCGTTTGGATCGCCTGTATGATGTGGCCATGTTCGATAGCTATATTGACGCGGCGATGAAAGCCAATGATGACGCGACTGCCGAAGAAAATTGGTATCAGGCGGTAGAAATATACCGGGGCCAATTCCTCAAAGAAGTCAACATGGAATGGGCCAACCAACGTCGGCAAGAGTTACGCGAACTGTATGCTCAGGCGCTCATCGGCTTAGCGCGCACCTACCGTCACCAGGGTAATAAAGACGATGCGCTGGCCTATTTCATCCGGGCAACGGGCGAAAAACCCGACCGCGAAGACGTACATCGTGAAATCATGCAATTGTACGCCGATCAAGGCCGAAGAGATGAAGTCGAATACCAGTATCGCTTCCTCGAACAAGTACTGAGCGAACGCCTGGGTATCGAACCCAGCCAGGAAACCCGCGAGATGTACGAGCGACTTGTGAAATAACCACACACACATCTCTTTTTCAGTATGACGCCCCTCTTGTATGTAGGGGTGTTTTTTTATGCCACACTGAAGCTGATGAGGATAATCACCAACAATGCGACTTGTGTGACGATCAAAAACCATAGAATATAGCGGTAAGGGCTACTGAATAAATTAACTAGGCTCGCATAGAAGGGTCGCAGGCGTTGCAGGCCCAGTTTATGCAGCCATGCCCCAGGCGTGGGGCCGGATGCTGGGCGCGTATTCGGTCTGTCGCGCCGAATGCCATGGTAACCGCTGACAGAATCATGTGGGATATTCCACCATTCAGGGCCCGAATAGGGGGTTTTGCTTTGCGTCTGTCGGCTTGTTTCGTGGCGCTTATGCTGAGGCTTGTGTGCCCAACGCAGGGCGTCATACGTCCGGCGTTGTTGCGGATCGCTGAGGACTTTGTAAGCCGCGTTCAGTTGCTGGAATTGTTCGGTGGCCCAGGCCGATTGGTCGGGGTTCAAATCGGGGTGTACGCGCTTGGCTTCGCGCCGATAAGCGCGCTGAATGTCTTGAGGGGTTGCGCGAGGCGAGACACTCAACAGATCGTAATAGTCATTACGCGGGTCGTATTGTACAGAACTTGCTTTCACAACACACTCTTTGCCAGGCTGAACCACTTTAGTGATTATAGCATTTCGATTTTCGAAACCCTATGCAAGGATAATACGTATAGTGTGCAAGTTGAAACCGCAAGAAGGATAATACGTGATGTTGAATGATGTCCTGCAAAATGCCAATATCCGCCGCCTGGTGGCTATCGGGCTGATCGCGCTGGGGTTGATGCTGGTGATACCGCTTGGGCAGTTGTGGCCACTGTTTGTGGTTCTGCCTGGGCTGGCGATTTTGGCTGGTTTTTACGCTTGGCCTACTAAACTGGCGGCACCGTTGGCGCTCATCGGTACCGTGACCACTGGAACCGGGCTCATCCTGCTTTTTCAAAGCCTAACCGGTTACTGGGAAAGCTGGATTTATATCTGGACACTCTATGGCGTTTTTGTGGGCGGTGGTTTGGTGATGGTGGCCGATCGGCTAGAAGAACCGCAGCTTCACCAGATTGGCCGGGTGATGACCCAGGTGAGCTTTGTGGTCTTTTTGCTTTTCGGGGGCGTGGTGACCCTGCTACAGGTTGCGCTTTCGCGCCTGTTGGTGATGGTGTTGCTAGTCGGCGCGGGGGCCTATTTGCTGATTGGCAACCCATTTCGGCAAGCGGAAGCGAAAACACCTGCAAAGTTAAGTGCCAGGAAAAATTCGCAACAGAATGTCAGCGTACCCGTATCGTATGATGAAACGGCCTGATGGTAAAGGCCGCAGGGAAGCTAGGTGGTTATGCTTCCCTGCCTGCTTAATATTTTAGTACCCCCGTAGTTGGCTCATCTCGGCTCGGCCACGGGTTAAGCTGGTGATGGCCTGCAATAATCCCAGGCGATTGTGCCGCACGGCGTCGTCCTCTGCCATGACCATAACTTCATCGAAAAAGTGGGTGACCTGGGGGACAATTTCGGCAAAATGCGCCAGAAATGCGCCCACGTTATAATCCGATGTCAATGCTTGGCGCATAGTCTCAAACGCCTCGTATAGCGCTTGCTCTGCCGGGTCTGTTAATTGGGTGGGGTCTGCCGTATATACTGTGCCAACTGGGCGGATGATGCGTTCGCAACGGGCGTAGGCATCCAGAATCGGCTCCCAATCGTCGCGGATTACCCATGCGGATAGTTCCTGAATACCTTGTTCGGCACGGGCAGGGTTATGACCTTGCTCGGCAAGCACCGCTTCAATAACATCATGTGCTTCATCACGTTCGGTAAACCACACCCGCAAACGCCCCACGATAAATTCTACGACCTGGTCTTGCACATTTTGCGGCACGTCCAACGGTTGGTGCTGGGCGACCAATGCCACGGCGCTGCGCAAACTTAATGACCGTCCTTGGTCGAGCAAAATCTGGACGATGCCCAGCGCCGCCCGGCGCAAGGCATAAGGGTCTGCGCTGCCAGTGGGGGCCAGCCCGGCGGCAAATAGCCCGACGAGACTATCCAGGCGATCTAATAGCGCGAGCAAAACGCCCGCTGCACTGGTCGGCAGAACATCGTCCGCGCTGCGCGGCAACCAATGTTCAAAAATCGCAGACGCGACCGCTGGGTCTTCGCCATGATACTCGGCGTAATGGCGCCCCATTACCCCTTGCAATGATGTGAACTCAACTACCATCTGCGTGGCCAAATCCGCCTTGGCCAGGTGCGCGGCGCGCTGGGCCACCACGATCAAATCCGGCGCAGCGCCAAGCAATTCGCCAAACGGCGCCACCATGGCTTCTAAGCGGTCATTCTTGCCTAACATCGACCCTAGTTTTTCCTGGAAGGTCAACGTTCCTAAACGCTCACGATAATCTTGCAAAGGCTTTTGGGTATCGGCCTGGTAGAAAAATTCGGCATCCGTGAAACGCGCGCGCAAAACATGCTCGTTACCCGCGCGCACAATGTCCAGATGTTCCGCATCGCCATTGCGCACCGCGATGAAATAAGGCAGGAGATCGTTTTTGGCGTCCTGCACGGCGAAATAGCGCTGGTGTTTGCGCATCACGGTAATCAACACCTCACGCGGTAGGGCCAAGAAGCGTTCGGCAAAGGTGCCGCGCAAAGGCGTGGGTTGCTCCACCAAATTCGTGACCTCATCCAATAAACCGGGGTCATCTGGGATGGTGCCGCCAATATCTTTGGCTAAGGCGGTCGCGCCGTCTTGGATATATGCGCGCCGGGCATCTTGGTCTAGGATAATGTGTTGTGCTTGCAGCTTGGTAAGATAATCGTCGGCGTTCGAGATGGTCAGTTCTGGCGAGCGCAGCGGGCGCACCCCGCGCGAGGTCTGCCTGCTGACGACCTGGGCATAACTGAACGGGATAAGGGTATCGCCGAACAGCGCCACCAACCAGCGGATAGGCCGCGAAAAGGCGACGCCGCTCGCGTTCCAACGCATGGTTTTTGCAAAGCTCAGCCCTGCGATGAAATCTGGCAAGGCTTCCGCCAAAACATGTGGCGTCGGTCGGCCTGTATGCTGCACAATGGCGACTAAATATTCGCCGCCATCCATTTCTCGGCGTTGCAAATCGGCAGCCGCCAGGCCGTTTTTGCGGGCGAAGCCTTCCGCCGCTTTGGTATAGGCGCCGCTATCATCTAAGGCGACACTCACAGGAGGGCCTTTCACCTCCTCGGTTTCATCCGCTTGCACGGGCACCAGCGCGCGCGCGATGATCGCCAGCCGACGCGGGGTCGCATAAATTTCTAATTCGTCATAAGCCAAACGCAAGTCTTCGAAAAACGCCGGCGCCTTTTCCCGTAACTGTTCGAGTGCGGCATCCACATCATCGGCGGGCAGTTCTTCTGTGCCGATCTCTAGCAAGAAATCGGCGGCTTGTTCGGGCGCTGGAATATCTGCCGGGGGCGAGAAGTCGAGCACAGAGGGCACCCATGCATTTGCCATCTGTTTGAATGGATGCTCTAAGCTTTCACGCTGTGCGACATAAGCTTGCGCGATAGATTGGGTCATATTGCGCATTTGCCGGAAGAAATTTGCACGTTCGGTGACGCCAATTGCGCCGCGTGTATCCAGCACATTGAAAAGATGCGAACATTTTAGGACATAATCGTAGGCCGGGACGACTAAACCTGCCGCTAAAGCGCTTTCGTATTCGCGCACATAGGTGTCGTAGGTCTGGCGCAGGCCATCGACATTCGCGATTTCGAAGTAGTACGTACAATGCTCGATCTCTTGCTGCAAGAACATGTCGCCATAGGTTAATCCGCGCGTGAAGTCAATGTCCCAGACCGCTTCTACCCCTTGCAACGCGGACACGATGCGTTCTAGCCCATAGGTAATCTCGACGCTCACGGGGTCCATCGTCAGCCCCCCAGCTTGCTGAAAATAGGTGAACTGGGTGATTTCTTGTCCATCCAGCCAGACTTCCCAACCCAGCCCCCACGCGCCCAGCGCCGGGCTTTGCCAATTGTCTTCCACGAAGCGCAGATCGTGTTCGCGGGGATTGATGCCCAGCGCTTCGAGGCTATCGAGATACAGTTCTTGTGGGTTGCCGGGGTCGGGCTTCAGAATGACTTGGTACTGATAAAACATTTGCATCCGGTTGGGGTTTTCACCATAGCGCCCATCGTCGGGGCGGATGCTGGGCTCGACATAGGCCACCCGCCAGGGCTCCGGGCCGAGCACGCGCAAGAGCGTAGCCGGGTTACCCGTCCCCGCCCCAACCTGGACGTTGTATGGTTGCCAGAGCACACAGCCTTGCGCGTTCCAAAAAGTGTGCAATTTCATAATGACATCTTGGAAAGTGATCGTCATAGTGTTGCCTTATGCATAGGGAAATATGGCTGGATTATGCCGCAGCGTGCTTATGATAACAAGCGCGTGGGCGGTCTTTCTTGTGCGTCACCTTGCCGACGATTGAAGTTCCAGGCACGGAAGAACGGCACAGGGGCAGCTAACGCCACCAATACGCCAAAGAGGAACAAGAGCGTACTCACCAGGCTAAGGCCCAGCAGAAATAAAATGATCGAAACGACCATCAAAACAGCAGCTATGGCAAAAATGCCGCCGGAAAACAACCGCGCTTGGGCGATATTGGCCCGCCGCTCGCCCGTGACCTGGCCCGTCTGCCCGTGGATGATGACCCAATGCCTTTGGCGGTCTACGTTGCGATAGTAGGTTACGTAGACTGGCATCAGAAGATACGTCCATTGGTGCTTATCATAATTGGGTGTCCAGCGAAATTCGCGCAAAGACTCGGCCCCGGTCGCGACCTGAATATCCTGTAGCGCCCGCTGCTTGATGCGCTTTTGGGCTGTATCCCAGGCATCGTCCGGCGGACGTTCGGGCACGCGCACCAGGGCGCCTGCGCGCAGCATATCCGGGGCATACGCTTGTACCGCGCTCATCTGGAAATCGCCCACCTGTTGCCGGATCGTTTGTTCAGCATCCACAGCAGGCGCGGGGATGTTGGTATAGCGCCGCTGGAGTTGCCCAACGCGCGGTTCCCAGCGCAAGCGCGTCTCTGTGACTTGCTGCGTTTTCCAGCCCGCGTCATAAACTTCGCGATGGCTGATTACTTCGTAGGGGTAGCCCGCTTCGGCCTGCCACAGCGCGTTAACATCCACATCTAGCCACCACATCGGGACGTACACCCGTTGGGCGCGGACGCGCAAGTTTTCCAGGCTGAGGTCAAACGGCTTCATTGGAATCTCGCGCACAAACGTCGTCAAGGCATTCGCAACTGTTTCGTCGGTGGCGCTAAACGGCAAGACGGCCTCGGGCGCATGGATGTTCATCCGCTCTATAGCACCCTCCGAAGCGGGTACGAGGGTCTCGGCTAGGCAGTTGGGGCATAGCAGGCGTTCGGCATTGTCGGGGATCAAAAAGAGTATGTCGCAGCTTTCGCACGCGCCGGGTTGTAAGGGCGCGTCCCAGGCCGCGCGCCAATCGGCTTGCGGTTCAACCGTCGGTTCGGTCGTGGTCGTAGGCTTAGATGTCGTCAAAGGATAACGCTTTCTGTATCGTATTGGCCGACCAGGCAAAAGCTCCAGACAGCATCATGAAGGCGACGTAGCCGACCACTTGAAAGGGGCTATCATCCCCCGCCAGCAGCGTCACCAGCCCGCCCACTAGCATACACATCACGGACGGCACCATCACGGCCACAACTGCCGCGATGACCTTCAGCCAAGCGACGGGCCGCTGGCCGTTAACATTGGCCGTTTGGGCATTGACCACCACTTGATAGGTCTCATCTTCAAACTGATAGGCCGAAATATACACGGGCATCAGGCAGTAGCGCCAGCGCTCGTTTTCCCAATCCATTTTCATGCTGAAATTGCGGATTTTGTCTTTGCCACGCAGGGCCTGTGCGCGACAGGCTTCTTTGACGATCTCGCGCATTTTCTCGCGCCCGATCTGCCAGGATGTTTCCAGGTCGCGGTCATAGGCTTGGGCGCGCACCCCCGCCAGATAGCCAGGGTTGTAGGTCACCAAACCTTCGGTATCAAAATCGGAGACGCGGTCTAGCAACACTTCGCTGACTTTGGTCGTGCCAGAGACGATGAAATCATCAAACGAGCGCTGAAGCTGGCCATTGCGCCATTCCCAAACGGTGTAGGTGCGCCGATTATCGCCCGTGCCACTCGTGCGTCGTTCGCCCACTTCGGCCCGCCATTGCGTGTCTGTATCTGCATCGAATGTCCAGAACGGCAGATAAATCAGATCGAAGCGATCTAGAACCGCTTCGGCTTTCAGGCTATTGGGGGTCATCCAACTGCTACCGAGCCATTGGCGCGTGACCTGCCGACATTGATCGGTTTCGACAACAGGCACGATCAGCACACGCGGGCGCAGCAAGTCCTGCGCGGCTTTGCGCTGGATGACCTTCTCCGAACCGCAAAACGAACAGGTATGCGTCAGCATATCTTCGGGAAGGGTTGTTTGCGCGCCGCAGTTTTCGCACTGGATTTCCTTACGCGCGATGCCCCAACCATGCGAGGCTTGCTGGATGGTTTCGGCATTAAAGCTGAATTCTTCGGCGGCTTTGCCGACCCGCTCGCTTTCGGGTTCTTCATGATACCCGCAGAAGGTACAAGTCAGCCCGCCCTCGGCCACACTAAAGGCTCGGTCGGCGCCACAATTCGGGCAATCGAAGGTCACGATCTCGGTATGATCGGCCTCTTGCCGCACTGGCTTGAATACCTGGATGCCCTCCAGAGCGGATTCGGCAGGTTGAAAATTTGATGGAAGTTCTGTCTGTATCGTCATGCCACAGATTATACAATTGCTTAAGGTACGGCGCGAACCCTCAGCGCGGGTAAACCGCCACCACCACCGGGATTGGATCGAGCGAGGGATAGAACAAAGGCTCTGGGCGCGCCTGGACAAACAAGCCGACCGATTTGCCACCATCCAGCCCAAATGCCACGTCAATATTCAGAGGCGCAGCCAATAGCCAGTTCATCGCCTGGCGTAGGGTCAGCAGGCCCGCCGGTGTTGTCAGAATCAAAACCCGTCCCTCGTCATCTTGCGCAATCATCGTGCGGCGCGAGAGGTCATCAAAGCCCGGCCCGGTGTTGGCTGCCCGCCCGCCGGGCTCCACAAACATCGGGAAGCCTTGCACAGCCTGCAAAAAGTCGCCACCTTCATACGGTTCTTCGACTAATGAGCGCACACGCGCCTCATCTTCCGTCACCTGGAACATGCCGCCGAAGCCCTCGAAGCTCTGGCCGTGGGTTTGGCCAACACTCACGACCAACCCCACCGCGCGGCCCATTTCGGTAAAGAAATTCGCATTAACGATCAAAAGCGGCTCGTTCAGACGGTCGCGCCATTCGGCTATGGTGTACCATTCGCCTGGTTCGTAATGCACCCGAAATTCGACGCTTGCCGGGTCAATCCGCACGACGGGCATATCAAAGGCGCGCTGTGTGTAGGGTGGCTCCACCCGAAAAACTCGATAAGCCATCCCTGGCGCGACAACATCCCAACCATCTTCGGTAAGCATGCTCACGGTGGGGGTGACATTTGGCGTCGCCTCTGGTGTGTCATTGACGCTATTCAAAAACGCGGCGTTGCACCCCAGCAATCCCAGAGCTACGACCCCCGCCACCCAACGCCGGATCATGACGGATTCTCTCCGCCGTCGTCGCCATCGCGCCGGGTTTCTAGCAAACGCGAGGCCAGGCTCGATGTCGTGGTTTTTTCTGTATTGGCGCGCTTGTTCGCGCGGCTTCGCGCCGGACGACTCGTGCGGGATGCGCCGGACGTGGGCGGTTGTTGGGTCGTGGCTTGGCCCTGAATCTCTGTTTGGCTAAATTCGCCCGAGGCGCGCTTTTTCGCGTCCATCAAGCCCGACATGCGGCCCGTAGTGGCGGTGCGCCGGGCCTCACCCTGGCCGATACCGAACCACTTGCCGACCGTCTGCGCCGCCAGTTGAATATCCGAGCGCGTGATGATGATGCGCCGCACGGCAATATCCAACACCAACAAAAAGGCCGCGATGGCCAATAACCAAGGCCAAGCCGGTTGGTCGGCATTCTGCGCAACGAGATTATGCGCAAAGGCCCCGGCGGGGTTATCCGCCAGGCTGTCGCCGCCCGTGATGCCCGCCAAATTATTCAAAAAACGCTGGTCCGTAGGGCGCAATTCGTATTCCGCCGAATAGCTGAGCACCCACCCGGCGCTTTGCGCGACCGAGACATCCCCCTGCGCGCCACCCGCGACGCGGACGAAATAGGCGCCTTCATCCTCCGGCGTAAACGGGATTTCATAGCGCCCGGGCGCCACCTGCGGAATAGTCAGTGCTTCGGATTCTAGCTCGGGCGAAATGACCGAGGCATTCAGGTTCAGGCCATTCAGAAAGGCGCCATCATCGTCGCGAGCATCCACGGTCAGCACGGCTTGTTCGCCGCGTTGTTCCACGCCGACTTCCAGAAAGTTATCGCGCCCTTCGGTGATCGTCCAGCGCACAGCCTGGCCCCAAAAGCGCGTGTATTGCTCCCAGGTGACCCAATTCACGCCCCAGCGCGCGCTGGCATCTGAGGTGAAGGCCACAGCGCGCCCCAAGCCATATTGCCAGGACGCCAACAGCGGATCATCCTCTGGGGTGCGGAAAATCACCGTAGCGGTGTCTTTTTCGGTGGTGGCGACATAGCCTTGCAAGCTAGGCACGGCCTCGATGCCATCCAAAATGGGTGAACGGCCCGTTTGCGCGGGGGTGAATTCTTCTTCAAAGATGTAAGACCGTGTAGCCAACACTGTCTCGGCGGAGAAAATCGCGGGGATGGTGGACACATCAAAGGCTTCGTGGAAGTTGCCCTGGCCCGCCTCCGCCAGATTACGCAACCAGGGCGCGTAATTCTGCCCCACCGCCACCACCGAGAGCGTAATGCCATATTGCTCGTTGAGTTGCTCGGCAATTTGAATCGAATTGCCGGGTGTGGCGCCGCCGTCCGTCAGCAGAATCATGTGCTTCAACGCAGAAGGATCGTTCGGCAGGATGCGAGCGGCGTTTTGTAACGCGCCGAGGATGTCTGTGCCGCCGCCGGGGCGCAGGGCTTGTACTTCGCTTTCGAGCTGTGCCTGGTTGCTCGCGTCGCCCACTTCTTGCAGATCGACGACAAAATAAGCGCCTGTATCGAACGAGATAACGCCCGTGCGGTCAAATTCATTCAAAAAGCTGAATGAACGTAAAATGGCCTCTTTGGCCAATTCCAGGTTCGTAAAGCCACGCGGCCCGCTGGCCATTTCCATACTGCCCGAACGGTCGATCACGAATAGCATCGTCAGCGAGGGAATGCGTTCCTGATCGCGGATGCGCATTTCAACCGGGAGGGTTTCTTCCAATGGGGTTTCGAAATAACCGCCAACACCATAGGAGTTCGGCCCACCGACCGCCACCAATCCGCCGCCCAGATCACGCACATATAATTGCAAAAGTTCCATCCGGTTGGCACTTAGTTCGGCGGCAGGCGTATCGACTAGCACGATGCTGGCGTATTCGCTGAGCGCGGCCAACCCGGTCGGCATCTCGCGGGGGGTGACTGTTTCGACGCGCAGGCCGTTTTCTTCTAAGGCGGGGCGCAAGAACTCAACTTCACGCGGGTCGGGCGCTACGAGCAAGACGGACGTCCGCCCGCGCACTTCGGTAAACGCCGATAGTTCATTATTCTGAAAATAGCCATCCGCGCCTTGGGGTTCCACCTGCACGCGAAAATCGACAAATCCGGTATCTGGCAAAGCTAGCGGCCCCACGGCGATGCGATTATCACCCGGTTCTAGCGCGACCGTTTGCGTATGGATGATCTCGCCCGCCGCTAACACGCGCAATTCTGCGCTAGTCTCGGATTCACTTTCCACATTCACAATTAAGTCGAAGATTTCGTCTTCGTTGACGCGCGGCGGCAGGGTCACATCACTGACGAGCACTTCGCCGGGTAAGACCTCGCGCGCAAAAGGCACATAGTCGATCTGTACATCTGTGGCGGCGGCCAGGCGTGCGGCGCTATCGGCATCGCCAGTGGTTTGCACACCATCGGAGAGAATGACCATGCGCTTAGCGCTCTCGGGCGGGAAGATAGCCAAACCCAGGCGGATGGCTTCGGCCATGTCGGTGTTCAGCGTGATCGGATCGGCACCGAGTTGGCTTAAATCCAGGCGGGTGGCCATGGGTTGCTCAACCAATGCATTCCCACCAAAGAGGATGACGGCGGCCTGGTCGCGCTCGGGGTCTAATTCTTCTAGGGCAGTACGCACATAATCAACCGCTGCGTCTTGTTGGCGGGGACTCATACTGTCGGAGACATCCACCAGAAAGACAACCGATAATCGGTCGATTTGCTGGGGCACTTGAAAGCCCGCCAGCGCCATGATCATCAGCGTGATGAGGATAGCCCGAATGACGATACTCGCAATCGCCCGGCGCCGTCTGAACGCAGCACGCGGTAGCCCGGTAAGGGCAATAAAGGCGATGAGCGGAGGAATAAGCAGCAACAATAGCGGATTTGAAAAACTCATCGGATTGTTCCTCTCATCGAGCGCGGGCGCTCGGCTCGTGGTCGCGCGCGTGGGTTTCGCCAGCGGGTTAGCCGCTCGCGCAGGCTGCCACGATGGTAGTATAGCCATTCGAACAAGAGCAAGGCCAGCCCGGCCCACAGCAAAAATGGCCAGAGTTCGCGCTCGCCGGTTTCTTCGCGGGTTGCTTCGGTGATGGTTGTTGTGCCGACCGTAACGCTTTCGGCAGGCGCGATGGCGCTTTCTTGCGCATTGAATAGATTCACCGCGAAGAATTCGCGGGTAATGCGCGTGTCACCATCCAGCACTTCCACCTGATAAACGCCGGGCTGGGTGGTGTCCGCGAAGATGATTTCTCCCCGCTCGCCCTCAAAAAATAACGTCAGGGTTTCGTCATCCGGCAGCGTAACGCGCGCCTGGGTGCCTGTCAGCGCCCGAATAGACACTGTATCGCCTGGCGCGAGGCTTCCGGTCAATTGCAGGGCGCTCGGTGGCGTGTACCACTGGGCCAAATTCGAAATCAGGATGGGGTAAGCAAGTTGTAAAGGCAAATCGGAGTCTTGTAGCGCAAACGTTAGGATAGCCACCTGATTATTACCGATTTCTCCGGCGAGCAACAACGGCCCGCCCTGAGCTTGAATGAGCGTCTGCGCCCAACCGTCATAGCCACTGAGTTGCTGGAAGGCGCGAATATTGACGTCGTCAAAATCCAAAAAAGCAGTAATCGGATTTTCTTCCGCCACGGTGGTGACTGCTGCCTGGTTTATGTCTTCCACTGTGCCGCCGACATCAAATAACGGGGTGTTGGTGGTCGGGGCCACGATGAACATATCGGCATCGGGCAAGTTTTCGGGTAACCATTGGTCAAAGATATACAAATCGAATGTGCCGCTGGGCAACCCCGCCGAGGGCGCCGCCTGGGTCACATCCATCCCCGGAATACTGTTAAAAATTTGGCTGAGGAAGATGTTTCGTTCGGTAACAAGCAACACATCCCCGGCACCACGCAGGGCGCGCACCGCATAGGCGTTATCGTCGTCGGGTAAATAATCCGGCACAGCCGAGGCCGCAGGCGCATTGAGCCCGGCTTGCAGCGTTTGGAAATCGGCGGGCAGGTCTTCCACGACGATGTCGGCGCGTTCCCCAGCGGGCAGGTCATAGCGCTGAGCGCTGAACAATTCGCCGTCCAATTCAATATCGAAGATGACTTCGGCATCCTGGCCGCCAAAATTGCGCAATTGCGCGAAAAGCTGGGCGCCTTCGCCGGGGATTTCACGCACAGAGAGCGCTGTGATTGCCAGGTTCTCACGTTCCTGGCCAATCGGCAACAGCCGCAAATCGCCGGGGACGTCGGGCAAGCCCGGTGGCAAGCCGCCATCGCTGACGATGACCACATCCAGGTCTTCGACCCCACGCCCGCCGGCTGCCGCCAACGTCAGCGCTGCGCTCCAATCAGCGGCGCCGGTGCCGGGCTCGGCGCGACGAATGGCAGCGCGCAAGTCCGTTTCATCATCAGATGATGTGATGAGCACTTGCGGCACATCGGCCACGCGAATTACGGTCATGGTGTCGTCCCCCCCCAGGGTATCGACCACCTCTAGCGTTGCCGTTTGGGCTGCACTAAAGCGCGTATCATCGACATCCACCGCGTTCATACTGGCCGAAGCATCCAGCAAGACCACAATTCGACCATCCGAAATGGTTTCGACTTCGATAACCGGGCGCATCAGCGCGAGCACGAACAGAGCCAGAATCAGCAGTTGCAGCAATAACAACCAGCTAAAGCGCAGTTTTTGCCAGGGCGCGTTGGCTTCGCGGTCGCGCACCAAGTCGCGCCATAGGAAATTGCTAGATATGCGCATTTCAGTCCGGCGCAAGCGCAACATATACAGCAAAACGATGGGAATACTCAAGGCTGCAAATGCAGCGGCCAAAGGTGCTAAGAAATTCATACTGGCCTTACCTGATCGTCAAGGGAATGGGGAGTTGGGCATAACTGCTACCATCGGATAAGGTCACACGTTCGCGGGTGACCGGGTTATACAGCCCCACAATCAACATACCATCTCCTCTATAGTTTACGTTATTCAACGGCACAGCGTGTGAATCCATTATGAATTCATCGGGCACCCACCCGGTGGTCGGGCGTTCGCCGTCAGCGGGGTAGCGGTCGCTCTGGCTTAACAACTGCCCGGATTCGTCCAGGAGTTGCACAAAGACCATATAGGATGTCGTGGCATTGCCCAGCGCACGCCAGATTAAATCGACCACGACGATTTCATCTTGATGGCGAACGTTCGCACCAAAGAGTTCGGCCAGGTCGTCAAACTGAGCTTCGACGACTGTTTCAACACGTGGCGGATCAAACTCGCGCGCAACGGGTACGACCGTATATTCGGCCAGCAATTGCTCGCCCAAATATAAACGCGCCAGGCCGTCGGCATCCGGCGGGATGGTAAAGGCGGACCACCAAAGCGATGGACGCTCCGACGGAATACGTTCTTCCATCTGCCAATTTTGCCCGGCGAGTGTCAGCGCCACAGCATCCGTATACGGATTGATGATCTCGACTTCCAAGGTCACGCCGGAATCAATACGATTTTCGGGCAGATTATCAGCATTCAGTTGGGGCGCTGTGGGGGGCTCCGCAAATGGCATACCTGGGATGGGCAAAGCGGGCAACGTCCAATCTTTACCTAAGATCGCGCCCGTCGTTGGCTCGGCAATATCGACGCCTGAAGGGTCTTGGGCGGCATACAAGCGCACTTGCACTGGGTAATCTAGCGCTGGGGCGCCATCCGGCAATTGGATTAGGGTAAACGTTGTTCCGAGCAAATCATTGCCGCGCAAATTAACGACCCGTTGCCAATCCGGCGTGCGGGCTTGGTCATCGCGCAAGATGAGACTATCGGCGCTGAATAGCACATTATTGAGCGGGTTGAGCACCTGCACTTTAGCATAATAATCTGCCGCTACGGGTATGCTTTCGGCTAGTTGCCAGGTTGTCATCAGGCACGTTTGCTGATCGCCAGGGATATATGCGACTTCCAGCGGTTGTAAAGGCCCCGCGAAACGAGGCGGCCCATTTTCTAGGGCTACCGGGTGGCGCTCGATAGGGTGTTCTAGCCGGAACGCAGCGCTACGTAACCCCACTGTTTCGTAATAGGTATCTAGCGATTGACCCGCGCTACTCAGCAAGCAGGCATACATACCCCGTTCATCGGCAGGGACTTGAAACCACGTCAAAAGCTCGATGCGCTGGGGCGCATGCGTCGTAAGAATGGTATTTAACTGCTGGATAGCTTGCTCGGGGGACAAATAGATTGGCAGTGGAATGAAGGTCGCAGCGATATCGAATTGATCATCAAAATATGCGGTTAAGGCTGGCTCGTCAGTGTACGGGATGAGGATGACGGTATCCTCGGGCAGGGTATCGTAATAGCGGGCCAAGCTTTCGAAGTCATCACTTTGGTAGATGGGACGATCAGCGATAAAGGCTAAGCTCTGCATGCTGATAAACAGCATGACCACCACGATAAATCCGCTCGCCCAGCGTTGGATAGGGTGCGGTAAAGCCGTTAGCGCGCCCCCCCACAATAACAAGATGCTAGGCCAGGCCGCGATAAAATAGCGGGGATGAAAATCAATGGATGCCTGAATGAGCAACAAATTGCTAAACACCGGGAGCAACAGCACTTGTGAGATAATCAGCAGCGTTTGCCGGTTCCGGCGGCGCCAGAGGGCCAGCAATATGGCCAACCCAACGAATAAGGGCACAATATGCACATAGAAGATAAAATGCCTGGGCAAGGCATCTGGTTCTGAAACCACTGGCAAAATAAAACCCCGGAAAAGGTCTTGTAACCAGACGTTATCGAAACGCGGCGTGGTGTTCAGCGTCGTGCCGGAGGGCTCTTGGGTAATCAACCACGGCAGATAGGCCAGAAAAAGCGAGACTTGCCCCACGAGCCACACACTCAGCCGTTTACCACTGAGCACATCCCCGCGTAATGACCGCCCACCCCACACGACAATAACGACCAGATTGAGCCAAGCTACGAGCGGCACGCTCAGATTATGGGCGTATAGCGCGATGAGTTCGACACCCAAGACAAAAAACCACACCCGAAACGGGATACCCGCGACCGTTGTTCGCCATCCTCGTGACGATAGCGGCGCTGGGTACGGTCTTTGTTGCAGTAACAAATTTGCCATCCATAAGAACAGCACCACGAAAAGGGGCATCATGACATAAGCGCGCAATTCCTGAGCATATTGCCATAGCAGGGGAGAGGTTGCCCACAGCACCCCCACCACATAAGACGGCCATAGACCTAGCCAGCGTCGCGCTAACTTGTAGGATAGAGCCACCCCCACCACATGCAGCAGTAATGACCCATAGCGCAATTCGAAGGCGGATTCGCCAAACCCAATCTGTTGTAGCGTATGCTGGATCAAGTAATACAGCGGCGGGGTGTTGTCGTCGGGTGTCCCAAAAGGGGATTGAATGGCACGGTAAGACCAGCCTTCATCATGCCACAAGGATTCCGTATCCAGACGCCAGACACCCAACCCGAAAGCAATCAGCAGCACCGCCAACGCCCCCCCCAGCGTTGTGCGTTGTCGCCAAGCCCTGCTGTGTGCTGCCATCATTACCGCAACACACCAAGCTTGCGAAGCTCATAGAGGATTAACTCCTCCCAAGGCGTGCTTGTATCTAGCGTCACGTAATGAATGCCCCGCCGCAGGCAAAAAGCGCCGATTTCTTCGCGCCAGGCCCGTAAGCGTTGGCGATACGTGGCGGCGGTTTCTTCATCTACGGTGACTTCAGCAGTGCGCCCGGTTTCAACATCAATCAAGCGCAAATCGCCTTCTAACTGCGGCTCGACTTCATCAGGCGCCAGAATATGAATTAAAGCAACCTCGAAGCCTCGCGCCTGCAACGCGCGTAAGCCGTCCTCGTAGCCATCTTCATCCATCAGATCACTCAGCACGAAGGCCAGCCCAGGCCGCCGGGCGCGCAGGGCATATTGTCGCAATTGATCATTAAAGGATAAGTCGCCCTGCGCCTGGAAGGTTTCCAAGGTTTTGAGCAAGGGCAGCAGGTAAGCTCGCCCCCGGTGCGGCCCCCATTGGCGCCCGCCGAGTTGGGCCACCGTGACGAAATCGCCCGACATGAGCGACAAATAGGCCAGACCCGCCAGCACCCGCAAAGACCAGACAAATTTGTTATGGCCAAAGATACCATCCGCCGTCCAATCCATACTACCCGAGGCATCGATCAGAAAATGGGTCGCCAGGTCTTCTTCTTCTTCTAGCAGCTTAATGAAGGGGCGCTCTAAGCGCGCGTAGATGTTCCAATCTACCCGGCGCAGGTCGTCCCCTTTTACATAATCACGATAATCGGCGAATTCGATGCTGGTGCCGCGCTTTTTGGAGCGGCGTTCGCCTTTGATGGCCCCCGCCCGCACTTGGCGCGGGATCAACGTTAACTGTTCGAGCTTGCGTAAGGTGCCGGGGTCAAATAATATATTGCTCATGTGTCCAAGTCTTGTCGATTAAAACTGAAAATAGCCAGGCCTACCAGAATGCCCATCCAGGCGAGCAAAAGCACCATCGAGACCCACAAAGCGTTGCCTTCCAAGGGAGGGCTAATCATCAAATCTCCAAATACAGGGTTATCTCGCAATTCTATATTACCCATAACATTTGTTGATGCCTGAAAATTCGCCCAATTTAACAAATTATCCACATTATAGCTGATTGAAAAGCGATATAAGCTCGGAAAAACCCGTATATCGGTATAAGCATACAAAATGACCAATCCGGCAGCAATAAAGCCATCAATTAAGGTCGCGCTAACCCCCAACACCAAAGAGGCCAGAATCGAGCGTGTGAGCAACGCAGCCAGGGCGGCGATCCCGGCAATGATTAACGACGAAACAAAAGCGTTAAAGATTTGCAATCCCAGCCGCCAAACATAGTCCGGCGGGATGTTGTCCAAAGCGGGGGGGTACGTCCCGGAGGCGGTGAACTGCACCAAGCCCAGCCCGACCACCCAGATGATACTCGTCAGGCCAAAAGCGATGATGATAAACGTGGCCAGGGTGATAAATTTGGTGAGGATGAGCGTCATACGATCTCGTCGCATGAGCATATTCTTCCAGGTGCCCCATTGGTATTCCCCAGCAAACAGCACCGTCGTGAAGCCCACAATCAATAACCGCCCAATGATCGAATTGGGTACCGTCCACACCAGCAAAGAGGCATCCGTCCACTGTTGTGGGTTCTCGATGAGTGCATCGCGCGTTGGTGGGCTGAGTAATACAGCGACCCATAATAAGCCCGCAATCGCCAGCGCCGCCAGAGGCCATATCCAGATCAGACAGCCCACTAGCCAACGATTGCCCGTCATTTTGAGCCATTCGGCGCGAACAATTAAGCTCATGCTAGCGCCTTTTCATTTTGGGTTGCGGACAAAAACAAGTCTTCCAAGCTCCGTTGGCGGTAGTTCAACGCGAAAATATCAATCTCGGCGGCAGCCAGCGTACGCACAATCTCGGGGACTTGATCGCGCCGGGCTTGCAGGATGAGGGTCTGCGGCGCGCGGCCTTTGCGCACCGACCAGCGTTCGGCTAACAAAGCCAGGGCTTGGTCCAGCGGTGCCAGTTCGATAGCCACTTCGTCAGTGGTTTCAGATTGCAACAAATCTGCCACTCTGCCCTCTGCGATAAGTTTGCCATGGTTTAGGATGGCCACGCGGTCGCATAGTTGTTGTACTTCTGCCAATTGATGGCTAGAGAAAAAGACTGTTTTGCCTTCTTCATCGACCAATTGCCGCACAAAGTCGCGCATATCATGCAAACCGGCAGGGTCGAGGCCATTGGTGGGTTCATCCAAAATCACCAAGGCTGGATCATGCATCAGGGCGGCTACCAGGCCCAGGCGTTGCCGCATTCCGGTCGAATAGGTGCGGACGGTTTTGCCCGCGCTCGCCGCCAGACCCAGGCGTTCGAGCAGCATCCGCGCCCGGGCTTCGTCAAATGCGCCGAATGTCCATCCCAGCAAGCGCAGGTTATCCCAGGCGGTTAAATAAGGGTAAAAGTTCGGGCCTTCGATCAAAGCGCCCACGCGATGCAACACGCTAGGGCTATCCTGCAAAGACTGGTTCAAGAGGCGAATCTCGCCGCGCGTGGGGCGTACCAGGCCCACCAGTAAGCGGATTGTGGTTGTTTTGCCTGCGCCATTTGGCCCCAGAAAACCATAAACCTGCCCTGGTGCCACTTGCAACGACACATCATCAATGACGGTCGTCACTGGGCGGGTCAAGCTGCGATAAACTTTGTGCAGGTTCTGGCATTCAATCGCATACTGCATGACATTAGCTCTGGCGGGGCACAGTCCTTAACAGATCATTGATGACTTGATCGGGCATAATGCCTTCGGCTTGGCCTTCGAAGTTCAGCAGCAGCCGATGCCGTAGCGCTGCCGGGGCGACTGCTGTCACATCATCAAAGGAGACATTAAAACGCCCGTCTAGCAAAGCCCAGACTTTCGCGCCGAGCGTCAGCGCTTGCGCGCCACGCGGGCTAGAGCCATAGCGCACGTAGTTCATGACCATTTCAGAAGGGCTACCTGTTTCGGGCTGGGTACCGACGATTAAACGCGCGATATATTCGCTGACTTGCATCGGGATAGGTACTTGCCGCGCGAGATTCCCCATCGCTAAGATGCTTTCGGCATCGGCCATCGAGCGCGGTTCGGGGACATCCACGCCCGTGGTGCGCATCAAGATACTGACCAATTCTGCTTCGGTCGGGAAGCGCACATCGACTTTGAACAGGAAGCGGTCGAGTTGCGCTTCGGGTAACGGATAGGTGCCTTCCATTTCAAGCGGATTTTGGGTGGCGAGCACGAAAAACGGCGCATCTAGGCGGTAGGTTTCGTTGGCCACGGTCACCATCTGTTCTTGCATGGCTTCTAGCAGGGCAGATTGCGTTTTGGGCGTGGCGCGGTTAACTTCATCCGCCAATACCAGATTGGCGAACACTGGGCCGGGTTGAAACCGAAATGAGCGGCCACCTTGGGGGTTTTCTTCCAGAATATCTGTACCGACTATATCCGAGGGCATGAGGTCGGGCGTAAACTGGATGCGGGAAAACTTCAGATTCAGGACATCGCCTAATGTCCGAATGAGCATGGTTTTCCCCAAGCCCGGCACCCCCTCTAGCAGCGCATGCCGACCTAAGATCACACAAATCATCACATGCCGGATGACTTCATCCTGCCCGACAATGACCTTACCGACCTCATCCAGAATGGCCTGGGTGGTAGCTTGGAAATCTTCTACACTAATGCTTGTCATGCTTGTCATTTCTTTCTCCTACTGTAGCGGGGCCGTCAGCACCGTATTCCCTTCGGGCGTGATGATGTTCACCTGCGTCGGTAAGTCTAACCCTGGGCGCAGCGCCACAAAACCATTATTCGTTAGCAAATTGGTGAGGGCATCCCCATTGGGGAACGTAACCGCATATGCATTGGCATTCGGCGCGGTGTTTGGATCAACATAGCCAAACGCCACCACATAAAATTCACCATTGGTGAGTGCAAAGAGTGTCGAACCAGCAGTGAGTTGGGTGCCAGGTGGGCTACACCGAAAATCGGCATTCCAAACTGTGGGCGGATTGGCCGCTGCCTGGGCAAAGCCCGCGCAGGTTTGGCCAGTCGCATCCGTGTAGCGGTAGCCCATGATCTCATCCGGCCCGACAGAAAACTGTGTAAAAAGCGTTAGATCGCTGGGACTGGCCCCATAATTGACCGCCAGAAAAGTGCCAACCGTATCGGGAGGAAAGGTCGGCCCGGTAGGCGGAGGCGCGGGCGGTGTGGGCGAGGCAATCGCCGTGGGTGCGGGGGTAGGGGTAGGCTGTATCGGCTGTACGCAGGCTGCTAACCAGCACAGCATGACCAACATTGCTCCGGCTCGAACACTCCATCTTACCGCTCTTAGCGTACCCCCCACGCAACCTCTCCTTATTCTCAGGGCTCGAGTGACGAGAAATAATCTCGAATAACATCCCTCATCCCAATCGGAATATAATCTGTGTCCAGGGCTTCATTTACCGAGTCGGCATAATCAGCATACACGCTATCATACGGCACTTGCGAGGCTCCTTCAAATTCCTGATTAAAGTCGGCCTCGCGTTCGTCAATGCTGTCTTCTCCCAGTACCTCGCCAGAAACGGCCTCATCCGGCCCGCTAGCCTCATCGCCAATGCGCGATGGTGCATAGACGGAATCGAAGTCCTGCAAGCCTCTATTATCCCCTGGCTGATTGTTTGTATCAATCGGTGAACTCGATTGGTTACCGCTTTGGGTGGTGTCTTGGCCCGCGCCACCGGCTTGATCTCCGGCAGATGCGCCCGATTGGCCCTGCTGCTGACCACTCTGGCCTTGCATTTGGCCAGTCTGGCCGGGTTGTTGGCCAGGTTGTTGCCCAGCTTGCCCCTGCTGACCTTGTTGGCCCTGCTGACCTTGTTGGCCCTGCTGACCTTGCTGGCCTTGCTGGCCTTGCTGGCCTTGCTCGCCCTGCTCGCCTTGCTGGCCCTGCTGGCCTTGCTGGCCCTGTTCGCCCTGAGTCATTTCATCGCGGCTTTGCTGCATATCGTCGGCGGCTTGGTCGGCGGCTTGGGCCTCATCGCGCTGTTGCGCCGCTTGGGCTTGCTCACGCAGGGCTTCGGCAGCGTCTTGTAATGCTTGCTGAGCAGCTTCGGTGTCGCCATTGCGGAGCGCTTCGGCTGCTTCGCGGAGCGCTTCGGCTGCTTCGGGATTCGTGCCTTCGAGCGCATCGGCAGCTTCTTCGAGTTGATCGGCCAGTTCTTGCCGTTCTTGCTCCGAAAGTTCATCTTCGGCCAGTTCCTGGCCCGCGTTTTCGAGCGCATCGGCAGCCTGGCCCGGATTCCCCTGAGACAAGGATTCGCCCGCTTCCTCGCCCGCTTCGGATTCGCTTAGGCTGTTGCCCGCTTGCTCGAATGCCTGGCTTTCTTCTTCAGTCAGACCACTCGCTTGTTCGCGCAATTCCTGTTCGGCTTCCGAAAGCGCCGCAACGGCTTCTTCGCGCGAGACATCCGGTTCTTGCAAAGTCTCCAGCGCTTGATCTAACGGTTCGAGCAATTGCTGGCGTTCGGCGTCACTCAAACTTTCATCAGCCAGGATTTCCTCGCGCGTATTTTCCAGGCTCTCGACTTGTTCGGCCAGGTCTTCTTGCAGGGTACGTGCTTCGATAATGTCTTCTTCGAAAGGACTATCCAGACTGAGTAAATACACCAACGCGATGAGCGCCAAAACCAGCACGGCCAACTCGGCCCAGCGCGGGCGTAGGGGGAGTACTTCACGCAAATCCACGCTACCTGCCGCGCGCTGGCTATCCTGAAACTGATAATCCATCAGATCATCGGCAGGTGGGATAAGCCCCTGCGAAAGTTGATACGTGGTGCTTAGGCGTTCTTTCAGGCGAAAACGTGCATCGAAATGGGATGCTAACCAGGCCACCGAACGCGGATAAAGCTATGTCCAGACGAGCGTCAAGATGCCCCCCGCCCCACTAGCGACCAGGGCCACTTGTACGAGTTCATCGCGCAAGAGCCAGGGCTGGTAGTACGATGCCAGGGTGATCCCAAGGGCCACGATAACGCCTATCAGAATACCGCGTGGCAACCAAATGAGGGTTTCTTGCAAACGACGGCGCAAATCCCAGCGCCGTAGCGTGCGTCCGAGTTCAAAGTTTTTAGTTGCGACACTCATACATTGATTACCTTACGCTCTGTGATACCTATACAACCTGAAAAACGTTTTTCAAAATTCATCGACTTCTTTAATGATGCGCGTCGTTAGCCAGAAAAAGACCGCCGCACCCAACATATAAATGATGGTGAACATGATCCATGGTGAGGGTAGGGTGGTGGTGTTGCCACTGGCAAACGTATATTCGAATGTCCAGGGATTTTGCTGCGTGACGAGAAAATCGCGCGTCACTTGCAGCGTCGCCGCCGGATTCAAACACACCAGCGCCCCGCGCGAGATGAGTATTCCCCATTCTGTGCTTTCGCTGAGGTCGCTATTGTCTAGCAAGGGGTCGGTTAGGCTGATGAAGATGACGAGAATCACCAGTAGGCCGACGACCAGCGCCAAGGCAATGCCATATGTCGCGAGGCTAGCGGGCAAGGTGCGGCGCAAACGTGCGGAAAAATAGACGCCGACGGTGCCCAAAAAGATGGAGAGCACAAACAACACTAAGACGGAAATCGCCATATCAGGAATGTCTGTACCACCTAGGATGAACGACAAACTTTGCAAAGGAATCGCGGACAGCAGCAGCAGAAAAATATATGCCAATGCTGAGAACAACTTGCCCACCACCAGCGCGGACTCCGGCAGAAGGGTCGTGCGCAGCAGGTCGTAGGTTTGGCGTTCGCGTTCGCCGCTGATGGCCCCCGCCGTGAAGGCGGGCGCGATAAACGTCACCAGAAAAAGCTCGACCCCCACAATGCCATCAAAGAGGTTGCGCCCGATTTGCCCGCCGTCCACTTGGCTGGCCGTGGCGCCCGCCGCCGCCGTTTGCACCAGATAAATGAGCAGGGTAAAACCGCCCACCAGGCTCAGAAAGCCCGTCAGCACGATGAAGGCGCGCGGCCCCCGCATCCGCCCGCGTAATTCTTTCAGGACGACCGGATTGCGCATCATGTGACGATGCCTTTCGTGGCCTTCATGAAGACTGATTCCAGGTCTTGCGTCTGTTCGGCAAAATTCACCACGGGGATGCCTTGGCTGGTCAACGCCGGCAAAATGTCCGTGATGCCGGCTTCGTCTCCGGTGAAGTTCACCTGAATGCGCGGCTTATTGCCTTCGGGTTTCAAGTCTGTTATGTTTTCGACTCCACCAATGCCATTTAGAATCGCCTTGGCTTCGTCTACACGATCCAGCAAGGTGATAATGATGGTGCGATGGGGCATTAGCTGGCGGCGCATCTCGTCGATTGGCCCTTGGGCGACGATCTGCCCGGCTTCGATGATGCCAATATCCGTACAAATTTCGCTGACATCCGCCAGGATATGTGATGAGAAAAAGATGGTTTTGCCCATTTTGGCCAGTTCTACCAACAGGCTACGGATTTCAACGCGCGCGCGGGGGTCTAGGCCGGAGGCAGGTTCGTCCAGGATGAGGACTTCGGGCTCGTGGGCCAGGGTGCGCGCGAGGCATAGGCGCTGTTTCATACCCCGGCTCAGCTTGTCCACCATATCATTGGAACGGTGCCGCAGATCAACCAATTCGAGCAAGTCGTTAATTAAACCGGGGCGGTCGGCATCCGGGATTTCGTAACAGGCCGCGAAGAAATCCAGATATTCCCAGACTTTCATATCATCGTAGACGCCAAAGAAATCCGGCATATAGCCAATTGAGCGGCGCACATCGCGCGGTTGTTTCACCACCGAATAGCCATTGACGAAGGCTTCGCCGGATGTCGGCAGCATCAGCGTAGTCAGGATGCGCATGGTGGAGGTTTTGCCCGCGCCATTCGGGCCAACAAAACCGTAAATTGAGCCACGCGGCACCCGCAGGTTCAAATCATTGACGGCGTGCAGCTTGCCATAGCGTTTATGTAGATTGCGGGTTTCGATAACGTAATCTTCGCGATCCACCTCGACATCGGACGTATCGAGAGAGGCGGCGAGTTCTTCCATTGCGGCGGCTTCTTGCGCGCCTAACGATTTTTCATTTTCTAAGGCTTGATCCGTCATGTTTGCTTACAACTCCTACTCTGTACCGCGTAATGTAACATTCAACCGCTGAATCGTCACCTGTCCCCCGGCGATATCCTGGCCCTCTACCAGCACCTGCACGGCCTGTTGCGGGCCGATATACGCGGGGTCGTCTATGATAGCTTCGGTGATTGTCTGGTTGGCGTCCACAAAATCCATTTCAATTTCTTGCCATTCGGCCTCGTCCCAGTTCCATAAAGAGAAAGCGACATTATCTTCACGGATGCCAATCCGCCATTGGGCTTCGAGCCGCAGGCTAGCAACATCTTCCAGCGGCACATCTGGCATGGGTGTAAAGCGTAGCGCTGCGCCCTGCTCGCCCAACAACGGAATGGACAAATCCGCATTGATTTCGGGGAGACGATTGGGCTGGTCGGTTTCAATGAGCGACCAATTCATCAACCCAACAGGAAGCATAAAGGGTTCATCGGCTGTGATGTCAATGCGCGCGGGTATTTCATAGATATACAACGCGCTCCCATCTTCTAATTGATCCACCCCTGCAATGGTGACATCCAGCGGTGGCGGCCCCCAGCCCAGCAGAAAAACATCCGTCGCCCGACCACCGTTCAGATCAATTTCGTTATTCATGGCGGCCACCAGCAAGGCCCGTCGGCGTAACTCGATTTCGCGGTCGTCGCCGCCACTGGTGCAGCTAAACGCTCCGGCGTGCATTTCCATGACCTGAGTATAAACAAGATTCGGCCCATTGACAGGATAACAGAGTTCGGCGGCGCGTTGGCTACGCGCTAGTTGGGGATACAGCACCGGACGCGCGGGGTCAACGCGCGTGCCCAATGGTTGCCGGGCGGGTTGGTCTAACGCGACATTCAGCGAAAAGCTTGCGCTTTCGCCCGCGCCGAGGTCACCCACTTCGTAAGCCTCGGTACCCGCCAGGATGATAGCATCTTCGAGCGGCGCATCCAAGCCATTGGTCACTTCGCCCGTCACACGGGGTAACACGTTTTCGCCACGTATTTGCCATACTGCCGAGCCCTCTAACGCGGGCGCTTCAATATAACCGGATGTAGCAAAGGTAGCCATGATGGCCGCATCCACCGGGATATCGCGCGCGACATCATTTTCACCTTGTCGAATAGTGACATCTAACGCCGTGTCAGATGCGGTGTTGGGGACGGAACGCAAGTGTAATCCCTCCTGAATGATGACATCATACGATGTACGCCGGGGCGAAACGATCCCCACCATACCATCGACCCGCGCGGTTGGCGCGTCGTCCCACACTTGGATCACGCTTAACTGGTTGACCGTTACGGCATCGCCTCGCAGCGAAAACCCGGTCAGGTAGGCAAACGCCGAAAAAGCAACGATAAGCGCGGGGATGGTCAGCCAAGCCAATTCGCGACGCCCAAAGGCGTTGAGCAGCCAATAATTGATCGGGCCAATCAGCGCGATATACGCCACCAGAAACGCCAGCAATTGCAAAACCTGGGGTAAATCGAAGCCAGTCACGTTAGAGATAGCATTTTGGGCCTCGGTAAAGCGCTCGATGCCATGGCTCCAACTGGGGCGCGGCTCGGCGCTGATGAGCAGTTCGCGCCAGATGCGCGAAAACTCGCCCCAGGTGCGCACAGGCTCGGTGGTTGCGTCTACGGTCACGAAATCGACCGTGCCATTACCGATCATATGGCGGACAACCAAAGGCGTGCCATCCACGGCCAGCAGAACCTCGGCATTTTCGCGGGGGGTGCTGGCCGCGACCAGGGTTTCATTCTCCAGAATCTCGCGGTCTTCTTCCACAACGCTCACGAATTCGCCTAACGGTCGCACATCGTCTAGCGTAACTGTTTCGGTGGGTTCTGCGGGCAATAAATCCACCAGGCCGCTGGTGGTGCGTTGCCAGTTGGTGCCGCCTGTGACGATAAGATGCCCACCACTCGCGACCCACTCGCGCAGGGCTTCCTGCCGGGCGACACTCAAGCCACTGGTGTTGGTATCCGTGATGATGAGCGCATCCAGCGCGCGGAACCCATTGGCATCTGGCGGAATATCTTCCAGACTCCAATTGACCTGGTAACTACGCCCGCGCCCGATACGATAGCGCGCGACATCAATAATACCCACCGTAGCGTCTGTGATAACACCATACAGAACGTCTGCATAATCTAGTTGCTGTATATCGGCCCGCGCGCGTGTGACGATATCACCTTCATTATTGACGATCTCGACTTGCACATCGCGCGTGAAGTCATCTAAGGAAATATACAGAAATTCGCGACGGTTCTCACCAGGGGCGATACTGAAATCAGTTTGATAGGTGGTTTCGAATTGGGTTGCGGTGCCTGTTGTCACACCGATGCGCACCTGAAGCAAACCATCTTGGATCGTCGTATCGCTGCTTTCGACGCGCACCTGTAAGGGGAGCCAATCGCCCGAGCGATACCAGCCGCCAACCCCTGCCAGCACTTCGACCTGTAGCTCCTCGGCTTGTTGTGCAGGGCGGAAGGCCAACAGACCAGGCACCAACAAGAGGAACAGACTCATGATTATGCATCGTTTCACTGTGGAAATTGCCTCTTTATTGACGTGTGATTGGTTTCCCCCTGTTAAAATCAAATTGTACCACGCTCTCTCAAAGACGGTACAATAGCACGTAGCCCAAACAGTGGGTGACCACCGGGGCCATTCCCCATCGAATAAACCAACAGGAGTATTCAAGCATATGGCTTTGCAAATCTATAACGTGTTAGGGCGCCAGAAACAACCCTTCGAGCCGATCGCTGACGGGAAAGTCAATATGTACGTCTGCGGCCCAACCGTTTATGACCATGCTCACATTGGCCATGCCAAGACGTATGTTTCGTTCGATGTCGTCGTGCGCTATTTACGCCATGTTGGGTATGACGTATTGTATGTGCAAAACATTACGGATGTCGGCCATTTGCTCGATACTGGCGAAGATCGTATCTTGCGCAAGGCGCGCCAGGCGGCGGCTACGCCTATGCAAATCGTTGAAACCTATACGCGCAGCTATTTTGCCGACATGGACGCGCTAAATGTCCTACGGCCCGACATCAGCCCGCGCGCTAGCGGCCACATACCCGAGCAAATCAAAATGATCGAAACACTAATCGACAAAGGCCACGCCTATGAATCGGGCGGTAGTGTTTACTTCGACGTGACATCCTATGATGATTATGGCAAGCTCTCTAACCGCAAGGTCGAAGAACAAGAATCCGGCACGCGCGAAACCGTGCGCGGCGAAAAACGGCACCCGGCGGATTTTGCCTTGTGGAAAAAAGCCGAACCCGAGCATATCTTGCAGTGGGATAGCCCCTGGGGTTTAGGATTTCCCGGTTGGCATATCGAGTGCTCGGCCATGGCGGGCAAGTATTTGGGCGCGACGTTTGATATTCACGGCGGCGGTATCGACAATATCTTTCCGCATAACGAATCGGAAATCGCGCAGAGTGAATGCGCGCATGATGCCCCCTTTGCTAATTATTGGATGCTCGTGGGCAGTTTGATGGTGCCCGATGAAGACGGCATCGCGGTAAAGATGTCCAAAAGTTTGGGCAACTTCGTGACCATCAAAGACGCACTAGCCGAACACGCGCCGGAGGTCGTACGTACACTCATCTTAAGCGGACACTATAGCAATCCGCTGACCTTTAGCGATGAGTCGTTCGTAGGGGCTAAAAATGGTTGGGAGCGCCTCATGGGGGCGGTGCGCCTGACGCGCGAAACCCTGCGCACAGCCACAGATAGCGATGATGGCAACGTCTTCCAAGAGATTATCGAGGGCACGCGCGAAAAGTTCCACGCGGCTATGGATGACGATTTTAACGCGCCGGGCGCTCTGGCGGCGCTGTATGAATTCACGCGCGAGGTGAACAGCTTGCTCAACGGCGAAAGCGAGCCAGGCAAGGCGATTTTAGAGGCGATTGACACAACCTATCGTGAATTAGGCGGCGATGTTTTGGGCATCATTCCGCAAACACTCACGGTCAATGCGGATGCCGAACGCGAAGACGGCCTGGTACGCCTGCTAATTGATCTGCGCATGAAAGCCCGCCAGAACAAAGATTTCGCCGAGGCCGACCGCATCCGGGATGAACTGGCAGGGATGGGCATTTTGTTGGAAGACCGCCCAGATGGCACCATCTGGCGCAACGCCTAAGCGGGAATAGACGAAAAAGGACGCAGTTTTGGCGCACTTTATTTATGGTCGGTGGCCCGTGTACGAGGCCCTACGCGCGAATCGGCGCGATTTTCATAAGCTCTTGATGGCCGAGGGCATCCAGGAAAAAGGAATCATTGCCGACATCTTAAACCAGGCAACAACCCACGCGCTGGATATTCGCCGGGTGCCGCGCCGAGTGATTGACGACCTGGCCCAGGATGGCAACCATCAGGGTGTGATCCTGCGCACCGGGGCCTATCCTTACCAGGCGTTTGATGACTTGCTGAATATCGCGCAGGCCCGCGAGGAACCACCTTTTTTCCTAGCGCTGGACTTGCTAAAAGACCCGCAAAACGTCGGCGTTTTGTTGCGCGTGGCGGATGCGGTTGGCGTGCATGGTGTCATTTTGCAAACGCGGCGCGGTGTGGAGGTAACGCCCGCTGTCGTGGCGGCCTCATCCGGGGCGGTAGAGCATTTAGCCGTGGCCCAGGTCACGAATCTGGTGAACACGCTCAAATGGTTCAAAGAACAGGAAGTCTGGATCGTGGGTATGGAAATCGGGCCGGAGGTGCCGCCCATCGATCAGGTCGATTTGAACCGCCCCCTGGTGCTGGTCTTGGGCAGCGAAGGCGAGGGTATGCGGCGCCTGGTGCGCGAAACGTGCGATCTATTGGCCGCGTTGCCGATGCGGGGGGCTGTTGAAAGCCTAAACGTCGCGACAGTCGGTTCCATTGCGCTCTATAGCGCCTGGCAGGCGCGCAGTTGGGCGGGGTGGCGACCATAAAGATTGCACATCTGAAATATGACATGTATCACTACCGCGCGGCGCTGAAGACGGGCATAATAGAATTAAATCAGGATAAACACCTGAATGACACCGCAAAAACCCAAATACTACCTTATGGGTCAGGCGGTTAATCAAACAGCGAACTAAGCCCTGAGCAAGGCTATTTGAAAAGGCTTATAAAAGACACTGGAACGCTCCAGGACCCAAAAGTACCCAAAGGGCCAAGATGTTTTTAGCATCGCCCACCTAGACTTAAGAGTCCACTGGAACCCAGTGTTCTTTTATTTGGGGTGCTATGCACGCCTCCGTTTGTCGGATGATTTAATCGGTAGCCGCGCTGGCGACTTCTGGCGAGCTTGTCGCGTGGGCCTGGGCCCAGCGCATCAGATATATAGCGGGTACGAGAGAGGCCCCAAATAGCACAGCACTCAGCCAATAGGGGGCTGTCGGCGTGATGGCAAAGAGGGTGCCGCCCAGCGCCGTAGAAATGATCGTTGCCAGGCTGCGTGAGGATTGATACAACCCCAATACCCCACCGCGCAAATGCTCGCCCACAGTGTTGGTAGCCATCGATTGCAAAGGGGGCAGCAAAATACCCCCGCCTACGGCAAAAAAGAGCGTCGCGGGCGCGGCCACAAAGGGCGAAAGCGCGACTACCAAACCGAACATGCTCACCATCCGCAAGCCCAGCCCCAGTACAATCAGCACACCTTCATCAAAGCGCTTAAGCAAACGCCCCAGCAAGAGCGTTTGGGTAAACACCTGCCCAAAACCCACCATCGCCAACAACAACCCAATGCCCAAATTGGTGGTTTGTTCGTTGTCACCCGCAAACAGCACTGCTTCGCCGAATAGCGCGAAAGTCGCCTGCAAGAGCCCCAGCCCAAAGGTCGATACAAAGCTCACGAGAAGGATCAAGACCAGCGGAAAATTGCTGAGCACTTGGCGCGGGCGCATCTGGCGTTTGTCCCCGGTCTGGTTGGTGGCTTTCTGTTCGGGCGAGAGCGATTCATCCAGCGTAAAGACGGTCAGCAAAACGGTCAGGAGCGCCGCAAGGGCAGCGATTAAAAAGGGCATGCGCTCGCCGAATAGCGCGGCCAGCACGCCGCCCAGTGCCGGGCCGATAATAAAGCCTACCCCGAACGCGGCAAAGACGTAGCCCAAGGCTTGCGTGCGTTGTTCGCGGGGCGTGATATCGGTGACATAAGCCTGAGCCACGATAATATTACCGCCAGTGATGCCATCCAGAACGCGCGCGACAAACAACCAGGCGGGTGAGGGCGCTAAGCCCAACATCGCAAAACTAATGATCGTGCCTAGTTGGCTGATGATGAGCACTGGCAAACGCCCGTAATGATCCGACAGGCGCCCAATGATGGGCCCGGCCAGGAATTGGGCCGCAAAGAATATCGAGATCAGCAACGTAATGACTTCAGGCGATAGGTCGAATTGTCTTTTGGCATACAGGGGCAGAATCGGCAATGCCATCGATGCCCCAATCATTTGCACCAGCACAATCATCAAGATCGTAACCAGGCGTTTATCCAGTAATTGCATACAGCACCCGTGTTCGTGTTCGTCACGCAAAGCGTTTTGGAAGGAACCATTTTACGTGAGCGGCGGGTTGATGTCTTGTGCAAAATTTCGAAACGATGCATAATCTTCAGTAGAGTTAGCGTTACAAACGCTGCTAATGCTTTTGACGCTGCCTTCCAACAAGGCGACGACTATGGTCTTTAAGATAACCTCGCCGATATGTCTATCATCGGCGGGCGGTTAACACCCACCCCATACAATATGGTGGGGGCGCAAACAGGTGTTGAGCGTTTGGTGCTTTACCAGCCTCCACCTGTTGAGCAATGAGCACATCGCAGACGCCAATCGTCTCCCTGCATGGCGCTTATATGAGCGCTAAGCAGGTTATTGTGCGTTCATAGGTGTATGCTAAAAGTCCGTAGTCTCTGTGGCTGCGGTTTTTTGCATAAATAAGGTGAGAGCTAAGCCCGTGGGCGGTCAGATTAGCGCGCTAGAAGTGCAAAAACGAAATAAAGATCGCGTTAATGTCTTCATCGACGGTGCGTTTGCCTTTGGCTTGCACCGTGACGCCGCCCTGAGCCTATACACCGGGCAAACCCTGACCGATGCACAAATCGAGGCGCTACAAGCTCAAGATACGCTCAGCCAGGCCTATCATCAGACCTTACGTTGGTTAGGGCGTCGTCCGCGCAGCATTGCAGAAGTAAGGCGCTATCTCGAACAGAAAGACATCATCCCCTCAGCCATCGATGAAATCATCCAACGGCTGGAAGATTTACACTACGTTGATGACCTGGAATTTGCGCGCTTTTGGGTGCGCAATCGTGAGGAGTTTAATCCGCGTGGTCGGCACGCTTTGCGTTATGAATTGCGGCAGAAGGGCATCGATAGCACCATTATCGACACGGTGCTACAAGATGTCGAACCAACCGACTCGGCCCATAGAGCCGCCGAAAAGAAGTTGCGTACGTTACGCCACAAAGACCACGCCGAAATTCGCGAAAAGCTGTACGCTTTTTTGGTGCGGCGCGGGTTTGCATACGACGTCGTGCGTCCGGTGGTGGATGATTTGTTAGAGACACTCGGGGATGATGAAAATGACGAGAATTTTGGTGATGAGCAGTAGGAGCACCCATGGACATCCTCATTGTTGGTCTAATCGCACTGCTCGTCGGTGGCGTGGCTGGGAGTACGCTGTATAACACTATTCAGGCACGTCGTGGCAAAGATCACATCCGGCAAGCAGAAGAACAAGCCAAAACCATCTTAGAACAAGCCGAGGCACAAGCCCAACAACTAGATACCGAAGCGAAAAAAGAACGTCAACAAGAACAAGCCGAACATGAACGTAATTTGAAAAAACGGCGCGATGAAGTCGAGCGCGAAGAAACACGCTTGCAGCGCCGCCGCGAGTCGCTAGACGACAAACAAGAGAAGCTCGAAAAGCGCGAAACCAACCTGGGCAAACAGCAAAGCCAGATCGATAAGCGCCGTAACGAAATCGAAAACATGTATAACCAGCGCGTTGCAGACTTAACGCGCATTGCGGAAATGTCGCGCGATGAAGCGCGGCAAGAACTGCTGGCCGCTGTCGAAGAAGACACCCGCACCGAAATGGCCCGCCGTATTCGCGTTGTGGAAGAAGAAATGCAAGAAGAAGCCGACAAGCGCGCGCGTGACATCATCTCCTTAGCCGTGCAGCGTATGGCCTCCGACACAATTTCTGAAATCGCCGTCAGCGTCGTAACCTTGCCTTCGGATGAAATGAAAGGCCGTATCATTGGCCGCGCTGGGCGCAATATCCGGGCTTTCGAACAGGCCACGGGCGTAGATGTCATCGTGGACGACACGCCCGAAGCCGTTACGCTCTCCAGCTTTGACCCCGTCCGGCGCGAGGTTGCCAAGCGCACCATGGCTAAGCTCGTGCTAGATGGGCGGATTCATCCGGCACGGATCGAAAAATTGGTGGAAGAAACGCGCCGCGAAATCGACCGCGTGATCCGCGAAGAAGGCGAGCGGGCCGCGTATGAGGCCAGCGTACCGGGTTTGCATCCAGAAATCATGAAGTTGCTAGGGCGGCTCAAGTTCCGTACTAGCTTTGGGCAGAACCAGCTTTCGCATTCGGTCGAAACGGCCAACCTAGCGGGCATGATCGCTTCGGAATTGGGCGCCGATGTGCCGGTGGCGCGGGCGGGGGGCTTGCTGCACGATATCGGCAAGGCCATCGACCACGAGATCGAAGGGTCACATGCGCTTATCGGCGCGGACTTTGCCAAGCGCTTTAAGGTGGGGCCGCGTGTGCTGAACTGCATCGCCAGCCACCATGGCGAGGTCGAGGCCAATTGTGTGGAAGCGATTATCGTTGAAGCCGCCGACGCGATTTCGGGCGCGCGCCCCGGCGCCCGGCGCGAGAATATCGATAGCTATATCAAGC
>DAOTVD010000028.1:0-2957 GCA_034437075.1 Anaerolineae bacterium
CGGCTTCTTCGCTGATGCTGGCCGCGATGGTTTCTAGGCCCACCGGGCCGCCATCAAATTTCTCTATGATGGCCAACAAAACACGCCGATCATTATCATCTAGGCCGATGTCGTCAATTTCCATCATTTCGCTTAAGAATCCGACGGCCAAATCGGCGGTGATGACGCCATCGCCGCGTACTTGGGCATAATCCCGGCTGCGACGCAGCAGGCGCAACCCGACACGCGGCGTGCCCCTGGCGCGTTGAGCAATGGCGGCGGCGCCGTCGTCATCAATCGGAACGTCTAGCTTGGCGGCGGCATTGTGAATGATCGTCGTCATGGCGTCCATATCGTAAAAGTCCATCCGGTAAACCGCGCCGAAACGCGCCCGCAGGGGGGCCGTTAGCAAAGCAAGGCGGGTCGTTGCGCCAACTACTGTAAAACGTGGCAGATTAAGCCGGACATTCTTAGCCGCTGGCCCCTTGCCGATAACGATGTCCAGCGCGAAATCTTCCATGGCTGGGTAAAGCACTTCTTCGACCGCCTTACCCAGGCGATGAATTTCGTCGATAAAGAGGATGTCGCCCTTACGTTGGTGGGTCAAGATGGCGGCTAGGTCGCCCGCGCGCTCGATGGATGGCCCGGCGGTGACCTTGATGTTCACGCCCATTTCATTGGCCAATACATGGGCGAGTGTCGTTTTGCCCAACCCCGGCGGGCCATAAAACAAGACATGATCGACGGCTTCATCACGACCCTGGGCGGCTTCGATCAAAATGCGCAGGTTTTCCACCACACGCGCCTGACCAATATAGTCATCCAGCGATTTAGGGCGCAAAGCAATATCGACCCGGTCTTCGGGGCGTTTGTTGCCACTGACCATGCGGTCATCCATAGTAGGGATTCCTCAACGTGAGCCTGATGTGCAACCGATTAAGACAAGTGTTCGTTCTCGATTATACCAGCCAACGCAAGATTAGTCCGGCGCATTCAAAAAGCGCTGAATTTCCAACAAGTAGCCGTCTGGGTCACGCAAAAAGCAGTGATATATCTTAAATTGCGGGTTTTGGGCAGGCGCTTTTTCGAATGCAACCCCGCGCGCGCGCAAGGTGTCATACCAGGCATCGACCTCGTCGGTGACCAGGGTAAAAATCACGCCGTCGGGGGAAATATCCGGCACCTCGGCGCGCTGCTGGCAGACCCCGATGAAGCTATCTGCCCCGACGCGGTAAATACGACACGCGCCTTGATCCAGCCACAAAGGCAGGCCGAGTAAGGTTTCATAAAAATGGGCGCTGCGAGCCAGATCGCGCGTATACAAAAAGGTTACTTGGCCGGTGATCGGTGGATTAGCCATATGTCGTCTCTTTGTTGTTATTTTCCTGCGTAGCGCTGACGAAAATCTTCTGCATTGTATCAAACCTGAAGCGGGCCAGCAGGCGTTCAAATTTGCGCAGCGCGGGCGCGCCCATGCCCGTATACAGCACCGCGCGGCTGAAGCGGCGCAAGGGCAAGCGCGGCGTTTCTGCGTGGGTTTCCCAGGGATGCACATAAAAGATGGTGCTCAGCCCGCGCTGATGATGTCGTATAACCAGGCGCTCGACCACGCGCAAAGGCAATATTTTTAGGTAGACCCCCCCCGTAAAGCCCCCACGCAGCCCGCCCGCCGAGAAAACCGACATCGGGATTTCGCGCAGGCCATCCTCTGCCCCGGTCAGGGCCTCCGCGCGGATGAAATAGGGCGCTTGCGGCGCTTCGGGCACGCCATAAAGCGTCGTGCGCGCGGGGAAGATGCTCGCGTCATAGGCAAAACCATAGTCGCGCAAGACATCCACGGCCCAGGCGGTCTGCGCATCCAGCGAAAAGGTTGGCGCGCGATAGCCCCGCACGGGCACGCCAGGGAAATTTGCATCGCGCCACGCCAGAAAGCGCTCGATTTCAGCAGCGAACGTCTCCCGCGAAAGCTGCCACAACGCTTGATGCGTCCAACCGTGAAAGGCCAGTTCGTGGCCCTCGTTCAGCATCCGCGCGATGAGGTCGGGGTGCGCTTGCGCGACCTCGCCCACGGTGAAGAACGTCGCATGTGCGCTATACCGCCGCAGCAAATCGAGTAGCGGTATGGTGGCGGCGGGCGCTTGGCGCACATTTGCATCATAGGCCACGCCGCTGCGCTGAATTTCGTAGGGGTGATACCATTCTTCCAGGTCGATTGTCAGCGCATCGCGCATCAATACGTTCCCCCTACGTCCCAAGAGCGTGTTCGGGTGCCCACCAGGCTTTCATTCAACTGGATCACGAGGTCGCGCACGCCATGGTCGATATACAGCGTGTACAGGGTTGTTCCGGTGCCGAGTTGGGGCTCTTGGCGGCGTCCTGTGAAGGGCTGTTCGGGTTCGTAGGCCCACCCCAGGCGCTCGCGCACTGTTTCGTTCGTGCGCCATAGATAGCCAATGCCCGCCACAGGCTGAAAGCGTTCCGCCGGGGGTTGGATGCTGGGGTCATCAAAGGGCAAGCTGGCGTCCCATTCGTCGGGGTAGGATTCCCATGTGCCATCGTTGTAAATCACGTAAATGGTCGGGGAATTATAAACCCCAGCGGCTTGATACCACAGTGCGCGACCGCCTTCGAAGTCTTGCCCGGCGGCGTTCGAGACCACCGGCGCGCTAGACGGGCAGCGCGTTTCGTTGATGTCCCGATTGAACACGAAAAAGTATTCAAATGAGCAAGTCGCGGGCGGCACCTGGTCGGTATTATTCGGCGGCGGATTGCCATTCCCAACGGGCGGGGCGATAGCTTGCGGCAAGCGCAACGTTTGCCCTACCACAATGTCATTCGGGTTATTGATGCAATTGCCCTGCGCAAGCTGGTTAACGGTGGTGTTAGTGGCCTGCGCGATGCTAAACAGGGTGTCGCCCGCTTGCACGGTATAGACCCCAGGCCAGTCCGTCCGAGGGGTACAAGGTGGGACAGCGGTA
>DAOTVD010000029.1:0-6938 GCA_034437075.1 Anaerolineae bacterium
CGGGTCGGCATACACGCCTGCTTCGCCAGTCACTTCGCGCAAAGCCCCCCGCGCCGAAACCACGGTTGGTGTGCCACACGCCAAGGCTTCTAGCGGCGGAAAGCCAAAGCCTTCGTATTGCGACACCAGGATATGCACCACAGCACCACTATATAGCGCGGGCAGATCAGCAAAAGGAACCGCGCCTATCCATTGTACGGCCTCCTGCAAATTTAATGCAGTGATGGTTTCAAAAATGTCGTCACTCAGCCAGCCTTTTTGGCCCGCTAGCACGAGCGGCGGCACCTGGGCAGACGCCGCGCGCAGTTGCGCGTACGCGCGCAGCATATTCGGGATATTTTTGCGCGGTTCTAGCGTGCCCACGAATAGCAAATATTCGGCGGGCAGATTATATCGAGCGCGCACAGCATCGATTTCGGCTGATGGGCGCGGCGCGAAATGGTCGCTGATGCCCTCCCAAATGACATGAATCTTTTCTGCGTCCGCGCCGACTAGCTCGATTAAGTCATCGCGCGTTGCGCCCGATACCGCGATGATCGCGTCGGCTTGCCGCACCGCGCGCCGGATTCCGCCAGCATAATAGCGCAGGCTGTCGGCGGTTTGAATATCGGGATAGCGCAAAAACGCCAGGTCGTGCACGGTAATGACATACCGCCGGGCGCCCCAGCGCGGCGGTATGAAGTCCGGGCTATGCCATAAATCGAGCCGACGCGGCAGCAGTTCGGCGCTCAGCGCCAGGGCCTCCCAGCGATGATGGCTTGGGGTCAGCGCATTGGCCCGCCGGAAGTTCGGCCCAGGCGCCAGCGTTTCGCCCATGCGGAAGTTATGCAACAGCATAAACTGCTGCGGTGGGTGCAAAGCGGCCAGTGCTTCGGACAGATGACGCATATAAGCTGCAATGCCCCCGGCGCGGTAATAGAGCAAGCGTATATCAATTCCGATGCGATGCATATGATCCTTTTCTTTTCTATTCGATTAACCAACCCTGCCGCAAGGGTTCGGCCTCGTGCTATAGTATAGTACGTGATATTGGCAAGAACAGGAGGTGGCTCGGTATGGATGTAATGCAAACTGCGCGTATGATCGAATGGTTGGATGAAGAGCGTCGGCGCGATAAAAACATGATTGCCCAGCTTGAAGAACGCACCCACCAGCAACAAGAGCAGATCGAACAACTTCGCAATTATATTAACGGATTAGAGAATCAACTCTCTAGCCAGCGGTCGCAGTATATGCCCGCTAACCGCGAGGACGAACTCATAGAGCGTATGCGGCGCGAGTTCAATGAGATTATCGAAGGGCTAGAAGCCAAGCGCCTGACCGCTGAGCGCGAAACCGAACGGCGTGCCGAACAAGCCCGCGAGAATATGCTGGCCCCTATGCGCGATCTGGAAGAACGGATCGACAAGACGGAAAACAACGTACGCGAAGTGCTGGGCCTGCGCACCGAACGCGAGCGCATGGCCTCGGCCCTGGCGGCGATACAACAGCGCATCGAAGACGTCGCCAAAAAGATCGAAGAACCCGAACGGCGCATTGTTTTATTAGAAGAACAACGTCGCCAAGATAGTCGGCGTCTTTCCGAACTACAAACCGAAATCCCCGACATCAACAAAGCTCTGGATAACCTCGGCACGAAGGCCGATTTAATCGAAGGGCTGACCAAAAGCAACGAAAAGCGCATCATCGATATTCAGATGGGCGAAGCGAGCCGCCGTGAGGAAATCCAACAGTTTTTGGATGAACAAAACCTGACCAGCCAACAGCGTGACCAGCAAATTAACGAATTGCGCAATCGCGTGACCGCTTATGATGATGACATGCGGCGTAATCTGGAGCGCTTCGAAGCCTGGGCCGAAACACATCGCCAGATGCGCAAGGTGGTGGATGACTTCGAACGTATTGGCGAACGGCTCGAACGGCGCATTAATGAAGTGGCCGAAATGCAGCGCCTTTCGGAAGAGCGCTTCCGCACCGAATGGAATGACTGGATCGCGGATGACCAACTTCGGTGGAAAGAATTTAACGTCAGCAACGATGAATCCTGGCGCACCAATGCCAAAGCCATGGGCGAACTGCGCGATGAGTTGCGCCAGTTGGGCGACCAACTGAGCCCGCTGCGCCAAAGCCTAGAACGGCTCTGGAATCTGCAACGCGCACAAGCCGAACTCTACCGCGAGCGTTACCAGACCTTATTGCACGAATACGACAAACCACACGCGCGCGCGACATCCAGCAATGGCGGCACCGAAAACGGAACCGCCGAACACTAAACGCCGATGCAACCGAATTATTCGCATCTGCCACCGGGCGGTTACGCGCCGCCTCCGCCGCGCCCCATCAGCCGACCGCCGCGCGCTGGTTTTTGGCGGAGTGCACGCTTGGGCTGTTGCTTGGGCGTGCTCTTCTTTTTTGTGGGGCTGTTTAGTATGGGCGGGGGTGGGGTGGCCTATTACGCGGCGGTGCCGCCCGAAACCACCAATATTCTCATTCTAGGGGCCGATGCCCGACCCGGCGCACCGGGCGCCGAACTCGCGCGCACCGATAGCATTATGGTGCTGAGCGTAAACCCACGCGGGCAGGCCGTCAGCCTATTTTCGGTGCCGCGCGATGTCTTCATCCAATCGCCCCAATACGGTTGGCTGCGCGCGAATACGGTCGTGCGCAATGCCGAATTGAGCCAACCCGGCAGCGGGCCGGGGGCGATGATTGCGGCCATGGAAAATACATTCCGTATTGAGGTCGATCATTACGTGCGCGTGAATTTTGAAGCCTTTGTCGATGTCGTGGACGCGGTTGGCGGGGTCACGGTAGATGTGCCGCAGCGCATCGTGGATAACAGCTATCCCACGGCGGATTATGGCACCATGCGCATCGAGTTTGCGCCTGGCGAGCAAACGCTGGATGGCGAACGCGCGCTGATCTATGCGCGTACTCGGCATGGTGACGATGACTACCGCCGCGCAGAACGCCAACAGCAAATTCTCTCGGCCTTGTTCGGTGAATTGCTCAGCCCGGCGGGCGTTACGCGCTGGCCCGCTGTGGGAATCGCCGTGCAAGAGAATCTTGAAACCAGTATGAACGGGGCCGATATGCTGAGCATCGCGCCCGGCATTTTGCTCTATGGCAATCGTCCGTCACAAATCGAGCAATTCGTAGTCGAGCGCGCGTATTTGCGCGCGGGCAGTGCTGGCCCGGTGCCGAATATGTCCGCGCTTGATCCCTGGTTGGATGACCATTTGCGTTAAATCGGTCTCAGTGTTCAAAAAAGGCAAATCCATGATTGATCGTATTCTCTATAATGCCAATCTTTATACGCTGAATCCCCAGCAACCGCGCGCGACGGCCTTGGCCCTGCGCGGCGAGACAATCCTCGCGGTGGGGTCGAATGACGACATGCGCCGTCTGGCTGGGCCAAATACCGTGCAAGATAATCTCGAGGGGCGCTTTGTGATGCCGGGCCTGGTGGATGCACATATCCACTGGGAGCACACCGCCAAAGCGCATTTTTCCGCCCAGTTGATAGACATCCCGAGCTTGGCCGCCACGTTAGAAGCTATCGCCAGCTTTGCGGAAAAATCATCCGATGAGTGGATCATTGGCAGCGGATGGCTACAAGATACCTGGGAGGATGTCGCGTATCGGTTTCCGACAGCGGCGGATTTAGACCGCGTCACGGGCGCACGCCCGGCCTATCTGCGGGCGAAGTCTGGCCATGCGGCATGGGTCAATAGCGCGGCCTTGGAACGCGCTGACATCAATGCCGAAACCCCCGACCCGCCAGGCGGGCGCATTGGTCGTGGGCCGGATGGCGCGCCGGATGGTGTGCTCTATGAATCGCCCGCAATGCGCCTAGTGGCCGACTGCATCCCCAGCCTGACCCCCGAACGCCTAGCTGAGATGATGCGCGTGGTGCAAGCCGAAGCGTGGCGCTACGGCCTGACGGGCTTGCACGACTATGACGACCCATCGTGTATGGCCGCGTTGCAGATTCTGCGCGAGCAAGGCAAATTGGGCTTGCGGATCGTCAAGCAAATCAACGACCCCTATATCGACCATGCCCATGCCTTGGGCATCCGTACGGGGTTTGGGGATACGTGGCTGCGGATTGGCGCACTTAAAATCTTCGCGGATGGCGCATTAGGGCCGCGTACCGCGACGATGCTCGCGTCATACGAAGGCGAACCGGATAATTATGGGGTTGTCGTGACGGAAAAGGCGCATATGCATGAACTCGTCAGCCGCGCGACCCGCTTGGGCCTGCCCGCGACAATCCATGCCATTGGGGACCGGGCGATGCGCGATGTGCTAGATATTTTCGCAGCAGTACGCGCCGAGGAAGCCACGTTAGGCATCCCGCGTGCGGCGCGCCGCCATCGCATCGAGCATGTACAAGTCTTACATCCCGACGATATAGGCCGTTTGGCCGAACTAGACCTTATCGCCAGTATGCAACCCATTCACGCTATTTCGGATTGGCGCCTCGCAGAGCGCTATTGGGGCGCGCGCTCGGCGTATAGCTACCATTGGCGTGCCCAGTTAGACGCTGGAACGCGCTTGGTGTTCGGCTCCGATGCACCGATTGACCCCTTCGACACACGCAAGGGGCTTTACGCGGCGCTCACGCGCCAAGATTTAACCGGTCAGCCCGAGGGCGGTTGGTATCCCGAGGCATGCATTACCTTGAGCGAAGCCCTAGCGGCTTATACCACTGGTCCAGCTTATGCGGCTGGCTTGGAAGCCATCAGCGGACAATTGCGACCTGGGTATCTGGCGGATTTAACCGTGCTGGATCGTAATCCGTTTGATAGCGAGCCCGCCGAACTCCTAGACATGGCCTTTGTGGGCACCATGGTGGGCGGGGCCTGGCAACACCGCACGTTTGATTAAGGCTTTTCCAAGTTTTTAACTAATGGACAGTTCAAAACAAACACAAATGTTTTTTCTGCCAAAACCGAGGGCTTAAGCCCTCGGTTTTATACGGATTTGTTTTGCGTTCTCCATAAGCCAATGACATTTGTCTCGGAAGACACACTTTTTGTTTTACACCCCTATCAGCCCGAATTCGGGGGGAGAACTTACGCTTGTGCATAATAGCCCCTCCTTGAATTCGGGGAGGGGCTGGGGAGGGGTCATTATTTTTCTGGAAAAGCCTAAGGCGTGCTTGTATTGCGCCAACGCAGCGCCCAGATTTCCACATCGCGCGGAAAGCTGCTTTCGCGCGAATACACAACCACCGAGCTTGTTTCGACGCCGTTTAACCATTGGAAAAAGCGCTGCTGATAATCACTAAAGATAATGTAGCCAGTGCCATCCGGCGGAAGTTCGCGGGGTAGGCGCGCGCTATAATCCCCATAGGGCGTATCAAGGTCCAAGCAAGTGACCGGACGCTCTAGGTAAAGGAACATCAAGTGGCACACATTCCACGTGGCATATACCGGGCGCGTGTGAGGTGCCATGCCGTTGACGAAAGCGGCACTCTGGCGGATGCTATCCTCCGCAATCAGGATACCGTTTTGGTATTCAATGCGGTTAACATCCTCAAATGGTAAGTTTTCGGGGCTGGTTAGCAACGTCTGGTTAAAAGACCATACAAAGCCGAAGCCCCATATGGCAAGCGCCCCTACAAGCACTAAACGCAACGGCTGGCGCTGCCCGGCCAAAACATCCCACCAACCGACCAACACCATAGCCAGCAGCAAAACCGCAGGCACCATCAGCGGCATAAAATAGCGCGCAGTTACCAGTTCTGCGCCCAGAATCGGCAATGTACCCAGCAGGGCTGCCCATACTAGCGGCAAGCCTAGCGCGAACCGCCAGCGCGCACGCCGGATGTGCCATAGCCCTAAGCCGAGTGTGGCCATACCCAAACCAATCCATAACCCCTCGGATGTGAAGTCGGCGATGAGCGGCAACAAACGCTGGATATATCCCCGAGGATTGCTATTGCCCGTTTCGTTGACGTTGAAGTCATTCACCACCACATAGATTTCATCATTGTTCTGCCATTCTGACCAGATCACGGGTGCCATAATGGGCAACCACATCAGGATGACAACTCCTGCGGCCAGTCCAAGCGGCGGAATGTAACGCTTAAACCATGCATAAAGCTGTGGGTGTGGCGCGGGTGTCCAGCGCCATAGGCCCAGGGCAACTACCACTGGAATAACTGGCGCCAGGCCCACCGTCAGTTTAGAGAGTGTTGCCAGCCCGATAAGCCCGCCCACGATAAGGCCCTGGCGGGGCGTTGGTTGCCGCGCAAACACGATGCTACGCCATACCAACAATGTCACGAACCCGGCTGCTAGGGGGTCGGCCATGGCCATACGTTCGTAAAACAAGGTATAGGGCCAGATTGCATACAAGGTAATGGCGAGTAGCCCGGCACGATAATCGACTAGCAGTCGCCCCAGGGTGTAGAGCGTGGCGCAGGTGATCAACGAAAAAAGCGCCATGCTCCAGCGGGATGTATAGAGGAAATTGGGCGGTTCGGCTTCGAATATGCCTAACCAGTAATAGAGTAGCAATTTGCCATGAGCAAAACGCGCGGGGTGTTCTTCAAAATCCCACACCCGCGCCGCGCGAGACGTATGGAAGCCTTCGTCAATGTAAATATCCTGCACGGCGATATTATGCGCGCGTAGGCCAAAATGGAGCAGCAACACCAGCACGATGCCCCACCAGATGCGTTTGAACGGCATAGCGTATCCTGAGCTCATTCGCATCAGTTGCTGGGGGGTAAGGTGTCCAGTTGGATATGCAGCATGGTAACGATGCCCTCTTCGATAATCACATCCTGCTGATGAAGCAGATTGCGAACTTCCCCCACTTTTAATTGGTATTCCCCGGCGCGCAAGTCTGCAATGACGAGATTTTCTTGCAGCCAGGGATCACCGTTCACGCTATCGCTTTCGTAAGTATAGCCTGTGATGAATTCC
>DAOTVD010000030.1:0-6674 GCA_034437075.1 Anaerolineae bacterium
CTACAGTGGCTTTGTTGTAATAAAGCCAGAATACTCAAGAGCAGTCCGTGACGTTGCCAATGGCCTAAATGTGAAAAGTATTCAATGATGTCTTTTTCGAGTCGATATAATAGATTTGGGGTCATGTTTCTTGTCTTCACTTTTAAGCAAAAATCAAGAATACATGACCTCCTTCTCAAAAGTGTACCCCTATCAGCCGAATTCGGGGGGAACTAGAGGTGGGTAAATCAAGAATGTACCCATTGCGATAAGAGCAATCGGCATAACTGAACACTTGGAAAAGCCTTAGCTGGGCGGCAGGCTGCCCAGCACCGCTTCGGCCACCGGGCCTTCGGCTAGGGGATCGGGCAGCAGCGCCGCACAGGTTTCGGTATGCCCCGAGCCCAGCGGGGCGAATCCCAGGCGCATGACCGTGGCGGCCAACCATAAATGATGCAGCAATACCCCGGCATCTTTCAGAATCAGCGCGTAGGCAATGGGGTCGTACTTCCAATTCACCCGCCCAAAACGCGCGGCGATAGTCAAATGAATGTGGGGCAGGCTCGGCACGCGCAAAGCGGCGCGCGCGGCCTCGAATAGGCGCTGTAGGGGGTCTGCGGGCGCGGGCAGCACATCCAGGCTATGATCCGCCGCGCGATAATGATAGGCCCCAGGGGGCAATCCAGCGCACAAGCGCACGGTCAGATATAGTTCGAGTTCGTAACAAGCCCCCGCGCCGCCATAGCTCCGCCCGCCGATCTCATACGGGCGTTCGGGGGTGGCGGGTTGGGTGTCGCGCGTGGCGCGCGCCGCCCGGTGCAGCCATTCGCCCAGCGCCGCCAGGTCAATAGGGGCCGCGTCGTTAAATTCGCGCGTCGTGTGGCGCGCCGCGATGACCTCCGCAAAGGGCGGGTCTGGGGCCGCTGAATTAACGTCCGGCAAAGGGATAAGCTGCGTCCCGCGCCGGGGCGGCGTGGCGGGTTGCGGGGAGATATGCGCCGGAAAACTACGCGGCTGATTCAGCAGAAATTGATACTGTCCTAAGCGGCTCATCTGATGAAACAGCGCATCATGAAACGTCCACTGATGGCGAATTGGGTCGGCGTCTTCAGACGAAGTACCATCCTGGTCGATGGTCAGAAAGCCCGTATGATGCAACAGGCCCCATAGCGCGCGCGCCGTAGCGGCCCCGAGATGGCCGGATAGGCGGTCGGCGTAATCGTCCGCCGTGAGGGGCGTATCCGCCCAAAGGGGCGCGAGGCTGGCGGGCTGCATAATCGCCACCTGTGCGGTGGCCTGGGGCGAATCCAGCACGGTTTGCCCCGTGTGACGCCGGCACAAAGCGAACCGGGAGAGGCTGAGGCGCAAATCGTCGGCCAACCGCCAATGACGCGGCGCAAAGCGCGGGCTAATCGGGCGAAATGTGGCGATAGGGGCTGTGTCATCCAGCAGCGTATACCACAATAGGCCGAGCGCATGCAGTTGATTCAGCACATAAAACACGCCGGGCGCATTATCGTTCGCGGCGCGGATAAGCTCGTCTTCGCTGAGGGCCTCGCCCGCCAAGCGTTGGAGGGCATCCAGCGTGGCGGGGTCGCGGCTGGTGATCTGTTGGCGCATGAGCGAGAAGCGCACGGTCAAAAGGCTTGGGTTTTCGCGCGTCAGGCTGGCTTGGGGATGCAAATTCAGGCGCACTTGCGGCTGCGTGCTCATAACAGCATCGGCAGAGGATTCAAATCGGCTTCTTGGCGCGGTTCGGGCAGCCACCCCAGCGCAACCGGAACGTCATATAGGCGGCCTGGCGCGCGGCGTTCCCAAAAATGGCGCAACCCCGGCACCACGACCCGCACCACAGGCAAGCCGATGTCCGGCTGAGTTTGGTCTAGCACCAGCAATTCCAGGCCGCGCGCTTCGACCAACGTTTGACACTGCGCCACATCCGCCATTAAATCGCGCCCTGTTGCCTGAAAATCGAACCCGCTGAATGTAGTGGCCGGTAGATGGGGGTGCGGTGCCAGATAATCCGCTTCCGCGAGCTTGACATGCTGATACCAGTCGGCGAACTCCTGCCCGGTGCCCAGCTTGCTCAGATGCGTGGCGGTGTGGGCTTCGAAGGGCAAGAGCAAGCTCAGCGCTTGGTTCATCTCGTTAAAGGCCCGGCTGAGCGCGATGGCGGGGTCGAAATGACAGCCGAAGCCCATCAGAATCCCTTCGGCGTCGGCCTCGGCCCGGCGACTGAGCGCCGCGAATACCGGAATCCCGAAATCGTGCGTTAGGTCTAAAGCCCAGGTTTCGCGCCCAAACTGCGTTTGATAATGCGCCGCCAGCCGTAGCAAATGCGGGTCTGCAAAACTGGCCACATCCACCCCCGGGCGCGGGATGCAGTTATACCACCAGATGGCGACGGCGTCGCGCTCGATGAGTTCCAGAAAACCTTGCAAGATCGCTTCGGGCAACGTAGCCCCAGCCGCACAGCCATTCGAATCGCTATAGCAAAAGCGCGGCAATTGGGGGTCAATGCGGTCGTAATAGCAATAATCCGTCGGCAAAAGGCGCTGACGTTCTTCACTCAATGACCAGAGCGGTGTCCAGTATTGCGGCGCGTCGGGGTCAAGGGGTTGCGGAACGCGGCGCATGATGGGCTGGGCGCGGGGCGTTTCGTATTGGGCCTGGCTATAGAGCATACACGCATTGGGGTGGATGGCGCGCTCGTCCAAGGCCGCATAGCTCGCGAATTCGGTATACTGTGCGAGCGCACCACAGTAGCGCTCGATGGCTTCGCCCAGGGCGCTGGCGCGGCTTTGCTGAGGCGTGCTGCCTTTGCCCATCGAGCGCGCGCGCAAAAACTCGACCGCCGCATCGGAGAGGCCCTGCACGCGCGCATGGTTGGCCCCGGCCATATACACATGCAACGCCTCGGCGGCCTCCGAAGCGGGTTCTAAAACGGGCACAATCCCCGTAATGGGGCTGATATGCTGCTCGTAATCCGTCAGAAGCTGCTCAGGCGGTTGGCTACGATAGCCGCTTTCGTTGGCGACTTTTGGCCCAACGGGTTGTAATGTGACGGGGCCGCGCAATTGATCCGCCAGTATATGGGGGTCGCCGCAGACCGTGCACTGTGGGCGGCGCGTCAGGTAATGATGCTCAACCTGCCAGGTCTTCAGGTCGGTATGTTGAATCGCGCCCACGGGGCCGCCCCCATGGATGATCCATTTTTGCAATTCGAGCGCGATCATCTGCCAGGCGAGCGCCAGGCTAGCGGGGGTATGAGGCATGGGGGGCGAGATGATCTGCGGGCCTTGTAGGGCCATTTGTAAGCGCTCGTGGGTGGCATAATTCAGGCGCAGGCGTTGCCGCAAACAGGCCCAACATCCGGTGTGGCCCGGCTGAAAAATCGGCCCCGCCCAAACATACTGCCCGCTGGGCTTGGCCAACATCCAAGCCTGGCCGCTTTGCAAGGCTTCGGCGTTGATGTCCTCTAGCGCGGGGTGGCGATAATCATCGCAGACCACCAACCGCAGCGGCGCTGCGTCGGATAGATGCAGGCCGCTGCTCGTCAACCAGGGGCGCGGATCAAGTGGCGCGTCGTCCAACATCACGAGCCGCACGGGCTGCGCGGCCAGCTTCTCTTGCCAGGTGGCATCCTGCCAAAAGCCCAGGCCGGGCGGGTGCGCGGGCGCTGGGGCATCCAGCAAAATGCCGCGCTGGGCCAGGGTCATCAGCGCGTAGTAGCATTGGGTGAGCGGGAAGGCATCGCCGAGGGTGTCGATCACCTCATCTTCGGTATGCTGCCCAGCGCACAGCGGCAGTAAGGCGGCGTATAGCGCGCCGCTGATGATCTCGACGCCGTCTTCAGATACCAGAAAACAGGGGCCGCCGTCCAGAATTTCTAGGCGATAAGCCGGATTCAAATAGGGGTAGCGCATAGGGATAGGTAAACTGGGGGCGACCAATCAGCCCCCAGACGGCACTTATCCGGGTTTGCAGCCCGAGCAACCACAGCCCGCGCTACCGCCGGACACGAAGTCCAGTTCGGCGGCGGTGAGTTCGACATCGTCAAAGTTCAGCGGAATGACCAGATAGCTTTGCTCGCGCGTTTCTTCCAACACGGTGATCTGGGGCAGCGTCAGCCCTTCGGAGAGTTGAATACCTTCTTGTTCGGCAAATTCGGTCAGCGTGGCTTGGGGATCGGCCATCAAGCGGGCTTTGAAACCGGGATCGGCCCAGGCTTTGGCAATGATTTTGGCCTCCCATTTTTGACGATTATTCAATAAATCTTGGCTCATGGGGTGTACTCCTCTAGCATGTTGTATGAGTGGTCGATAGGCCATCATTTTAGGCTATTCAAAACGAAAACGCCAAGTATCAATTACGTTCACGGTTCGCTATGTGGCTTGCCATATTTAGGGACTTAGGCTTTTCCAGAAAAATAATTACCCCTCCCCAGCCCCTCCCCGAATTCAGGGAGGGGCTATTATGCGCACGAGTAAGTTCTCCCCCCGAATTCGGGGGGAGCTAGAGGGGGGTAAAATCAAGCCGGTATCCTTTTCGACAAAAGCAAGCGGCATAGTTAAATACTTGGAAAAGCCTTATGCATCCTGCGCAATTCTTCCGTATGAGACACCACATTACCAATGCTGTGCGCATAAGCTTGCATCAGGTCGTTGTTCGCGCGGGTTTGAAAGAGAAACATCTCCTGATGATGCTCATCATCGAAAACCGCGATGGCCCGCCGTACCGTTTCGTTAATCAATTTCAGGCCCAGTTTTTGCCCGCGATGCGCTCCATGCAGATGAAGCAAACTAAAGCGCAAACGATCCGGCGTTAGGCGATGCGTTATCATCCACGCGACCACAGCATCGCCCTGCCAGATAACCGTGCTGCTGGGGTCAATCGGCGTATCGTCATAGCTGAACGGATTTTCATCCGGCGGAACTGTCTCCGCGATTTCGGCGCGCAACTTGGCGCGGGTCGTGTCGTCCAGCGCTAGCCAACTGGCATAGGCGTAGCCTGGCGGCAGGTCGCAACCCAAGCAGCCCATCGGATTTTGCAAAAATTGTGCGTACACCGCGCGCGTGGTGGGGATATACACGATGGTGTTCAGGCGTTCGGGGCCGTGCCAACCCGCGCGGGCCAGCAGATGTTCCACAATAGGCAAGCTGCGGGTGGCGGTTGAATATAGCGCCTCGATAGATGGCGCGCCGTGTTCGGTTAGGTCAGCTTCACAAGCGCGCAAGAGGCCCCTAGCGACGCCCTGCCGCCGGAACCCCGGCAACGTATACAGCGATAATACGCCACTCTTGTGCGTATGGCGATTCGCTTGGGCCAGCAGCAAGCCTACGGGCTGGCCATCTAGGCTGGCCCCCCAACGCAGAAAACGAACATGTTCCGTATGCGCCTGATACAAATAAGCTCGATAGCGCTCGAAGGTCATCGCGGCATAGGGGGCTATTTGGTCTGGCGCGAGCGGCTGATACGTGAACATGCCAGTTACGGGGCGGGGTACTGGTCATCGACAAAGACGTATTGATGATAGCCCTGGCCGAGATGGTCGCGCACCACGTTATGATAGCAGTTATCCCCACCCCCAAAGGGCAAGATTTCCAGCGGTTCGGAGAGCGCCACGCGCGCGAGCGTCCAACCATCCGGTAGCGTAGGATTGACATCCGGCGTATCAGCATCAATAGCATGCATGACATAGCGATTACCGGCAGGGTCAACCAATTCGTAAATCTCATCGGTAAAAATGATCTGATGACATTTGCGCGTGACCGTGATGGACACCGCCCCCGGATCAACCCCGTTCGCCGTGCATTCGGCATCCCCCGTGGCCACGCAATCTTGCGCATCGACCAACGAGAGTTCTACCCACGAATAGCCGCTGATGTCGCGTTCGATGCGGCAAGCCTCGCCCTCGCAATCGACCGGGGCGGTGGGCGAACGGTAGAAGCAACTGTCGCTGAATAGCGTATTGCGATTGATGTTCTTGATCCACGGCAAACGGGGGCGATAGTCGGCCCATTCGGCATCCGGCATGGGGTTTGTACCCCCGCCCACGACAACGATATTTTCGCGGATGTTAATCAACTCTTTGGCCAGGCCGACCTCGCCGGGATTATTCAGGCAGGTGCTACCCTCTGGTCGGTCAGATTCAATCGTACGGAAACTGACCCCGGCTTCTTCCGAAGTCGGAAAGACAAGCCCCTGCACAGCGGTAAACACCACCACCCCGATGAGCACAATACCCACGGCCACAAGGCCCAGCACAAGTAATTTTTGTTTGTTCATATGATCCATCAGCAGGCTATAAAACACAGGACGAAACCAGCAGACTGGGCGTAATTTGTGCCCGGTAAGCTATTATGCTCTAAATGACATAAGCGTCAAGCACGTCGGCAGGGCTTTGGCATCAAATTGGGCCTTGACCGAGATGTTGGCTCTGTGGACATACTTCACATCGGGTTAATCGCTGTAAGGGCGAGGCTACTCCCCGGCGTAACTGCTCAGGCTATGCCAATTCTTCCCCCTCACCCCCTTAGGCTTTTCCAAGTATTTAACTATGCCGCTTGCTTTTGTCGAAAAGGATACCGGCTTGATTTTACCCCCCTCTAGCTCCCCCCGAATTCGGGCTGATAGGGGTACACTTTTATCTTTTCAGGACTAAAGTAGGTGGTTTTAGGACGAGTTTGAATGAA
>DAOTVD010000031.1:0-4056 GCA_034437075.1 Anaerolineae bacterium
TCGGCATGTTACGATCCTCCTCGGATGACATTCAGCGCCGAATTGACATAACGCAAGCCTTCGGTGGCTTCCGCCACGAACGGGTCGCTGGGTTGGCTGGCGTTCAAGAAGGTGCGGAAGTTGTCGGCGGCATTTTCGTATAGGTCGATGGCGCGCGTTTCGTTGTTGGCCTCGTAGGCTTGGTCGGCCAGCGCACGATAGGCCAGGCCGAGTTCGTAATGATTGTATTCGTCCTCGGGCAGCAGGATGAGCGCTTGTTCCAAATCCGCGATGGCCAGTTCCCACGCGCCGGAGATGCGATAGGCCACGCCGCGCGCGGCATAGGCCGGGCCAAGCTGCGGCGCGCGGTCAACCGCTTGCGAAAGCGCCGTAATGGCGTCTTGATAGCGCCGTTCTTGCAGCGCATACAGCCCTAGATAATAGTGCGCCTGATGGGCCTCGGGGTTGAGGGTCACGGCTTCGGCGAAATCCTGGGCCGCGCCGGGGCGGTCGTCGGCATTATGACGCAAGATACCCCGCTGCACGAGCGCGGCGGCGTTGGCGGGGTCGATGCTCAGCGCGGCGTCGCAATCTTGCGCGGCGTCGGCGGGGTTACCCAGCCGATTATGGACTTCGCAGCGCGCCACGAGCAAATCCACCTCGGCGGGCGCGCGGTCTAAGCCCTGGCCGAAGTCGTTCAGCGCGCTACCGAGTTCATTCTGAGCCATATAGGCCCGCCCGCGCGCTAGCCAAGCGCGGGCATCGTCCCGATTTTCGGAAAGCGCGCGATTCGCGGCCTGGATGGCGGCATCGAGATTCCCCAGTTGGTATTCGGCCCAGGCCCAATCGGCCAGGGCATCCCCCGCGCCCAGGCTTGCGGCTTGGCGGAGCGCCTCGGCGGCGGTCGCCCAGTCTGCGCGCGCGCGCGCGATTTGCCCGGCCAGGCGTTGATAGGCCGCTACGTCCGGTTGCAGGCTGCGCGCCTGGTCGATGTCGGTTTGGGCCTCTTGCAGCGTCCCCAGCGCGAGCCGAACGCGCGCCATTTCATACCAAGCCGGGGCATAGGCGTTATCCTGGCTCAGCGCCTCGCCGAAGGCATCCAGCGCGGCGAGGGGGTCATCTTGTGCGGCCAGGATGCGCCCCCGTTCCAGGTAAGGCCGGGGATCATCCGGCGCGGTTTCGATAGCCTCGTCAGCGGCCAGGCGCGCGGCGTCCAGTTGGCCTGCGTCGGTGTAGATGCGCGCAATATTGCTCTGGATGAAGCCCGGCGCGGGGTCATCGGCGGCTAAGTCGAGATACAACCGCGCCGCCGAGGCGACGTCTCCGGTCTGGGCGATTGAATAGGCACGATTGGCGGCGATGGCGGGCGTTAGGTCGCTGTCAAACGCGCTGAGCGTTTCGTAGAGGGCCAATGCGGAATCGTGCTCGCCGCTTGCGTTATGGGCATAAGCCAGCATGAAGCCCAGCAGGATGTCCGGCGGGCTCAGGTCCGCGCGCGGGTTGGCGAACAGAGGCCCTAGGGCTTCGATAGTCGCGGGTTGATCCAGCGTAATATAGGCCGCCGCGCCGCGCAGGGTTGCCGCCGCATCCTCACCCAGTGAAATATGCCAACTTTGCGCGGGACGGGCCAAGGGCAGTAAATCCGCCACTTGGGCCGCGCGCGGGCGCACATCGCGCAGGAAGACAGTCAGCCCTGCCTCGGTTTCGTACACCACCAACCCGGCGGGAATTTCGTTCGGGTCGCCCAGAGTCGCGGCGGCGGCGTCGGCCTCGGTGGGGCGCTCGGTGGAGAAAATCACTTGCACGGGCAAGCCCTCCAGCGTTGCCGCGAAGGGCTGGAGGGCGTCTTCGGGGATGGCCAGCAGAGCGGGCGTAGCACCAGCGGCGGGGATGGCTGCGCCGGGGGTAGCGGTCGCGCTAGGGCGGGGCGTGGCGCTGATGATCATCCCGCCAGCGGTGGGCTCGGCGGTTGCCGGAACCGCGCTAGGTGTGGCGGAAGCGGCCAACGCGCTTGGGGTCGCGCTGGCGGGTTGTGTGTTGGCTGGGGGCGGGGGGGGGACGGTCGCGGGCGGGGTGGTTGTTTCTGGCGCTACGACCACCACCTCGGGTTCGTCTTCGGGCAGCAGAAAGACCGCGCCTAGCCCAAGCCCGCCAATGAGCAACACCGCGCCGAACATCAATAGCCCGACCCGCGCGCCGGGGCTCAGGCCGCGTTTTTGCGCTAGCTCGGGATGTTCGTCTAACAAAGCCGCGCGCAGGCGTTGCGCTTCGGGGTAATCGGGCCGATGGTGCAGCGCTTGCTCGATGGCGGCGAAGCGCTCGGCGGGGCGCATCACCAGCCGGGCCAGCGTGAAATAGCCTGCGGCGCTGGTCGGGTTGGCTTCCAGATACTCGTTCAGGCGGCGCATGGCCGTCGCGCGGTAGCCCTGGGCTTCTAGGTCGATAATGTCTTGTAAGGTATCCTCGCTCATACGCCCAACTATACCGCATGGCGCGCCCCTGCGCTGGGGTAAATATTATGCGCGCGCATACGAATTTTTTGCGTAATTCTTACGCGCTTGCGGTATCGTAGGCGCAGAACATCACGAGAAGGAACGGAGATAACCATGGTGAACCAACCTGCCGCTGAAAAACATACTTTCCAAGCCGAGATCAAGCGCTTGCTCGACATCCTGGTGCACTCGCTGTACACCGACCGGGACATCTTCTTGCGCGAATTGATCTCGAATAGTTCCGACGCGCTGAGCAAATTGCAATTTCAGCGCCTCAGCGACGAAAACATCCGCGACGCGGACGCCGAACTTTTTATCGAAATCCAGGCCGACCCGGACGCTAAGCAAATTCGCATCATCGACACGGGCATCGGCATGACGCATGACGAACTCATCGAGAATCTGGGCGTTATCGCGCAGAGCGGCGCGGCCAATTTCGTCGAACGCATGCAAAGCAGCGAAAACGCCGCCGCTGCCGATCTCATCGGCCAGTTTGGCGTCGGCTTCTATAGCGTGTTTATGGCCGCCGAGCGCGTGGCGGTCACGTCTTTGTCCTACCAGCCCGACGCCCAAGCCTATACCTGGATTTCTGCTGGCGAGGACACTTATGAGATTGTCCCGGCGCAGAAAGAAACGCGCGGCACCGAGATTCTGATCCAACTACGCGAAGACGCGACCGAATACGCCAGTAGCTGGAAGCTACGCCAGATCATCAAAGAACATTCGGATTATATTTCCTTTCCGATTTATATCGTAGAGCCACCCGCCGAAGATGACGCGGACGGCGAAGGCGAAACCGAAGAACCCGCGCGCGAGCCCGTCAACCAACAAACGGCCATTTGGCGGCGTAGCACAAGCGAGGTCGAAGAAGAGGCGTACAAAAACTACTATCGGCAATTGACCCTCGATTTCGAAGACCCGCTGCTGACCATCCACGCGCGCGGCGATGCGCCGATTCAGTATTACGCGCTGTTGTTCGTCCCCGCGACTGCCGAGCGCAATATGCTCAGCCCGCGCAAACAGCCCGGCCTGAAGCTCTATACGCGCAAGGTGCTCATCGAGGAATACAACATGTCCTTGCTGCCGGATTACCTGCAATTCGTGCAGGGCGTGGTCGATAGCGAAGACTTGCCGCTGAACGTCAGCCGCGAGAGCATCCAGGCCAACCCCGTGCTCACCAAGCTCAAGCAGGTCGTCACGCGCAAGGTATTGAGCGAACTAAAAAAACTGGCCGACAACGCGCCGGAGCGCTACGCGGGCATTTGGCGCGAATACGGCACATTCCTCAAGCATGGCATCGTCTCGCAGTTCAGCGACCGCGAGCGCTTATTGCCACTGTTGCGCTTTCACAGCAGCCAATCGCCAGATGAATTAACCACCTTGGATGATTACATCGCGCGCATGGGCGAGGTCGAAGGCCAAGAGGCGATCTATTACCTGGCGGCGGACAGCGTGGCGGCAGCAGCCCGCAGCCCGCATCTTGACCCCTTCCGCGCGCGCGGCATCGAAGTGCTGTATATGACCGATCATGTCGATGGCTTTTTGGTCAGTGCCCTGGATGAATACGAAGGGCATAAGCTCATCA
>DAOTVD010000032.1:0-8190 GCA_034437075.1 Anaerolineae bacterium
CTTGGATAGCGGCGGGTAGGGTCACGATCATGCGCCGGGCTCCGTCCAGAAAGTTTCACTGAGGTACTTGTACGCACTATCGGGGAAGATGGTCACGATGGTGCCGCTTTCGCCTTCAATGGCGAGTTCTTCGGCCAGGCGTAAGGCCGCCGTAAAGGCCGCTGCCGCGCTGATGCCCACCAAGAGCCCTTCTTCACGCGCTAAGCGCCGCGCTACTCGGTAGGTTTCTTCCGTGCCGACGACGATGTTGCGGTCGGGGAAGTCGGGTTGGTAAATGCCGGGCCGGATGGCCGTTTCCATATGCTTGAGTCCTTCCAGACCATGGAAGGGCGAGTCGGGCTGCATAGAGATCACTTGCACATCGGGGTTATAGTCTTTCAAACGGCGTCCGGTGCCCATCAGCGTGCCACTGGTGCCCAGCCCGGCGATAAAATGCGTGACCGCGCCGCCGGTCTGCTGCCAGATTTCCACGCCTGTGGTGTTGTAATGCGCGGCGGCATTCGCCGGATTGTTGTACTGATCCAGGTAGTAGTATTCATCGGGGTGGGCAGTCGCCAGGGCGCGCACGGCTTCAATAGCGCCATCGGAGCCTTCTAGCGGATCGGTCAGCACGAGGTCGGCGCCATAAGCGCGCAAAATCGCTTTGCGCTCTGGGCTGCAATTTTCGGGGATAAACAACTTCACCTGATAGCCGCGCGAGGCACCGATCATGGCGTAAGCGATGCCCGTATTGCCGCTGGTGCTATCCAGCAGCACCGTTTTGCCCGGCTGAATACGCCCTTCTTGCTCAGCCGTAAGAATGATGTTCAGGGCGGGCCGGTCTTTGACGCTGCCGCCGGGGTTATACCATTCGGCTTTGGCCAGAATGCGCACATTCTGCGGCAGATGCGCCGTCATTTGCCGGAATCCGAGCAAGGGGGTATCGCCGACAAGTGCTTCGATGTTGCGGTGGTGCCCAACTTTGGCTTGCAAGGCCGTTAACATGGCATCTCCTTCTGCGTGGTAGTCGTCGTTCATTTGTCAAAACTGATTAAAAAAACGGTTGATAGACAACAAAAAAGAGCAAGGCGCTAGCCCACTCACCGAGCGACACATCCAGTGTCGCATCAGGGGCGCTTTGCTCTGCGTCAGTCTATCAACCGTTTGCGAAAACGGTGGTTCGTTAGCTCGTGTTAGCCTATACGCACTGTGCCGCAGAGGGTTAAACGCCCCTGGCTTGCACAGGTACAGGCCTGCAATGGTGTCACATACAGGGTCTGCATGATGGTTTGCTCATTATCTTATATATCAGTTGTAGGCGACCTGAGCCAAATTGTCAACTGGTTTTGGCGAATTGCATAAGCGTAGATGCACGCTTCGGGGCACATCTTACCGAATTTAGCGCGCGGCGGCCTGCACTACGGTCAAATCCGCGAGCGGCAGCGCGTTGTCAGGATAGCCGGGGACGGGCAAGCGGTCGCCATCCTCCGCACGATATAACCCCACCAGCAATTGGTATTCGCCCGCCGGGGCATCCGGCGGGATGACGATCTCGAAATGGTCGAACAACCATTCGTAGGGCTGCCAATTCGAACTCGGGTGCGTGCCGCTGTGCCCCGCGAGGCGATCTTGCACCTGGATGACCTCGCCCGAGGGCACATGCAACACATGGTTAAAGATAGTATAGTCGTTGGCGTCCGGTTGCCGGGCTTGCCAGAAGTATTTCAAGCGCAGTGTATCGCCCGGAGCCAGGCGCGTGCGGTTAATGTCGTAGCCATGCAAGCGCGCCACCTGCCCAAACGCCACATCAACGTCGTGCTGCGGGCGAAATACACGCATAATGATTCGATCTGGGCCACTGTAGCCTTCTTCGAACCGCGCCACAACCTCGGCAGATGAGAGCCAGTCGTCACGTTGCCCGGCATCCCATTCTTCGGCAAAAAAACCATAGCCCCCTGCTGATGAAGTATCCGCCACGACATAGTAAAATCCGGTGTTTTCCCACTCGATGGGTTCGCGTTCCATGGCGCTGAAAATCCGCTGAGCGTTGAACTGACGTTCGCTCGCGTAGCCATGCGCCTCCATAAATTCTTCTGGCACGCGCTCGATGGCGATGCCAGTCCCCTCCCGCGCATTGTTCAAAAACCAATTAACCGTGGCCACGCGCGAATCTGGACGGGTAAAGTCTATGTTTTGAGCCCAGGCGGTATGCGCCAGGGGCACCACCAGCAAGGCCCCCAATACCCAGGCCGCCGGACGTGAAAAGCGCCCCAGATACACCACGCCCAACGCGGCAAAAAAAAGCAGCGTCACCCCCACCGCGAACATCTGGCGGCCTTCCACCACGCGAAAGAGGCTGAAGGCCACAATCGGCGCAATCCCCGCGAGTAGCCATACCCATAAGCTGATTTGATCGAGCGTGCGCGGTCGCAGCGTAAAGGCTAATGCGACACCAAGCAAGGCCAGCGGCAGCGTATAGGGCGGCAGCGCATCATCTAAAACCTGGAAATTGGTAAGCAGGCGCACATCTTGGGTGATGGGATAGCGCCAATAGACAGCCGCCACTGTCAGGTCGTCATGGGTATACCCCTGGCCAAAGAGCCGCCGCAATTCGCCTTCTAACATCGAGCGATCATCGAGATACTCGTAATACAACTGTTGGGCGCGTAGCTCTTGGGTTTGCCAGCCCAAAAAGACCGCCGGAGCAATGAGGGCGGCGCCCAAGGCCAATGCGGCCAGGGTGCGGCGCGGCGACCAGCGAAAGATCAACAGGGCGGTCATCAGACCCGGTATCAGCAAAGCAGTAAAATAATTGTATTTGCCTAAACCCGCCAGCACCGCCGCACCAAAGGCCAGCCCCACCCGAGTTGGCGATTGTGTTTGATAGGCCCGCACGGAAAGCCAGGCCGTCAGCGTGAAGAACATTAACCCGGCCCCATCCGCCAGAATGCGCTGGCCGAACATAACCGTTGTTGGCCAGACAGCAAAGAGCAACGCCGCCAGGATGCCCACCGCATCATCGCGCGTGATCGCGCGCCCCAGATGAAACAGGAATATACAGGTTAACAAGGCATACAACAGGCTCACCAAACGGCCAAACAGCACAACCAGCGAATTCGTCGTGATGCCTTGGTCGCCGAACAAGACGACAGCGCCCCGCCGCAAAATGCTCACCTCCCAGGCGCGCAATGGGGGATAGTTACCGCCATCGTCAAACAGGGCCGAATTACCCTGTTCGCCTGTCTGCAAAATGCTGATGCCATTTTGCAGAATGCGCATTTCATCTGGATGAAAATGATAGGGTAACGTCCAGACGAGGCCATGCAAGCGCAAGACCGTCGCCAGCAGCAGGACGCCCAACATTAGCGTATGGGTGCGGCGCCAAAGCGGTGTAGAAGCTGGTGTGTTTGGGAACATGAGGCGATTGTAGTAGCAGTAGCTTTCATCTGACAAGGTTCGTTTGGCGGCGGATCAAGTGCCGTGCCGTAGGCGGTGGTAGAGCGTCAGGTGCTGGCGGGCCGACCCCGCAATGCTGTAGGTCGCCAGGATGCGTTCGCGAGCCGCGCGCACATCCGGCGACGCATCGAGCGCACGTCGCCAGGCGGCACACAGCGCGTCAGCATCGCGGGGTGGCACCAACCACGCGGCCAACTCCGCGCCGAGCACATCCGCCACACCGCCGACATCCGTGGCCACGACGGGAATACCCGCCGCCAGGGCTTCGAGCAAGGCCACGGGCGTGCCTTCATTGTCCGAAGTCAACGTGACGAGCGCCGCATCCGCATACGCCGCTGCGACATCGCGCTCCCAGCCTGTGATGTGCACCACTTCCGCGAGACCATGCGCCGCGATTTCGGTTTCGAGCACCGCGCGCAGTTCGCCGTCTCCGATGATCGCGAACCGAACATCCGAACGTTGGGCGTGTAGCCGCGCCGCTGCCGCGATAAACAAACGATGATTCTTGATGGGCACCAGGCGCCCCGCGCCCGCCACAATCAGCGGCACATCTGGCGGGATGGCGTAGCGGGCACGCAAGCCCCCAGCGGTCGCGGTTGGCGCGGGGTTGGCAAATGGGGATAAATCAATACCCAGGGGAATGACGGTGATATGATCGGGGCGTGTTACGTGGTAATGGGCCGAAAGTTCGGTGCGTAGGCGTTCGCTCAGTGTGATGACCCGGCTGGAGATCAGGCCCGAAAGACGTTCGAGCCATAGAAACACGCGCGTTTTGGCCGGGCTAAAATACCCGCTGAAGACATGCCCATGAAAGGTATGCAGCCGCACGGGCACACGCGCAAACCAAGCCGCCCACCGCCCCACAAAGCCGGCCTTGGCCGTATGCGTATGCACCACATCAGGCCGATGCGCGCGCAATATGCGCCACAGCGCGAAAATCGTGCGGGCATCGCGCAGCGGCGAAAGCGAACGCCCCAAAGAAGGCAAAACCTGGTGCGGCAAATCATAAGCCTCCACCAGATAGCTCATATCGCCCTCGCCCGCTTCGATTTGCCCGTAGATGAGCAACACATCCGCGCCCTGGGCGCGTAGCGCCGCGCATAATTGCACCACATTCAGCGCGACGCCACCGATATTTAACCGCGCGACAATCATCACGATTTTCATGGGGCCTCGTGGAGTTCGCCTTGTAAATCCGCATAGATGGCCAGTGTTTGGTCGATCATGCGCTCGGGTCGAAAAATGCTCGCGAGCCGGGCCTGGCCCGCCGCGCCGAGTTCGCAGGCGCGTTGTGGGTCGCTTAGCAGGGCGATAAGTGCTGCGGCCAGAGCGCCCACATCGCGCGGGGGCACAAGATGCCCGGTCACGCCCTCCTGCACGATTTCCGGCACGGCTGAGACCTGCGTACTGACGATGGGCAAGGCTTGCGCCATGGCTTCCAAAAACACCAGGCCGAAGCCTTCCCACAAAGACGGCGCTAAGAAAATATCACAAGCGGCCATCACAGCTAGTTTATCCGCCCGCCAGCCCAGAAAATGCACCCGTTCGGCCAGTCCTAAATGCGCTACTTGAGCACGCAGATCATCCCGCAAGGGGCCATCCCCGGCCATGATGTAATGGGCTTGGGGGAACTGCGCCAACACGCGCGGCAGCGCATCCAGGGCATAGCGCAAGCCTTTTTGTTCCGTCAGGCGACACACCGAGCCGATGACCGGCGCTTCGATGGGAATGCCCAACTCGCGCCGTATGCTCCCGCCATCCTGAACGGCCTCCGGGGGAGCGTAGCCGTAATGTATCGTCTTCACTTGGGCCGGGCGCGCGCCTTCAATGCCGATCACAAAACGGCGGATATGCTCCGAAATGGCAATGCCGCGATCCGTCAGGCGCCATAAGACCCAATTGCGCGGGCGGAAAAACCAGCGCCGCCGGAACGGATCATCATTATGGCTAGAATTGACCACATGCCGCACCCCGGCTAAACGCGCCGCCGGAATCGCGTAGGTTTCGGCATGCACCAGATGCGTATGCACGATGTCGGGCTTTGCCGCGCGCAAGGTGCGCCATAGCCAGATGAAAAACGGCGGATCGAACAAGCCGCGCATGGGCTGGCGAATCACCGGGATGCCGTGCGCTTGGGCCGCCGCGAAAACGTCATCCGCCGGGCGACCCGGCGCGGTGATGAGCAACAAGCGCGCATCAACGCCCCGCGCGCGCAAGCCCGCTAGCAACATAATCAGATGATTTTCGGCCCCGGCCAAGCCCAGGCCACGAATGATATGCAAGACGACCATAGCGGCGCGATTATAACATACGCTTGCGCGGGCGCGGCACGCGCTATATGATGCTAGCGACCATTTTGGGAGTGATGTCTATGTGCGGAATCGCCGCCGTGATTGATCTGAACCATCGCCAGGCCGCGCGGCATCTGGCCGACATGGCCCGTACCCTACGCCATCGCGGGCCGGATGACGAAGGCTTCGTCTTGTTTCGCGAGCCGCATGGCCCCGCGCGCCCGCTGCGCGGGGACGATAGTGCGCCAGATTTGGCCAATATGCCCCATATACACGATAGGGAAGCCGAGGCTTGGCTGGTCGGGTTGGCCCATCGCCGCTTGTCGATTTTGGATGTCTCCGTCGCGGGGCACGGCCCCATGAGCGACACGAGCGGCGCATTGTGGATCACGTACAATGGCGAAATTTATAATTACATCGAACTGCGCGAGGATTTACGCACGCGCGGCTATACCTTCCAAACAGGCACCGACACCGAAGTGATCTTGGCTGCGTATGATGCCTGGGGCGTGGACTGTTTGGCGCGTTTCAACGGCATGTTCGCTTTCGCGTTGTGGGATGCGCGCGCGGGGCGGCTCTTTTGCGCGCGGGATCGCTTTGGGATCAAGCCGTTTTATTATTTCTTTCAGGATGGCTATTTTGCCTGCGCTTCGGAGATCAAAGCGCTGGTGGCGAATCCGTGTTTGCCCCGCCGCGCGCGTCCGGCTGCGGTATATGACTATCTAGCCCATGGGGCGCTCACCTGGCGCGAGGATACATTCTTCGAGAGCATCCGGCAGTTACCCGGCGGGCATGCGCTGACCCTCGACACGGAAGGCAAACTCAACACTTGGGCATATTATCAATTAACCTACGACACGCGCGCGACGACGCCCGATTACCCCGAAAAAGTCGCCGGGTTCCGGGCCTTGCTCACTGACGCGGTGCGTTTGCGCCTGCGGAGTGATGTTCCCGTCGGCTCGTCGCTGAGCGGTGGCCTAGATTCATCCAGCATTGTCGCGCTGGCTAATCTGCTTTTGCAGCAAGAAGGCGGCGTCCGGCCCGAAGCTATCGCCGACCAGCAGCGCGTGTTTTGCGTCGTTTACCCCGGCGAGCGCTTTGACGAGAGGCGCTATATGCAGGCTATCATCGACCAGACGGGCGCGCAGGCGCATTTCACCCAGCCCGACAGCGCGCGCCTATGGGATGAATTGGCCGCATTTGCCTGGCACCAGGATGAACCCGTCAACGCCAGCAACAATTACGCGCAGTATTGCGTGATGCAACTCGCGGGGGCGGGTGGCGTGAAAGTCTTGCTCGATGGCCAGGGCGGGGATGAAGTGCTGGGCGGCTACACGTTCTACCATGGCTATCGCCTGGCCCAAGCCCTGCGCGGCGGGCGACTGGGCACGGCGGGGCGGGAACTGCGCGGCGCGCGGCGGCATTCTAACGTCAGTTGGGCGTCTTTGTTGGCGACCACGGGCTGGAACATCAGCCCGGATGTCCTGCGCCGCTGGGGATGGTCAATCGCGGGGGCGCGCCTGCTCTCGCACCGTACCCTGGCGCCGGGCGCGCTGGATGCTGATTTCGCGCGCCAACATCACCGTTCGGCCCAGATGAAGCACAACCCGTTCCCGACCCTGGTGCAAAAACTGCATCAAGACGTGTTGCAGACGAATCTGCCCGCGCTGTTGCGCTACGAAGACCGTAATTCGATGGCCTTTAGCATTGAGGCGCGCGTGCCTTTTTTGGATCATCGCCTGGTGGAATATGCGTTCCGGCTGGGGGCCGATGCCTACATCCGCGACGGCTGGACAAAAGCGATTTTGCGTGACGCCATGCGCGACACCCTGCCGCCGCTCATCCACCAGCGCGGCGATAAAGAGGGCTTCACGACCCCGCATCAGCGTTGGCTGGATGAACTGACGCCGCAGATGAACGCCTTTTTCGCGGACGAGGCGCGCGTCGGGCCGTATCTCGCGCGCGAGGCGCTGGCGACCTTGCGCGGGCCGGATGCCGCGCGGATGCCCGGCGTGTGGCGTGCGCTGAACCTGGAAAGCTGGTGCCGTGCCTTCGACCTGGGCTAAACCCTGGCTCTATCCGCTCTGCGTAGCGCTGAGTTTGCTCGCGTTTGGGGTCTTTGACGTTACGTATCCCCATGCCCAACCCACGTATGTGGCCGCGCGCTACGCGCAAAATCTGCTCGATGGGGCGGGGCTAATTTACGCCGCAGATGAGCGGATTTTGCTGCTAGACTCGCCCTTGCCGATCCTGGCCGAAGCAGCCGTCGCCCTGCCGGGCGGAGATATTGCGCACCCCTCGTCCCTGATTGGGCATGTGTTGCTGGGCCTGCTCATCGCTGGTTGGCTGCGCCTGAGCGGGTCGCCGTGGTTGGGGCTGGTTGGCGCGGGGGTTTGGCTGCTGAGCATGCTCGCCGCCTGGGGCGGGCCGGGCGCGTGGGTTGCCGCGTTTGCCCTACTGGCCC
>DAOTVD010000033.1:0-3348 GCA_034437075.1 Anaerolineae bacterium
GAAAGTCGTTTAACATGGCGTTTTTCTCGTTTTCGGGCAAATAGCTAACCCGCAGTGCATTCAGCGCAATGTCTTCTAGTTGGGCCAGATTCAACCCTATATCATGGATCGCGTGCTTGTATTCCTCGGTCAAGGTTGTGTTGAACAGCGGCGGATCATCCGAGTTGATGGTTATCAAACAACCTGCTTCCAAAAGTTGGCGCAGAGGATGGTCATCGTAAGAGGGATAAATTTGCAAGCATAAATTGCTGGTGGGGTTTACTTCTAGGGGAATCTGATGCTCGGCTAAATAGCGTACAAGTTCAGGGTCTTCAATGGCGCGCACACCATGCCCTATGCGCTGCGCTTTCAAGTTTTTGATAGCCCCCCAAATGCTGGCTGGGCCTTCTGTTTCCCCGGCGTGGGGATTTACGGGCACCTCACGCTGATGGGCGATAGCGAAGGCTTCTTCGAACATCTCGGGCGGATACCCCACCTCAAAACCGCCCAATCCCAGGGCCACGACGCCACCATCGCGGGCGACATGGCTAGTAATGTAATCGGTCATTTCTTCTTTGTATTCTGGAAAATTGCGCGCGATATCGGGAATCCACCGCATTTGCACGCCCCATTCTTCTGCGGCGCGGCGGCGTCCATCGTTGAGGGCGTCTAATACAGCTGCAAACGGGAGTTGCAGTTCTTGTCCGCGCACATAAAATTGCGGTGTCCAGGTGACTTCTGCATAGCGGATATTTTGACGCTGCATTTCTGAGCCAAACGCATAGACAATATCGGAGAAGTCTTGCAGGTTGCGCAAAGTACTTAAAATCATCAGGTAAATTTCGATAAAGTCATCAAAATTCCGGAAAATATACATTTTGCGCAAGTCTTCGATATTATCCGCCGGCAGCTTAATGCCGTTGCGTTCTGCTAACATCAAGAGCGTCTCTGGTTGGGTGGAGCCTTCCAGATGAACATGTACTTCTGCTTTGGGCATCGTTTCAATGAATTGATCGAGCATCATGAGTATAAATCCTTAACAGAGTTAATCGTCTTCGGCGTTTGCGGGCATAATTGGGTGAGCATCAATGGACGTGGCTGATTTTTCGATACAGGCGTTAACAAACGCTCTAAACAACGGATGCGGGCGATCTGGACGGCTGAGGAATTCGGGATGGAATTGGCAGCCCAGCGCGAAGGGATGGTCGTCAAGTTCGGCAATTTCTACCAAGCGCCGATCCGGGCTAAGGCCACTAAAGCGCATACCTGCCGCTTGCATATCGCCCCGGTAAACGTTGTTAACTTCCCAGCGGTGGCGGTGACGTTCTGCCACAACATCTTGCAGATAGGCGGCATAAGCCAGAGTATCTGGTTGTAAATGGCAGGGGTAAACCCCCAAGCGCATGGTGCCACCCATATCAGTGATTCCATGCTGGTCGGGCATAAGATCAATGACTGGATATTCTGTCGAGCGTTGAAATTCTGTGCTGTTGGCGTCTTCCCAGCCCAGCACATGGCGCGCGAATTCGATACACATCACTTGCATACCCAGGCACAAGCCCAGGTAAGGTAGCCCATTTTCGCGCGCATATTGGGCAGCGAGCACCTTACCCTCAATGCCCCGGTACCCAAACCCGCCGGGCACGACCACACCTTGCACCTGGCTTAGGGCCTCCCAACCTCGTTTTTTTTCTAGGTCGGCAGAATTGATCCAGTGAACATCGAGCTTGCGTCCCGCCACGGCTACGGCATGTTTTAAGGCTTCGTTAACGCTCATATAGGCATCGCGCAGCTCGACGTATTTGCCCACAATCGCGATATGCAAGGGGGCTTGCGCCTCGCGCATTGTTTGCACCATCTGACGCCAATCATCCATTTGCGCGGGCTGGCTATCTAGCTGCAACGTGCGCATGATGTAGTCACCGAGTTGGGCGTCCTCTAAAGCGATAGGAACTTCATAGATATTATTGGCCGTTTCCAGCGGGATAACACCTTGCGGATCGACATCACAAAATAGGGCGATCTTGTCAACTAATTCCTTGGTCACGGGATAATCCGAGCGCGCGATAATCACATGCGGTTGGATGCCCAAGGCCCGCAAGGCACTGACGCTGTGTTGGGTGGGTTTGGTCTTCAGTTCATCCGTGGCACCGATATGCGGCAAAAACGTGACATGAATGTACAAGGTATCTTCTCGGGGAAGTTCCGTGCGCAGTTGACGCAGGGCCTCCACGAAAGGTTGGCTTTCAATGTCGCCAACCGTGCCTCCCACTTCGACCAGAATGACATCTGCACCCGTGTTTTTCTCCACGAGGCGGATGCGGCGCTTGATTTCATTGGTGATATGTGGAATGACCTGAATTGTTCCGCCAAGATAGTCTCCCCGGCGCTCTTTGGCGATGACCTCTGCATAGACCTGGCCGGTGGTTGTGTTGCAGCTTGCATCAAGGTTTTCGTCAATGAAGCGTTCATAATGGCCTAAGTCCAGGTCTGTTTCCGCGCCATCAGCGGTAACAAAGACTTCGCCATGTTGGTAGGGGCTCATGGTGCCAGGGTCAACATTTAAGTAGGGGTCTAGTTTTTGGATAGCAATTTTTAGGCCCCGCGCTTTTAGGAGCCGCCCCACAGACGCCACCGTGACCCCTTTGCCGACCGAACTGACGACGCCGCCAGTACAAAAGATATATTTGGCCATGCACCCCTCCTCGTTAACAGGACATACCAAAAAGGGGAGGGTGTATAGGCCTCCCCGCCGATAGCAGATTGTATGATGCCAGAAAATTAAACGAGCTTGGTCAGATCGTCAGCGGCACGTTTCATATCGAGCATAATAAGGCCCAGTTTGGCATTTTCGCGTACGAGCGACGTCAGAACCGCTTCTTCGCCGACGCTCATCAAGATGACATAGCCGTTATTGCCGCGAATATAAACTTGTTCAATATTCCCGCGTCCCAGTTCGCCCGCGATACGCTCACCCAGTGATAGCATCGCAGCCGACATTGCCGATACGCGATCTTCTTCAATGCCAGCGGGTAATGCAGAGGCCATAATGAGACCATCCACACTCACGACCGCTGAGGCCTCGACATCCGGTGTGCCCGAGGCCAGATCACGCAGACGATCCACCATTAATTCTGTCCGTGACTTTGCCATGTACAACGCGCTCCTTTCAAGCGGCCTTGCCCCTTTGAATTGTTCTCTATTACCGCTCAAATTATACCAGTTTCGCCATATAAGCGCTATAAATCTTCTGATGTTTTTGGTAGTTGCACGATTAGCGCCAACAGCAGTGCAAACACATAGCTTAGGTTGATGTTAAAATGAGCCATATCGACTAGCCCATGCGCCAAAACATAAGCCATCGACCCC
>DAOTVD010000034.1:0-23228 GCA_034437075.1 Anaerolineae bacterium
GCACGGATTTCGAGAAATTCGAACCCCGCTGCCACGTATTCGGGCGCTAAAGCCGTATCTGCAAAGTTGACGAGCGTACCCACCCGCATCTGTGCAGCCCTAAGCGATTTGCGCGCTTACCTAGTTGGAGCGTTCCAGCACGGATTCGATGCTTTGTAAAAGCTCGTGAGGCGCAAACGGTTTGGTGATGTAGTCGTTTACTTTGGCGATGTGCAAGCCCAAAATTTTATCGATGTTTTGGGCTTTGGCGGTGATGATAATCACGGGGATTTGCTTGAGCTCTTCATCTGCTTTCATCTGCTGGTAGACTTCCCAGCCATCCATATCCGGCATCATGAGGTCTAACAAAACGAGTTGGGGTTTCACTTCGCGAATTAAGGTCAGCCCGGCCTCCCCGCCATCTGCCGAATAGAAACCAAACCCCTTGCGTGTTAGAATCAGCCGGACAAGCTCAATCATATCGAGTTCATCCTCAATACAGACAATTTTGATTTCGTTATCGCGCTGTGTCATTGCGCCATCCTTGTCTAGTGGTCGGCCTACGCCCCGCGATATTGTGCGCCAGAGAACAACAGGGTAGGTTGTATCGATATGATATGGTAATATGGTCTCTGTAAAGATAGTACCATATTCAATTTAACGCTGTCTATGCTGACAGAATCTTACCGACATCATTGACACACTTTCGAGCATCTATAGTCCAACTACTGCATAAACAAATCGGTTCTGGTAAACTCAAGCACAGCTTTGCAGCTATGCGCAGTCTACGAGGCAAACCTACTCCCATCTTTGGCAAACTTTTGCTAAAATAGGGCGATTAATATGGGCATGTATCATGGCGATACAATTAAGTCAGGTTCACAAGAGGTTTTTTCAATGTCTGAAGAACAATTTTATGTCGCCAACATCGACCTTGCTATTAGTGAGGACGAAATGCGCGATCTTTTCTCTGAATTTGGTGACGTAACCCACATCGAGCGGATCATTCACCCGAGCACCGGAAATCCTCGTGAGAATGCCAATATCAAAATAGTCTTTCCGGAAGGTGAAGATATTCCGGCGGCGACATGGCGCGTGCTAGAAACCATGAATGGTAAACTCGTTAATGGGAAGCCCATATATGTGATCTATTCACACATTCCAGAAACGACGCCCACAGATGAATCGCGCGCGCTTGTCAAAAAAATTGCCATCCAGCTTAATGAACGTGACCGAACCCCGATGGCCCAAATTTTGCGGATGGTGCATATTTGTGGCGCACCATTTGTGAATGCCATAGTAGAGGAAACAGAACGTATCGAAGCTGATGGCGGCATGCTGACCAACGATGGTTCGCGCCGCCGCACCAAAGGCGGGGTCTTTTTCTATCTCGCTCGGCGCCGATTGCCTGTGCGTTTCCAACGGGCCATTTTTCAGTTTACCAAACAAAAACCAGCGGATAAAAATCAGAACAATAACAATAAAGCCAAAGCCCAACAAAGGAATAAGGGCAAAGGCGACAGACCACAAGGCAAGAGTAAGCCACAAGGGCAAGCCCAAGCTGGCAACAAAGCGACTGGTAAACCGCAAAAAGGGAAACCGGCAGGGCAAGGCGCAGGCAAACCCCAGCCTAAAGACCGTGCCGCGAAGGCTGGGCCTGGCCAGCGCCCGAAAACAGGTGGTGATGGCGGCCCGAAAGCAGCACCCAGCCAGGCCAAGCGCCGGTCAACAGCGTCGCCCGAAAAACTCGAAGTCGCACGCCGACAACTAACCGACCTGCGCGCAAAACAGCAAGTGGCCCAACAACGCCTAGAAGAATTAAAGGCGCTGCCGCAATCGGAACGAAAGTCTGGCTTGTTTTCAGCCACACGCGAAGTGGTGAACATCCAAAAACAGATTTCGAATTTACTCCGCCAATATCCCGAACTCGAAGAATGATGATGGTTTGCGATGGACGGCAGATCGGGTAACCTGAATGCCATGTATAAAATACTGGTAATCGAAGATGAACAATCATTGCGTGAAGATATTATTGAAATCTTGCGTTATGAAGACTTTGATGTCCTTGGTTCTGAAAATGGCATCAAAGGGCTAGAAGCCATTCGGACGCAGCTACCCGATTTAATCATCTGTGACATTATGATGCCTGAACTCGATGGTTACGGTGTGCTGATTGAGTTGCGCAGCAACCCAACCACGGTGAATATCCCGGTTATTTTTCTGACCGCCAAAACCAACCGCGCTGATATGCGCCGAGGCATGGAGCTTGGCGCGGATGATTACCTGACCAAGCCCTTCACCCAACCCGAACTCATCGCAGCGATCAATACGCGCCTCGAAAAACATAAAAGCCTGGCCAAAGAATATGAGCGGCGTTTTGATGAATTGCGCCAGAATGTCATCCGTGCGTTGCCCCACGAGCTACGAACACCGCTCACGGGCATTTTGGGATATTCTCGGATATTGATGGAAGACGCCGATATTCTGGATGGCAAGCAAGTCTACCAAATGGCTTATGGGATCAGCAAAGCCGCCCACCGATTGCTACACCTGACGGAAAATTACTTATTGTATGCCCGCACCGAAATCATTCAATCTGACCCGGAGCGGTTACGGGCTATTCGCGAGAATGCCGCCGTAGAGGCTGCCAAGGTGTATATCACTAACGCGATTACCCAAAAAGCGAAAGATTATGACCGACGTGATGACGTGCAGTGTGCCGTTGACGATGCCGATTTACGCATTACGTCAGAAAGTTTGGATAAAGTTACGCAGGAAATCATCGATAATGCGTTAAAGTTCTCGGAAACCGGGACACCGATCTATGTCGAAGGGCATCAGGTACAAGGGCGCTATCGGTTGCGTATCTCTAACACTGGGCCGGGGCTAGACCCGGAACATATCTCACAAATTGGCGCCTATATACAATTTGAACGGCGTATCTATGAACAAAGTGGAATAGGGCTGGGGCTCATCATTGCCAAGCGCTTGGCCGAAATCCACGGTGGCGGGCTTGATATTCATAGCGAGCCAAACCAGCAAACACATATCGATCTCTGGTTTTTACTCGCCTGAGCTTAATCTCTGGAAGAGGATACACCAAACAACCTATGAACGACGCACGATCAACCCCTGAAGAGCCTCCCTCGCCTTTGCCCTGTTCGTTTCTCGCGAAAAGGGGCATATCATGACAGCCGCACTCGGTCTTAGCCTGGTCGCTGTATTGCTTATTTTGGCTTTGCAGCATTGGGTTACCTCGGTCTATTATGCCTTATCCACCGCTAGCAAAAAAGCATTGCGCGATCAACAAGAGAATGGCCACCCACGCGCCAAGCGCGCCTTGAGCTTAGCCGAGGATGCCCCGAAACTGCTCGCGTTTTACCAATTCTTATCGGTGGTATTGCCCGCTGTGAGCGCTTTGATTATCTATGTCGAGCTGGCGCCAGTCATTGCACCGGCCCTGGATGCTCTTTCTTTATCGGAGGGCGCTACGCGCATGCTAGCGACTGGCCTACTGTTTGCAGTCTATGCGGTGTTGATGTTTATGTTGGGGCATCAACTCCCAGGGGCGATTATCTCGGGGCGGTCGGATGCCGCCGCACTGATGATTACGCCCTCGGCGCGGGGAATCATCCTGGGCCTTGCGCCGCTATTACGTCTTAGCCAATACATTAGCGAAACGCTGGGGCGGGCGCTCGGCGGGCGCGGGATTGTTACCCTAGTCACCGAAGAAGAAATCAAAATCCTCGTAGAGGCTGGCTCTGAAGAAGGCGTCATCGAAGATGAAGAACGCGATATGATCTATTCGGTGTTTCGATTTGGCGAAACCCGGGTGCGCGAAGTGATGGTGCCGCGTATTGATATTGTCGCCATCGAGCTTCAGACTTCGTTAGATACCGCGCTGGATAAAATCATCACAGGCGGTCATTCGCGCTTGCCTGTGTATGAAGAAAGCGTCGATAACATCAAAGGCTTCTTGTATGCCAAAGATTTGTTGGTACATTGGCGCAATAAAACGACCATCGAAGCGCTGAATGATGTCTTGCGCCCGCCCTATTTTGTGCCAGAAACCATGCACGCGGCGCATTTACTCGATGAATTTCAACTGCGCGAAACCCATATCGCCATCGTGATTGATGAATATGGCGGAACGGCAGGCTTGGTCACGATTGAAGATTTGATCGAAGAAATTGTCGGCGAAATCCGCGATGAATACGACTTTGGCGAAGAAGCGCCCTATGAACTCGTGTCGGAGCGCGAATATATTTGCAGCGCGGGTATCGACTTGGATGATCTAAACGAATTGCTCGATATTTCGTTGCCTACGGAAGATAATGATACCTTGGGCGGGCTCATCTTCAGCCAGTTGGGCGAAGTGCCCACCATTGGCGATAAAATCACACTGCAAAACGTTGAGCTCGAAGTCTTGACCGTCAAAGGACGGCGCATTAATAAAGTTCGCGTCACCAAGCTGGCTATTGACTCTGACGTTGACGAAGAAACACCCACGCATCCGGATACCACATCATCAACGGAACAATCATGACCCTTCACGACACCCAACGCGCAGAGCTCATTGCTGCCGCGCAACAGGCCCGCGCCTTTGCATATGTGCCCTATAGCCACTATGCAGTTGGCGCAGCGTTACTGACGACCAGCGGCGAGGTTATCACTGGTTGTAATGTCGAAAATGCCGCTTACGGGCCGAGCATCTGCGCCGAGCGGACGGCGGTTGTGAAGGCCGTCAGCACGGGCCATCGTGATTTCTCCGCGATTGCGGTTGTGACGCGCAATGCGGGGTCACCCTGCGGCATTTGTCGCCAAGTCTTGTTCGAATTCGCCCCACAGATGCAGGTTATCATCGCCGACGAAAACGGCGACATACGCGCCGAAACCGCCTTGCAAGATTTGCTGCCCTATGGTTTCGGGCCGAAGTGGCTATGAGTTTTCGCGAGCGAACGCTCAAAACGCCCGCCCTGGTCTTGCGTCGTCAAGAGTACGGTGAAGCGGATTATCTGCTAACGGTCTTCACCCCCGAACATGGCAAGCTAACCGCCATTGCCAAAGGCGCCCGGCGGACGCTTTCACGCAAAATGGGACAAGTCGAGCTTTATAGCCTGACTGAACTGGTCATTAGCCGGGGCCGCAACTTGCACATTATCGCCCAAGCCGATATGCGCGATGCGTTCTCGCCCCTGCGCGAAGACTTAACGCGCAATATGCTGGCGGCGCATTGTGTCGAACTATTAGATGCTTTTGCCGTCGCGGAAGAAGGCAATCCCGCCGCCTTCAACCTCCTTAAAGCGGCGCTGGGTTGGCTCTGCGAGCCTGATGGGGACCTATATCTAGCCGTGCGCTATTTCGAATATCGACTGTTGCGCACCATGGGTTTCGAACCGAGCGTGATGCAATGTGCCATCAGCGGCGAGCCGCTCACCGCCCAGGATCATTATTTTTGCGCCGCCGAAGGGGGCGTCATCCTGCCAGAATACACCGCCGGGCAGGATGTCATGTTACTGCCCTTGCCGATTTTGAAAATTTTGCGCTATTTCAGCCGCGAAAAATGGCCGAAGGTACGCACCTTGCGCCTGCAAGCCGAGCACCATACGACCCTAGAGCGTGTCTTGGGCGCGTATATCGTGTATTTGTTGGAACGCCCCCCCAAGAGCTTAAAGATGCTCAGCCGCCTACAAGAGGATACATGAGCGAGGTTATCGTCACTGCGCGCCTGACGCCCCAGGGATTGCAAGAAACGGCCTATCAGGCATCCTCTTTGCACGATGCCGCCCAGCATGAACCAGATGGCGTCTACACCGTTACGCGCACATTTGAACGGGATAAGGCCCTCTATCTGGATGCACATCTGGATCGCCTGGAAGATTCCGCGCAGCAAGAGCATATTGCGCTAACGCTGGATCGTGGCGCATTGCGGGCCGCTCTGCGCGCCTTGATCGATTGCGCAGGATACCCCGAGGCCCGCTTTCGGATCACAGTACCCCGCCAAGACCCCGCCACGCTGTATCTGGCGCTGGAACCTTTGCCGGGGTTACCCTCCAACGCTAAAACAGAGGGCGTTAAAACCCAAACACTCGGCGTACGGCGCCAGAATCCGCGCAGCAAGACCACCGATTGGATGCAGCAACGCCAGGCCGCCAGCGCAGACATCTCGCCCGATGTATATGAAACCCTGCTTTTGGATGCCGCCGGACACATTTTAGAGGGTAGTTCTAGCAATTTTTATGCCATTCGCAAAGGCACGCTCTACACTGCTGAAGAAGGCATCCTAAGCGGTATCTCGCGCCGCGCTCTGTTCGATTGCTTGGGCGATTTATTGCCCTTGCGGCGCGAACCCATTCATCTGGCTGACATCCCCCAGTTAGAAGAAGCGTTCATCACATCTAGTAGCCGGGGGGTTGTTCCGGTGGTCATGATTAATGGCCAAAGCGTTGGGCTGGGCCGTCCTGGGCCGTATACGGACGAACTCGCGCGCCGCTACGAAGCCTGGACATCGGCGCACATCGCGCCGATTTAGCCGCGCGCGGCCAATTCTTCTGCCAGCAACGCTCGCACCGTCTGCGCGGGGGCTTTGCCGTCCAATTGGCGCATGACCTGCCCCATCAAAAAGCCGAGGACTTTTTCTTCGCCCCCAAGGTAACGCGCCACTTCATCAGGATTGGCCTCTAACGCCACGCGCACGGCAGCGCGTAGGGCGTCTGCGTCAGATTCCTGGGCCAGGCCGCGCGCTTCGACGATCTCGGCAGGTTCGCCGCCCTCGGTATAGATAATCTCTAACACCTGTTTGGCCGTGTTGTTGTTGATAACCTCGCCTTCGATGAGCTTGAGCAACGTTACCAATCGCTTAGGCGTGATGTTTGAGGCCCCGATTTCCTCGCGATCGCGGCTATCTTGATTCATCAGGCGGAAAATTTCGCCCGTGATCCAATTCGCTACGGTGGTTGGATCACCCCCAGCGGCCAGCGCGGCTTCAAAATATTCAGCAATTGCCCGATCCGCCACCAGCACATCGGCATTATAGGCGCTTAGCCCGTGCGCTTGCATAAAGCGTTGGCGCTTGGCATCGGGCAGTTCGGGCATCGTATCCTCAATCTTCGCGACCCATTCGCGCGAGATGTGCAGCGTCGGCAAATCGGGCTCGGGGAAGTAACGATAATCGTGCGCGGATTCTTTCGAGCGCTGCGGGACGGTCTTCAGGCGTTGTTCGTCCCAACCCATGGTTTGCTGCTGCACCTGGCCGCCACTTTCCCACACCTCAATCTGGCGCTGAATCTCGTATTCGGTAGCCCGGCGCAAACTCCGTATGCTGTTCAGGTTTTTGACCTCGGTGCGCGTACGTAATTCTTGCGAGCCCTTGGGGCGAACCGAAATATTCGGCTCCACACGCAAAACGCCTTTGCTCATGTCGCCAGAATTCACGCCCAGGTATTGCAGAATAGCGCGCAACTTCCGGGCATAGGCTTCGGCTTCCTCACCAGAGCGGATGTCCGGCTCGGTGACGATTTCGAGCAAGGGCACGCCTGCCCGGTTCAAATCGATGAGCGTGGTGCCGTCGTCCAGGTGCAACGACTTGCCCGTGTCTTCTTCCATGTGCGCGCGCCGGATGCCGATCCGCTTGGTGCTGCCATCGGCGAGTTCAATATCCAGGTAGCCATTGCGCGCCAGCGGATAATCATATTGGCTAATCTGATACCCCTTGGGCAAGTCGGGATAAAAATAGCTTTTGCGGTCAAATTTGTTGTAATCCGGTATTTCGCAGTTGAGCGCCAAACCGACCATCATCGCGAAGTTCACCGCACGCTCGTTGATCACCGGCAGTACACCCGGCATCCCCAAACAGACCATACACACCGCGCTATTGGGCTCGGCGGTGGTGGGGTCAACCACCGGGCAAGGGCAGAACATTTTGCTTTCGGTCAATAACTCGGCATGGACTTCCATGCCGATAACGGCTTCGTATTCGGTGCTCATACCGTATGCTCTTCAATCTGTTTGCGGGCATTTGCGCTTAGCATACCGCGCCCGCCCCGATGCTGCAACGCGGCTTAGGCGCCGTTTTTCTTGACAAAGCGCTCGATGCGCACCAGCGCTTCTTCGATTTTTTCATAGGATGTGGCATAGCAGGCCCGCACATGCCCGGCGCCGCTAGGGCCAAATGCGCTGCCGGGGATAACCGCGACTTGTTCTTCGAGCAATAAGCGTTCGGCAAATACAAAATCATCTAAGCCCGTGCTTTTGATGCTTGGGAAGGTATAGAACGCGCCTTTGGGCTCAAAGCAATCTAGGCCGATGGCGTTGAACCCTTGCCACAGCAATTCGCGCCGTCGGTTGTATTCATTCCGCATTTCGAGGACGGCGCTGTCCCCAGCGCGCAAGCCTTCCAGCGCCGCGTATTGGGCCACGGTCGGCGCGGACATAATGGTGTATTGGTGAATTTTGGACATGGCCTGGATGATTTCTGCCGGGCCAACCGCGTAGCCGAGCCGCCAGCCGGTCATCGCATGGCTTTTGCTAAAACCACTCAGTACGATGCTGCGCTCGCGCATGTTGGGCAGGGTTGCGAATTGAGTATGTTGGTGATTGTAGACTAAGCGATCATAAATCTCGTCCGACACAACCAGCAGATCATGTTCTTCGGCCAGGCGCGCGATACCCGCTATATTTTCGTAATCCAGCACCCCGCCAGTTGGGTTGTTCGGGTAGCCAATGAAAATGGCCTTGGTGCGGGGGGTAATTTGTGCGGCAACTTCTTCGGGCGTAATTTGAAAATCATTCTCGGCGGAGGTTGGCACCAGCACGGGCACCCCATCCGCAAAAATGACTTCCGGCGCATACGACACATACGCGGGCTCAGGAATAATCACCTCGTCGCCTGGGTCAATGATGGCATTCATGGCCAAATACGCGCCTTCGCTGACCCCCACAGTAATTAATGTTTCTTTGACAGGATCGTACTCGATCTCATACAAGCGCTTGACATATTCTGTCACCGCCACGCGCAATTCATAGACCCCAGCATTACTGGTATAGGCTGTTTGGCCACGGTTCAAGGACTCCATACCGGCTTGTAAAATCGGCTGGGGAGAGGTGAAATCCGGCTCACCGATGCCTAACGAGATCACGTCTTGCATCGTAGTGGCGATATCAAAAAATTTACGGATGCCTGAAGGAGGCACTTTCTTTACGCGCTGCGCGATATAATGACTCATAGAGAGGTTACTTCCTTAATACCCGGAATACCCGGCGTCATGACGCTACAACCACAAAGTGACGCACTAGGTTAAAGCTGGATGAAACATCGCGCAAGTGGTATTCTTGCGCTCGGTTTGGGCAACTGCCACAAATGCCCATCTTGAAGCACATACCACAAAGGCCCTATGAGCGAATTGAGCATCATCATTCCGGCGTATAACGAAGAGCAAAGCATCGCAAGCATGTTGGATGCGCTCTTGCCCATTGCCCAGGCCCAGACCTGGCAGGTGATTGTCGTCAACGATGGTTCTGAAGATGGCACGAGCACCGCGCTTGCCGCGTATATGCACCATGACGGGTTACTACGCATCATCACGCATCGCGTGAATCGGGGCTATGGGGCAGCGCTAAAAACAGGGATACATGCCGCGCAGACCCCCTTTGTCGGCACGATGGATTCTGATGGCCAACACCGGACCGAGGATTTTGTCGCCCTGGCCCAGCACAAAGACGCTTATGACCTGGTGATCGGGCGGCGGCCCTCGGTGCTAGCGGGGCCAGCCTGGCGCGCGCCAGGGAAACTGCTATTGCAATTGATGGCCGTCGCGCTCATCCGGCAACCCATCCCCGATTTGAATTCGGGCATGCGCATCTTCCGCCGCGAGACCGTGCTGCGCTACATGCACCTATTTCCGAATGGCTTTTCGTTCTCTACCACCAGCACCATGATCTTCATGCACCGGGGGTATGCTGTGCATTTTCATCCGATTACGGTACGCCCACGGGCGGGCAAAAGCACCGTGAAGCTTTCGACAGGCTTCGATACAATTTTATTGGTGATTCGTATCGCTATGTTGCTCGATCCCTTGCGCTTATTTTTGCCCATTAGCGCCTTGTTCATCCTGGTGGGGGTTGCCTGGACGCTACCCTTTTTGCTGCGCCAGGAAGGCTACAGCATCGGTGCGCTGTTATTGATCCTGACCGGGGTGCAGATTTTTATCGTGGCATTGATTAGCGATCAAATCGCCGCTTTGCGCAAGGAGCGCTTTGAATAGCATGTGTGGCATTACCGGCATTTTTCATCTGAATAAAGCGCCCGCCAACCCCGAGGCACTGGCAGCGATGACAAACAGCTTACGCCATCGTGGCCCAGATGGCGACGGATTACAGGTGCACGAAGCAGTCGGCTTCGGGCATCGGCGCCTGAGCATCATCGACCTGAGCGCCAATGGCGCGCAACCCATGTGCACCGACGACGGCGCGCTATGGCTAACCTTCAATGGTGAGATTTATAATCATGCCGATCTACGCGCCGATTTGATCCACAAGGGTTATCGGTTTCGCTCTCAGACCGATACCGAAGCATTGTTGTTGGGCTATCAAGAATACGGGCTAGATGTCGTCTATCGGCTCAATGGTATGTTCGCGTTCGGCATCTGGGACGCGCATCAAGAGCGTCTGTGGCTAGTGCGTGATCGGCTGGGCATTAAACCGCTATTTTATGCGCAGTTCGGCCAGACGCTGCTATTTGGCAGCGAGATAAAAGCGATCTTGGCCCATCCCGCCGCCCAGCGCGAGATCGACACCAACGCGCTTGATCTCTATCTATCCCTGAACTACACCCCCGCACCCCATACGATGCTGAAAGGGATACGCCAACTAGAGCCCGGCCAATGGCTCACCGCACACCAAAATGATACGGCACCGCGCTTGTATGATTATTGGGACGTGGATTATAGCGAGACAACCAGCCTGGGCGAAGCCGAAGCGTTGCGGCGTTTGGACGACATCTTACAGGGGGCCGTGCAACGTCGCCTGATGTCGGATGTGCCTTTGGGGGCTTTTCTCAGCGGCGGGCTAGACTCTAGTGCGGTGGTGGCCCACATGACCCGCGCCACGGCCCAGGTCAAGACCTTCTCGATTGGCTTCAGCGAAAGCAGTTTCGATGAATCGCCCCATGCGCGCTTGGTCGCTGAGCATCTCGGCACGCAACATCACGAACAAATCATCACGCCCGATTTGGCGGACGTTTTACCTAGCATTGTGTGGCATGCCGAAGACCCACTCGCGGATTCATCCTGTGTGCCTGTTTATTACCTCTCGCGCATGACGCGCGAGCAGGTGACAGTCGCGCTAGCGGGTGACGGTGCCGACGAAATCTTGGCGGGCTACCCAACCTACCAGGCCACAGCCTGGGCGCGGCGGCTAAGCTGGCTGCCGCATGGGCCATCTCAAGCCCTGTTGAATGGCTTACTGCGCGTATGGCCCTTGTCGGATGGCAAAGTATCGCACCGCGAAAAATTCGCACGCTTCGCAGCGGGCATCGGGTTACCCTGGCGCTATGCTCACGCCGTATGGCGTCAAATCCACACGCCCGCCCAAAAACGCGCCATTACCGCGCCGGGCCTGCTCGATGCCACCGGGGGATTATTCGCAGCCTACGACCGGCAGTATGCGCGCAGCACAGCCCACCATATGCTAGATGATCTGCTGTACGTTGATACGCGCTTTTACCTACCCAACGATATGATCGTCAAGGTCGATAGAATGAGCATGGCCCATGGGCTTGAAGCGCGTGTGCCCTTCCTCGATCATACCCTGGTCGAATTTGCCGCCAGCTTACCACCCGGCTTCAAGCTGCGAAATGGCACGGGGAAATATTTATTGCGGCAATCTATGCTAGGCCATTTACCAGCTAGCACGCTCAAGCGCCCCAAAGCGGGCTTTAACATCCCGGTGAGCGCCTGGCTACGGGGCGAACTAGCGCCTTTGCTGGGTGATACCCTGACGCCGACACGCCTTCGCCAGACGGGCTTGTGGCAGGTAGAAGCGATTCAGAAAATGGTGAACGACCATCACACCCGCCGAGCGGATTATGGCCATCAACTCTGGGGGATATTGGTATTTATGCTGTGGTGGCAGCAATTCATGGAAGGATCGAGCCCAGCATGACCCATTGGCGCGCCTGGTTTCAGGATACGGTCAGTAGCGCGGGCGATAGTATCGCGGCGTCGCATTACGACTCGCAGCGCAGTTTTCGTGCCCGGCAACGCTTGGTTCTGGATTGGATCGGGGACTTACAGGGCAAAATTGTTGTCGATATTGGGCCAGGAGCGGGGCATTTTTGCGCGCCATTAGCGCTGCATAATCGGGTCATCGGCGTGGATTTTGTGCCCCAGATGTTGCAGTATGCCGCGAATAAGGGCCTGGTGCCGGTTCAGGGCGACGCGCATTCCTTGCCAGTGGCTAGCGCCCGGGCGGATGTGGTGATCTGTGTGGGGGTCTTGCAACATAGCGACCAGCCTGACGAACTCCTGCGCGAACTCTTGCGGATTTGCAAACCAGGCGGCACCATTTATTTGGTGACCCTGAACCGCGAATCACTTGTGCGGTATCTCTACTATCGCCTGACCTTGGCAGATGAAATCATGCACACCTATCGTATGGTTGATCTGATGGAGCGCTTCGAAATTATGGGGCCGGGGGTGCAAGCCCAGGCCGGTGCAATCTATTATCCTTTTGTGGGCGTTCGGCGAGTTGGGCGTCATCCCGGCGCCAGTCGGTGGCTATCGACCGCATTTGCTTTACGGGTTACCACGCCCCAAACGGCCTCTACTATGCTAAAATAACCCAAAGATTTCCCAAAAGCGTATAGAAAGCGTGGGGTTCGCACCGTGCTAAGCCCCCATGAGCGGGTATAATCAACCGCATCTCAAAGCTAATACTGTTGATCTATGCGACATTCATCTAGCACTTCTGTTATCGCCATCATCCTTTTTAGTGCTTTGGTAGCTGGCTTTATGCTCGATCCACTCCAAAGCCAGGCCACACCCGATGCACACACAGGCTGGCAAGCCAGTTATTTTTAAAATCCGCATTTGGAAGGCCCGCCCGCCCTACAACGCCAGGATGCTGAGATTGACATGAATTGGCTAACCGCTGCTCCGGTTGCGAATTTACCGGCTGATGGCTTCAGCGTGCGGTGGGAGCGTCGCTTGCAACTTACCCCCGGTATCTATCGTTTTCAGCTAGGCGCTGACGATGGCGCGCGCTTGTTTGTCAATAATGACTTGCTGCTGGAGACGATGACCGACGGCGATTTCGAGATGGTTTCGCACGATATCGAACTTCTGACGACCGAGGCCGACATCCGCCTTGAGTATTTCGACCAAAGTGGGTTGGCTGGAATACGCTTAACCTGGGAGCGCCTTCCCGATAGCGCATCTACGACTGAACCCACCACGACATTGCCGGTTGCCGGGCGCGTCACGACCCAAAGCAGCTATGTCTACGCCCAACCGATACCCACGTCGCCTATTGAACGCCTAAATTTGTATCAAGAAATTGCTGTTGCGGGGCATACCTCCGATGGGCAATGGTATCAGGTGGTGTTGCCCGATGAGCAAGAAGGTTGGGTCGCAGCACGGTCGATCCGCGTTAATTTGAACAACGAACAATATTCCTTAGGCGCCGACCGGGTTCATCCATTGGCAACCCTCGCTCAACCAGGCCGGATTATGGCGCCGACACGGTTGCACCCCCTCCCCGAGCTATCCCCCACAATTGAAACCCTGCCATCCGATACCGAAGTCTTCATCGCGTCTTATGATCCAACTGGAAAGTGGCTGCGCGTGCAGCTTACCGCAGATACCCTTTCGGGGTGGGTATATGCACCGCTGGTACAGCGCATCCCGCAGTTATCCGCCGACACGCCATCCATAGAAACCAACAGTTCGGAATAATCGCCAGCAATAAACGGCTTACGAGTTATTTTTTTCTTCGGACATGCATCGCGCAACCCGCCAGCCTTTTGTACGTATACTACAATAGAATATAAGAAGCCTGCGTCCTATAGGAGCGCATTTTGGCAGCAGACAGCCCCGAAACCCAACTGATATACCGCGTGTTGGCTGGCGAAAGCGATGCTTTTGGTGAACTGGTGCGGTTATACGAACGCCCAGTTTTTAACCTGGCCTATCGCATGTTGGGCAATAGCGTCGAAGCAGAAGATGCTGCCCAAGAAGCCTTCATCAAAGCCTATTCGCACCTAGAAGGCTATGATGTATCGCGCTCGTTTAAGACCTGGCTGCTGTCGATTACATCGAACCATTGTATTGATTGGTTGCGCAAACGGCGCATGACGTATCTCTCAATTGATGAACCGTTACCGCCTCATCCTGCATTGGTGAGCCCGCAAGCCAGCCCCGAAGCCGCTGCGGTTGCCGAAGAACGCAGCGCTTATATTCAGAACTTGCTCAACAATTTGCCGGAAGAATACCGGCTCGTCATTATCTTGCGCTATTGGTACGATTTTTCTTACGCGGAGATCGCCGACATGCAAGATACCACGGAAAGCGCCATTAAAAGCCGCTTGTTCCGTGCGCGCCAAGCGCTGGCCAAGCAAATTGATCTGGATGAAACACCCGAATTCGCCATGTTGATGGAGCGTGAAGCATGAACCCAAACCCCGACCAAAGCCCAAAGACAAATACCCAACCCCTGAAGCAAAACGAACAAGCCCAACGTTTGAATCTGGTGGATCATTTATTGCGCACTGCCCCCTTGGTGTTACCTCACCCAGAATTTGCCGAACGTGTGATGCTGGCCATTCGCGAACGAGAATTGGCGGCCATGAACCGCTATACCGCCCTGGGGATTATCCTGGGCCTAACGGCTACGTTTGTGATCGCCGGGTTGTTTATGGCGGGGATGGGGGTCACGGTGGTGAATGTCTTGTTTAACTGGACGGAATTTTACCAAAACCTGGTTTTAGGCGTAGGGGTCTTTAGTAATTGGGTGGTCGATACGTTGCAAACAACTCGCCAAAACGCCACTGATTCCCCAGTGGGGCTTGCTCTGGCCGTTTTATCCGTGCCCTTGGTGTGGGTATGGTGGCGCGTGATGCGCAACGTTCTACGAGAAGGAGAAGCATGAATGTACCCCTGGCGACACCGGGTGCTCTGGCTGATCGCGCTGGTTGTGCTGCTGGCAGCCTGTAATACCATTGGTGAAAACTACACCCTGACGACCGGCGACACACTCTCTGGCAGCCAACATCTTGTGGCTGTGCAGGCTCGGTTAGAAGCCGGTAGTGTGGTGCAAGGTGACCTGAACGTGACGGCGTCCCAGGTGTACATTAACGGCACCGTGCAGGGTGATTTAGCCATTTTGGCCGAGCAGATCGAACTGGGTGAAGACGCCGTCATCGAAGGGGATTTGATCGTGTGCTTGGTGAATGAAGGGGAGCTCTCCGGCACCGACACGGCGCTCATTTGGGGCTCGGTGCGCAACAATTGTGATACCAACGCCGAGCAACCGCCTTTGCCGACCTTAACCAGCACTAATCTCGGTCTGCGCCTGGCCGGAAATATCGCAATTTCGGTGCTGATCGCGTTCGGCGGGGCGCTGTTTGCGCTCATGATCCCCCGCCGCTTGCGTCGTATCAGCACCACCGCCCATACTTACCCGTGGTTGGCGACTGGGTTAGGGGCTTTGACACTCTTGACGCTCTTAGCGATTTCGAGCTTGTGGGCCTTTTCGCTGCAATTGTTGCTGCCGGTCATTCTCGTACCCTTCATCTTGACAGCTTGGACAGTCGCGCTAACGGGAGGGGCCTTAGGGGCGCTAGGGGTCGCGCAACCCCTGGGCGTGCGGCTTTCGCGGTGGCTACATTTGGATAATGAAACGCCTTTGGTGACAACCATGCTTGGCGCCGGGAGCCTGTTTTTCCTTCTGCTGGTTTTTCGCCTTATACCCGGCTTGGCCTTTCTTAGCCTCGGCTTACTAGCGTTGCTGATCGCGTGGGGCTTAGGGGCTACGATGCTCACCCGGGCAGGCCGTGCATTCTATGATGATTATCACCGACGCCCGATGGCGGGGCCGCGCAAAACATCGTGATACGCTGTAGGGTAATCAATCCACACGAAGTGAGGGAACAAGATGTGTTTAATTTATGGCATTAGCTTTTTCTTTTCGTTGTTTGGCATTTTTGGCGTTGGGCATCTCTTCGTAGGCGCACCCCAGCGGGCGATAGCCTATTTTGTCGCTGGGTTGATCTGGTCTGTGTTGGCTGGCGTGATTGGTTTATCCAGCGGATTAACCTTGTTCATCTGCTTTGGCCCATTGCATCTCTTGTTTGCGCATTTTTGCGCGGCGGATGCCACGCGCCTGTCGCGCCCAGAAGGTGCGCCTCTCGGGCGCTAAGCGCGCTTTGTCTCAGAATTGAAAAAGTCCCGATGTGGTATGCTTGACCACATCGGGACTTTTTTTGGGCCTGGTAGGATTCGAACCTACAACCAATCGGTTATGAGCCGACTGCTCTAACCATTGAGCTACAAGCCCTCTGCTTTCGAGTATAATCGGCAAATGATGGCCAAACAAGGGCCAGATAGGCGCTAACACTTGCATTCTGCGCCACAGCCAGTATCATATGATTGGGATACTTTGGGATAAATTTGGGATATGCAACCACGAGAACTGGATCGTAGCTTAATTGACCGCGTTTTGGGCGGCGTGTGTGGCGGGTTGGGTTTTTATTTAGGCATTAATGCGTGGTGGATCCGCCTGGTATTCAGCATTCTGATAATTTTTACCGCCGGGGTCGGGATCATTTTATATGTGCTCTTGTGGTTGGTGATTAGCCCCCAAACGTTGCGCGAATTACCGCCTGGTGCGCCCCAACAACCGCGCCAGGTCAACGCCGAAACCCTGATTATTATCGGCAGTGGCATCGTCGGGATGGGCATTATCATTCTAGCGTTGAATCTCGGGCTGCTGAGCGGCGCACGCGGCGATATTGTGTTCCCCTTCGTGGTCATCGGATTAGGCTTCGTCTTGCTCGCTCAACAACTCAGGAGAAGCTCATGAGCGCGAATCGGCGCAACCTGCTATGGCCTTTGCTCGTCATTGTCATTGGGGTGCTGGCGTTGCTGAGTGCGTTGGATGTCATCCCGCAAAGCCTTATTGACGTGATCGAGCGTTCATGGGGCATCCTGTTGGTAATTGCCGGGCTGAACATGTTGCTGATTGACCGTGTGCGGTTTGGCAATTGGCTCGCATTGGGGCTATCGGTGCCTATCTTGGGCGCCATTGTGTATTTTGCGTTTCTGAGCCAAGCAGACACGTTTCGCGATGATTATCGCGAAGCTTTGCCCCCCCTCCAACTAGGCGAGCACATCACCACACTTTTTGTTTCGGTTGATATGCTCGATACCCAGATTGATGTACAACCTGCCGATCAACAGGTTATCCGCGCCGAGTTCTTGGGTAGTGCAGAAAGCTGGGTGCGGATGGCCGCTGAGGAAGACCCCTCCGGCACTGTTAACTTGAGCATTCTGGAAGAGCGCGGCAATCAGTTTCCTGCGCTGGATGCCATCGGGCGTGGCCGGCTAGAAATGGCGCTTCCGGCTGGCATCACGATTGATAACCTAGACCTGGAAACCCAAGCCGGAGATGTTAGCCTGAATTTCGCGGCATTAGATGTGCCTCGGCTTGATATTCGTAGCCAGCAAGGCGACATAACGCTCAGAATGCCCCAGCAAGGCATCGTCTTTGCAGATATTCAGGTGGCCGAGGGTAATTTACGCCTGATCGTTGACCCGACCATCCCGCTAGACATGCGCAATATCCCTAGCACGGTGGATGCTGACCCCAATACATACCTTATTCTGCGCGATAGCCTGGAATCGAGAGGTCTGGGCGAAGGGGACGCGCAATTTGTTATCTCATTAAATATTCCGAATGGCTCGCTGACCATTTTAGCCTCCGAGGAGAATTAACTGTGTACTGGCAACTGCATCTGGCCTCACGTCCGATCCGGCACTTACATCTGCTGATGAGCCCTCCGGCCCAAGTCGCCATTAGCGAGGTCCGCGACCGCGTTCGCTTTTATGACCTAGGCACAGGGGCCGAATATGATGCCTTAACGGTGGATTTAGATGTGCTGGATAACGACGTGCCGGAAGAACGGCGGGATGGCTTAGCGCAGCTTAAAGCCCGCAATGGCGATTATCTGCCGTTTGTAGAACTCAATGCCAGCCATTTGTATGTCTCTGAAGATGGCCAATTGCGGCTTATCCATGACCTAAACGCGGGGCTTACGCTCGAAACAGATGGCGAAAGTTATTCGTTGGATGTCGGACGAGACGTGGCCGTTCAAAAAACAGCCTTAGATCGGGAACTAGGCAGTATTGTCGCCTTGACGGACGATCATAAGGTTCATATCTTTCAACAACAAATCCGCATGAACATTATCGAACCAGAGCTTGAGAGCATCCTGTTTTTGTTTATGACAGATGGCGGCACCAAGCTCATTCTCATTGGAGCCAATAAACTCATCTCATTCGATACCAGCGGGGACCAACTGCGTAGCCACGATGTACATTACAACATCGGGACGGCGGCGCTATCGCCAGATGGGCAATGGTTGCTCATTGGCGATGCCGACCATCAATTGATTCGGCTCTACAATAAGGATTTGATCCCGGTACGCCAACAACACGCGATAGACTTGTTAAGCCAGGCTCGCCCGCTTCAGTTGTTTATCGAAACGCCTTCGACCGAGGCGCCCCTGGTGGCGCTAGATATCGCGGATGATGGCACATTAGCCTTCGCGCTGGCCGGGGTGATTGGAACCAGCCATATTGACATGATGACCGAGTTACCTCAGCAGCGACTGTTACTTTAAGCTTTACCGTCGGCCTGATAGCGTTGGGTATCCACCACGCCGACAAAAGGCAAATTGCGATACTTTTCGTCTAAATCCAGACCATAACCAAAGACGAATTCGTTGGGTATCACGAAACCCATATACGCGACCAACACATCGACCTCACGACGGCTGGGCTTGCTCAGTAAGGTGCAGATGGCCAGCGAAGCGGGTTCACGAGCTTGTAATTGCGGCATCAGATAATCCAGGGTATGGCCACTATCGATAATGTCTTCGACAATGAGCACATGCTTGCCGCGAATATCAGTAGACAGATCCATTAGAATCCGAACATGGCCGCTAGATTCTCGCGCGCCATGGCCGTAGCTGGATACTGCCATGAATTCTATAGCATGGGGGACGGTGATATGCTGCATGAGGTCACTCAGGAACATGACCCCGCCCTTGAGGATGCAGACCAGCAGCAAATCCTCTTTACGGGCATAATCAGCCGAGATTTGGGCGCCAAGTTCCTGAATGCGCGTTTGGAGTGATGCCTCATCAATGAGTACACGCGCCAGATACTTCTCGTAGCCTTGCGACATAGCCCTCAACTTTCCATTTAATCAGATGACGCCTCATCTGGTGGGGGTGGGCACAGGCGATGCAAATATTCCCACGTGTAAATCCCGGTATGATGGCCATCATCCCAAAAAAACTGCAAAGCATAATTGCCAATCACTTCCAGGCTTTCGACATGATAGGAGCGAGCCGGGGTGAGCGTGAGCAGATTGTCGGGCGCGTGGCTTGCTCCCATGTTATGATGCCCCCCTCGGCATTCCACACACGGGCATGCTTCGCGCAAATGGCTAAGGGGATATTGGCAAATGCGGCCATCTGTCCAGGTAATGTTCAAATGGCCTCTTTCACGATTCAGCGTGATGTCTGTAGGACGAATAACCGAACTCACATTACGATCCTTGCGCGGCTTCGATCCAAGCGTGAACCTTTTCTTCCGAGACACCGCGCACCTTGCCCTGTAATTGAGCCAACAAGGTAGCACCGTCCGCTGCTGCTAAATCTGCGTAGTGCGTGATACCCAATTCCGCCAGAATGGAGGCCGTTTTTGGGCCGATGCCCTCAATCGTGGTCAGGTCATCTGCCGGGTCAGACATTTCTTCACGCACAGGAAGCGTTTCAGTAGGCGTTGTTGGCTCAGTTTCGAGCGCCGTTTCGGGGGCGGTTGGCGACGGCGGGTTGGGCGAGGCGTTGTCCGCAGCGTCGAGCGCTCGGCTAGATAATACGATCCGCTCTTCTGGGGCCGAGGCTTCGCCATTGGTGCCCCCGGCAGATGGCGGAGATTTTGTATCCTGGCGGCGCTGATCTTCTTGCTTGAGCCAATATCCGATAATCAGGCTGAGCCCTAATCCGACAGTGAAATATCCGAAAGCACGTGTGAGTTTTGACATGAAAATAATCTCTCGTTTCTAGCCCATTGTAGGCGGGCAATGGGCTCTTGTCAAAGCGTTTTTCAGAACTACGGCTAAATACTCTGAATTCATGACGAACGAGGCCCAAAACTAGACCATATGAGTGATGCACAAAGCATTGCGTATGTGTTAAAGTCTTATATATGTGCTACTCTCAAGATTGTAATGTCTTACTTCGACAAGACGGCACACCAGTGATTTTAATTAACAGAGAACCATGACCACTTTGCAGACTTTCGTTCAAGACGGATATGAGGCCTTATTGCATTACTCGCGTGATGTCGATGTCACGTTGTTGCATCCTCATAGCCGATACCGTTCTATGATTGTGGCGCGGCTTTTCGAGCAAAAGCCAAAACAGGTCTTTTACTACGCGATGGGGCCTCAAGACGTAAACCTGAGTGCCTTTCTGTTTGGCTTTGTTCATGACATGCTCGAACAACAGCCTCAATTTGGCCAGCATATCAACCAATACAGTAACCGCTTCGACGAAATAGCGTTTGACGAATTGCTCGAAGCTTTTTTGGCAGACCTGGCCGAGCTTTCTGAACAAGCGTTTTTTCTTGTTCTGGATGAATATGACGTCAGCGAGCATGCGCAGGATGTCCAGAGTTTTTTGCAACAGGTCTTGTTACATTTGCCTGAGCATTGCCGGGTTATCATCAACAGCCGGAGTTTACCCCGCTTGCCATGGGTCGCGCTGATTGCACGCCGTAAAGCGGCCATCTTATCCGATAGCCGTTTGGTCGATCATGATCCGTATCAGATCGAGCAAACGGAGCATGCGATTGCAAATTTGCACGTGCAATGCTTGGGTCCGGGCAACATCTGGAAAGATGATGTTCGGATTGAAAGCTGGGAAGGTCATTTGCCCCGCTTGTTGCTTATTTTTGCTCTGGAGCGCCCGGTGGTGACTCGCAGCGAAATATGCCGTGCTTTTTGGCCGAACCTGGATAACGACCAAGCGGTTAACGTTTTCCATGTCACCAAACGTCGCCTGCACAAGGCCCTCGGTTTTGATGCTCTGGTGCACCAAAATGGGTACTATCAGATTAATCCCGAAGCGAATGTGACGTACGATGTGATGAACTTTGTAGGGTCTTTGGTGCATGGGCGCCATGCGGAGTCCTCAGGCGACGCGCTAGCGGCATGGGAACAAGCGCTGGACATTTATAGTGGGCCTTTCTTGCAAGGCCATGCCGAAGATTGGATCCGCGAACAACGGGAAGCCTATCAAGCAGGCTATTTGGAAGCCGCAATGGCCCTGGCCAACGCACGCTTGCAAAACGGGCGGCATGAACAAGCGTTGCGCTTGTTGATCCACGCTGGCCAAGAAAACGGTGATTACGAACCTATTCACCAGGAAATCATGAAGCTCTATGCTCAATTGGGTCGGCGTAGTGAAGTCGCTTCACATTACCAAACGCTGGCCGAAAACATGCAAGAGCGCGGCTTGAAGCCCAGTGAAGAGACACACCAACTTTACAACGAACTAATGGCCTAAATCTAAGGTTTTCCGCCCATACCGTCCCTAACGTTCGGCGTGCGGAAACCATAGCGCGCTACACTGACCAAGCCACCTAGTTCAGACATTTTGCTCTAGCCGATACCCCTTGCCGCGCACAGTTTTGATGTAGCGCGGCTTCTTGGGGTCTTTTTCAATTGCACGGCGCAGCCAGTGAATATGTACATCCAGCGTGCGCGTATCGCCCATATATTCGGTTTGCCAGACTTCTTTAATCAACTGCTTGCGTTCGACAACATCCCCCGCATGGAGCATGAGTACTTGCATCAATTTGCTAAGTTTAGGCGTGAGTTCGTGTTCGCCATCGGGCGTTTTTAGTAGATTGCTGCGGAGATAAAACGGGCCATATTGGGTGCTAGCATCAACCTTGGCGCTTAAATAACGATCAATACGGTTATATAGTTTGCGATATGTAAAAGGTAAATACAGCATAACATCCGCCGCGCTTTGTTCTGCCTCGCGCGCAGCTTGTTTGTGCTTAATGTGGATGATGGGCGTTGCCTCCACCATTTGACGCAAGGTCGCACAAATCCGGTCGCCGGAAGTCCGCATTGACGCCGCATCCAACACCACAATATCGGTGGTGTGGGCTTCCAGATGCGCTAAGGCGGCTTTGCCCGTATGCGTGATGGACAATTCGTAGCGCTTCTGCAAATAGGGCGAAAACGAGGTGCCGTTTGCTCGTGTCCCCTCAAGTAAAAGGACAGTACCAGACAAGATGCGTATCCTATGTTTGTGTGTTCAATGCGATGCTGGGGCTAAGAAAATTTAACATTCTAGCATTATAGCGCGCTTCGTTGGAACGCCAAGGTGCTCCTCACTATAGCCCATAAAGCGTGCCGCACCCCCCACCCCTCTTGCTAGTATGTATATCCCAAGGCGAGATGGTTTTTGGGATATTGACGGGTTTCACTCCGCGCCTCAACGGCTATAGCGATATTTATTATCCCAATATCCCAATGATAAGGCTTGTGGCGCTTCGCTTTATGCGCTGAACAGCAAATTTTTCCTAAAGTAAGCCTTAAGTTTCGGTTTATTCTGTGCTTTTGCTTGGCCTTTTATCCCGAACTAAGCGACCATCGAGAAAATAACAGGACAACAACAACCAAACACGCCACACGCGATTACCGTACCCATCATATTCACGCACCCCATCGCGATGCCAAAACCATGAATCTGCCCAATCGTCCAGGCGGTAACGGCAATCCCTAAGATCGTCGGTGCGATGGACAACAGAATTCCCGTATCGCTATATGGGTCGAAAAATTGCGATATGACTCCGATAGCGGTGCCAATCAATAGGGTGACGATGACCACGCGCAACATGGCGGTCAAAAAAGGATAGAGCAAGCCCTCGCCATCTAAGAAGGTGATGCCCACC
>DAOTVD010000035.1:0-2853 GCA_034437075.1 Anaerolineae bacterium
TGAACGCTCGCTTGGCCAAATGGAAAAAAGCAGGCTTTAACTTCAAACTGGATTGGCTACTGCGCTGCATCAATACGACCCTGACGGGTGAAGCATACTTCAGCTATCTAGATGGCGTCAGCACCCGTCAGTTTCAAGATGGGCTACAGCGTGCAGAAGACCTCATCGATGCGCTACTGAATTTGATCGCCGGGCGCTTGGGGCTCGACCATGATCGGGTGTTGGGCAGTCGCTATTCCTTCCCGCTGATGGTAGCCTACCTGGATCAGCGCGGCGGTCACCTGGCCGACCATTACGAGCGAGATCGCCTGCTGTATTGGTATATCCATACGTTTTTGTGGGGCCGCTATGCCGGATCGACCGAGAGCTACCTTAACAAAGACCTGGGGCTTATCGAGGACTCGAACGGCGCATTGGATCGCCTGATTCAGGAGTTACGTCAACAGCGTGGTGATCTGCTGGTTATGCCGCAAGACTTCAGTGGTTGGGGGCGCGGCACGCGCTTCTATCCGGTCATGTATATGCTGACGCGCGTCCGCAATGCGCTAGAGTGGGATAGCGGCGTGCCATTGACCTCCCATATGCTTGGACGCCTGAGCAGCTTGCAAGTACATCATATTTTTCCCAAAGCCCGGTTGTATGAATACGGCTATAGCAAGCCGGAAGTGAATGCTATTGCCAATTTCACGTTTCTTACGCAACAAACTAATTTGCTCGTTTCGGACCGTGACCCGGCAGCATACTTGGCGGAATACGAAGCGCGCCATCCCGGTGTCATCGCCTCTCACTGGATACCGATGGATCCGCAACTATGGCAAATCGAATATTATCCTGATTTTCTGGCCGCACGCCGGGAACTGCTGGCCGAAGCGCTGAATCAATTCTTGGATGAATTGCTATCCGGCAACCTCACTGAAGACACTATCGCCGAGTCGGTCCTGGAACGCGACATGGTCACCTTGCCGGGTGGAATTGATAACGAAGACGAAGAACAATTGCTGCTCGAAGCACTCTTGTGGGTGGAGCAACAAGGATTGGCCGAAGGCGAATATCTCTATGAACTTGTCGATGAAGCGAGCGGTCAACCCCTTGCCGTGTTCGACCTGGCTTGGCCACGTGGTCTGCAAGAGAACTATAGCCAGCCCATCGCCATCCTGATAGATGAAGATGACGCCGTGCGCGATATGGCGGTGCGCGCTGGGTACACCTATTTCACGTCAATTGACAATTTCAAGCAGCATGTCATGCTCAACGTGCTGGGGCTGGAAGTGGCTTAGAGATAAGCAACAATCAAAGATCATGGGAAGGGAGTGAGACCTCGCCATTTCGTTTTGATTGTTCGATCTGAAATAGCGAGGCAAGGAACATCAAAACAACCAGTGAGTCGACTTGTTCGTGTGATTAGCCTTGCGCGGCGGGGTTTCCATGTCAGGTTGATGAATGCATCTCGTTTTGCTTTACCGTCGTGTGGCCCAACCCCACGCGACACATCGCCGCAAATGCTTGTCAAGCCCGGCGCACTCGATCATAATAGGAGGGTGACGGCCAGCTAGGGAGGGCTACCCCGCATGGACTATCAAAAACGGCATGTCGATGCCTTCATCAGTTCTTCGATGAGCGAACTCAAGACCGAACGCGACGCCGCCCGCGACATTTTAAGCGAGCTCGTCCACCACAAACGGAGCTTCAAGCCCTGGCTCTTTGAGGACGACGCCCACGCCACCGATGCCAGCATCCGCGACGCATTCATGCAGCACCTCGAGATTTGCGACCTGTACATCGGCATCTTCTGGAAGAAATACGGCCAATGGACGATTGCCGAATACGACCGCGCGCGCGCCATTGGCATCCCCCCGCTGATATTCGTCCGCAATACCGACATCGCCGAGCGTGACCCGCGCCTAACGGAATTTATCGAGCGCATCCAAGACGTGGAACACGGCATCACCGCCAAATTTTACACGGACGCCGACGACTTCCGCGCGCAATTCCTGAGCTCGATCACCTATTGGCTAGAGGGCGCGTTGCAATCCCGCCCCGGCGACCTGACCGCCAGCCTCTACGACGATCCCGACGATGTGCAGAGCAAACCCCGCCGCTACATCGGGCGCGATGACCTGCTGACCGCCCTGCAAGACCCCGACGAAACGCGCTATCTGATGGTCGGCATTGGCGGCGCGGGCAAGACCGCCACCGCCGCCGAACTGGCTTACCGTCATCTGAGCAATGGCGGCACGGGCGTATTGTGGCAAAAAGTAGGCAGCAGCTCGGTGGCCGAAACGCTCGAAGCGATGGGCCGCGCCCTGGGAGCCGCGCGCGACATCGCCAGCCACCCCCGCGACGAGGACAAGATCAAAGCCTTGCGCGAAGCCATACGCGCACAGGGTAACATCTCGATGGTCGTGCTAGATGACGCCTGGAACGGACGCGCCCTGTATGCTGCGCTGAAGGCCATCCCCAGCCAGACCACCGCCCTGGTCACCGCCCGCCAAAGCTACGGCGTGGATGGCAAAATCGTGCCAGTGGGCGAGCTAACCCCCGAAGATGCGGTCAAGCTACTGGGCAGTTACGCCTACGAAAAGTACCCCGCCGATGACCCCGACGCCCTAGCCCTATGCGCGGGGGTGGGCCACCATGCCTTCGCGCTGGAAATTGCCGGGCGGCTCATCAACAGTAGCGCGGCGACCCGCGCCGACCGCAGCAAGCAATCCCCCGCCGAACTGCTGGAACAAATCCAGGCGAACCCGATGGGAGCCTTGACCCTCCCCCGCGAGTTTGGCGAGAAAAACAAGGATAGCATCGCGGCGGTGCTGGCCTTGAGCGTAGACCGCCTGACCCCCGCCGCCTTGGAGG
>DAOTVD010000036.1:0-8079 GCA_034437075.1 Anaerolineae bacterium
CCCTTGAAATTTCATCTTGAATATTCGCTGGGGGGCTGATATATTACGAGCCGTCTAACACATGGCGGCTATGGTGTAGTGGTTAACACGCTTCACTGTGGATGAAGAGATCGAGGGTTCAAATCCGTCTAGCCGCCCACCCAACAGCCGAGTTACTCGGCTGTTTTTTGATTCTGCATGGCTTTGGTCGCCGGGCGCCGAACTTTTACCCGATGCGTATCTTCGCTACCGCGCGAGGACTCCGGCAGGGTCGTGGGGCGCACCCGCAGCACCGTACTTTGGTATAAGGGCGAGAACGTAAAGGTATCTTGGCGCGTCAGCGGCGCTTCGATTTCAACCGCGCTATGTTCGCCCGTTTCGCCTTTGATGATCTCATCCAGCGCTTGGGAGTCGCGCTTGCTGGGCGCTTCCATCCCGAACGCCTCCCAAATAGATACTTGCCCGGTATCTTGGGGATTAGTCGGCGGGGGCAAGCCGGGTGCGAATCGTCGCGTTTGGGCTTCTTCGGGGGATTCAAGTTCGGGGGGCGGTTGCAGGTCTTTGTCGGCTTGCACATCATCCGCATAGCGCACGCGCGAGAGATCGACCTTGGGCGTGCCTTGGGGCGGTGTGCTTTTCAAAATCTCCGGCATCCCTGGCGGCAATTTTTCATCTGGTTCAATGGCCGAGGGTTGGGCTTCTGATTCCGGCGTGGCTGGGCTGGGTGATTTGGGCGACGCCGCGAGGCTGCCTGTTTGCCGGGCGTCCATGGCTTTCGTCTCGGCGGGGGGCTGCGCCGATTGCTGGATAGCCTCATCCAGCCCAGCAGGCCGCCGGGGCTTAGTGTCCGCTTTGGCTTCTTCTTCGGGGATAATTACTGGCTGCGTCGAAGAACGCACGATACTGGCAACAGGTTGCAGGGTTTGGCGCTTGCGGGCTTCGCCGTCTAGCGTTGCGCCCATTTCGCGCACCAGGTTATGCAAGGCGCGCAAACTAGCAGCGGTTTCTTGCTCGTGCTGGGCGCGCCCGCCCAGCGCATTGAGCACGCGGTTGATCAGCCCTTTGGGCTGGTAGGTGATGCGCCAAGTCACAATAGTGCCATCTGGGGTGGCTTGCAGGCGCAACACACCTTGCCATTCCTGGTAACCGCGCGGTTCCACCAGCCGATACTCGTAGCCTAGCCCTTCATACCAGGCGGTAATTTCTTCGGTACGCGGTTTTTCCCCACTTTGTCCGATCTGGCGCTGCATCCCGACCCCAAATTGGCGTTGGGTGAGCACCAGCACGGCCTCGCAATCGGCGCGCCACCGCGTTAAATGAGTAGGATCGGCCAGAATGCCCCACACGATATGTGTTGGTGCAGGGATTAAAATGCGCTGGTCAATCAGCGTATGTGCCACAGGGGATGCCTTTGTCGTCGGGTTATCAATAGAATTGGTTTCGTGTTTGTTGTTTGTTTCGACAACGGTTCTATTGTAGCGTCTGTCTAGCGGGGTGGCCAGATGTGTTTAGACCCCAGCTAGGGCGCGCCAGAGCGGATGCAGCCAGCCATAGCCCAGCGCTATCGCCAACAGCACCCCCGCCAGCCATTCGATCATATGCGCGGGCTGCGCCCATAGGGGCGCCCCCCGTTGCCAGGCTACCACCGCGCGCGGCAACGCGACCCCCCACGCCAGCCCGGCCCCCAACGGCCCCAACATAGCCAACACCAGCATAAGCACCCGCTCGGCATAGCCCCAGGTTTGCCAGCGTTGCACATACACAATCATGCTAAACCAATTGGCCCATACGCTGACTTCATACGCGCGGGTGACGATAATCAGCGCCGCGCAAAAGGCCATGCTGAACTGCATAAATGGCCCGGGCACCACGGCATCCCCCACCCACCAGCCAATTGCTAAAATGAGCGCGATATGCCCGGCTTGGTCGGCAAAATACGTCCAGGCCAGGTGTACATCTAACCGGGGTTGCACCCAGATTTTGAAAGCATCCTGGGCAGTATGCACCACAAACAAGACCAGCAACACCGGCCAGAGCGTGCCGACATAGGGCGCAACGGCCACAACGGACATGGCCAACACAAATCCGGTATGGATCAACAATCCTTCGCGGCTCTGGCCTTTGCGCGCAGCTAGCCAGTTGGTCTGCAATAGATAATCGCCGATAAAATGTGCCAGTAACAAATTTGGGATGATTGACAATACGCGAATCCCTCGTTGCTGCCCCCAGGATGTGTTAAACTAACCGCATTGTATCTGACGGATAACCATTGCCGCAAATGATCCCGGTACCCAGCCCATCACTGGTGTTTTCATTTATTCTGGCAACATTTTACGGGGCGTCTGCGCATGTCATCGTCGGGGGCGACGCGCGGCGCTTGGCCCTGCTATTGGTCGCCAGTTGGAGCGGTTTTGCTTTTGGCCAAGTGATCGGCGAATTGTTGGCGATAACCATCATGACCATTGGCCCACTCCATACCGCCAGCGCGACGCTGGGCGCATGGATGGCGTTGATCTTTACGTGGTTTTTGTCGCGCCGCCCTCCCGATACGGAGGTCACCTGAGATCATTGGCATCGCACAGATTAAGGACAAACCATGACAGAGCAACCTTCCCCCGATAAACAATCGCGCTCGCTCGGCGCCCGGTTTAACCAACTCTCGATCTTCGAAAAAACAGCCCTGGCTATTGGCGCAGTGGCGGCGGTCTTCCTGCTTAGCCTGATTATCGCCCTGTTTGTGGGCATCGTCTTAGGCGATGCGGAAGAAGTCGCCGACCTGATTGCGATTGTGCGCGATTTGTTCATCATCTTGTTGGTGCTCCAGGGGATGATTATCACGCTAGCGCTGACCGTGTTGATCTTGCAATTGGCCTCCATCACGAACCTGTTGCAGAATGAACTTTACCCAATTGTCAAGAACCTGCAAGATACCTCTAACACGGTGAAAGGCACCGCTGCGTTTATCAGCGAAAATGCCGCCGCCCCCGTGATTGAACTCAGCGCTTGGGTTGGTGGCTTGACGACCTTCATGCGCAATCTGCGTAATGTCGCCCGGGGGAACCCGCCAACGGATGTGGACGGCGTAGCTGCCACCGACAACAACACCCCAGAAAAGAAGGATGATATAAAGGCCAAAGACCATGACGGAGAATCCGCAAAAACCACCCCGTAACGCCGGCATTTTTGGCCAGGGGCTTTTGCTCGGGCTGGTGCTGGGCAGCGTAGCGGGCTTATGGTATGCCCCCACCAGCGGCGCCAAACTCATCGATTGGCTACAGATGCGCGCCCGGCAAAGCGCCGCCCGCGCCAAAGATCGCCTAACCACCGATAGTGTGGATGCGGCCCTAGAAGAAGGACGCCAAACCGCCCAACAACATCGCACAGCCGCAGCGCGGCGTCTCTCCTCCTAACTAACGCCGAACGAATGTGCCTATAATCCATCCGCTGCCCTTCAGTTTCGGGTTTACATTATAATGAGCCGAGACGACACACCTCACCAGCCTACTCTCCGACGCCAACTTTGGCAGGCGTTAGCTTGGTTTTTGCACCCGGCCCAGCGCGTGACCAACCCCCGGCAACGCCAAGAATCCCAAGGGCTGATGTGGGCCAGCCTGGCATTTATCCCGATTTACATCAGCCATGTGATGTTCGCGAACTGGCTTGCCGACAATACGCTCTCGTTGTTTCGTACACCGCACGCCGAGCGCGTAATTATTGGATTTTGCTTCCTATTACTGGTGTATACCTCAGCGCGCTATGGTTACCGCATTTTAACTGTTGCGGCGGGGTTTTATGGCGGTTCGCTGTACATCATTTACACGGCTATGGTGCCGCTTGATGACATCAGCCTGATTAGCATAGCCTATCTCATTATCATCCTGCTCACTTCGGCAGCGCTATATTCCATACGCCACACGCTGCTGCTCGTCGCGTTTCAGGCCATTACCTTGCTGAGCATCCCCCTATTGCTGAATGTCCCCCATACCCGCGCCTGGTTAACCGTGGCCGGGTTCTTTGGCCTGATCTCGATAATATCCTTGGTGGCCATCACGCTGCGGCGACGGATTGATCATGCCGAGCGCGAAATTTTTTTCGATCAAGAGCAAATTTACCGTAGTATCTTTAATTCCTCGGTCCAACCGATCCTCATCCATGACCAAGGCCGGGTGGTGCTGTGCAACGAAGCCGCCGCGCGCGTCTGCGGGTACCGCCGCCCTGAGGATTTAATCGGACGGCATTTTGAAGACTATGTTCATCCCGATGACCTGGCACTGGTGCAAAACCGCAATGCCGAGCGCATCGCAGGCCGTAGCAACATCCCCAGCCGGTATGAACTGCGCTTACGTGGCGAGGATGGCATCACCCGCTGGGTATATACCCAACAAGCCATGATCCGCTACCAGGGGCAGAAAGTCACGATGTCCCATGCGGTAGAAATTACCGAGCGTAAGCACGCCGAAGCCGCGCTGCATTATCGCCTAGCCTTCGACAAACTCGTGACCAGCATCTCGACAACCTTTTTGAACCTCGACATTAACGATTTTGACCACAACATTCGCCAGAGCTTGGGCGAAGTCGGCAGCTTTGCGCAGGCGGATTGTGCATACTTGCTCTTGTGGGACCCCGCGCAACATCAGATCACAACAACCTATATCTGGTATGCCGAGGCGACAACCCATACCCTGGACTCGATAGGCTGGCCAGTATGGGAAACCCGTTACCAAGCCCAACAACACGCCCCCTTCACCCTGAACCTATTCGATACGCGCATACCAGAAGGCACCCTGCCGAGCGCGCCGCAACACATACGCCAATTCTTACGCGATTTGCCCTTGCGCGCGATTGTGGAATGTCCAGTGATGTTACAAAATCATGCTGTTGGCTATCTGGGGCTGTTGTGTTTTCACAAACCAAATGTTTGGCAACCAGACACCACGGCCTTGTTGCGCGTCTTGGGCGAAATTTTTATTTCTGCGCTTAACCGCAAACAATCGGTTCAGGCGTTACAGTTACGCACCCACCATTTAGAGACCCTCAGCCGCGTTGGCGCGATCATTGCCTCCACATTAAACCGCGATGCCCTGCTGACCTATATTGCGGCGCTATGCTGCGACACATTTTCCGCCACTAGCGCGTATGTCTTTAGCTGGCAAGCCGCCAGCGAAACCTCGCAGGTGCTCAGCGAATATTACAGCCCCAGAGCTACCGCCCGCGAACGCCAATCCATGTATGGGATTACCTATTACTTCCCAGGCCGAGATAGCAGCGCCCAACCCCAACCGGGCGCGCCCAAAGGGGTATACTGGCTGATGCACCACGACTCGCCCGCCATCGACACCACGCTGCGCGAACATATGCGCCTCTACGATTGCAAAACAATCCTCGCGTTTCCCCTGGTGCATGATGAGCGGCGCATTGGAATTATCGAACTATGGGACAGCCGCACCAAACGCAGCTTCAGCCCAGACGAACTGCGCTTGCTACAAGCCATCAGCAAACAAGTGGCCACCGCCATGAACCATACCCAACTTTATACCGCGCTGCAAAACAGCGAAGCGCGCAACTCCTTAATTCTGGAAGCCTTGCCCGATACAGTCTATCGACATAACGCGCGCGGCAAGTTTTTAGACGCAAACCCCAGCGAACAAGCCACCCATACGTTACCCACCGATTTGTTAATTAACCGCTTGCCGCATGAAGTGCTACCCGAGACCGTGGCCGACTTATTGCTGCGGGCCATCCGCGAAGCGATTGATAGCCATAAACCGCAAATCATCGAATATGATTTGCGCATTGATGGCCAGGCCCGCCACTTCGAGTCCCGCTTGGTGGCGGTCACCCAGGATGAAATCCTCGCCTTTGTGCGCGACATCACCCAACGCAAACAGGCCGAGGCACATCAGATTGAACTCAGTGTAGAACGCGAGAGGGTGAAAATCCTGGAAAACTTCATCAGCAATGCTTCGCACGACCTGCGCACCCCCATTGCCAATCTGAAATCGCGCTTGTATCTCTTGCAACGCGCTCAGAATGAAAACAACCGCGACCGCCAACTAGATGTCATCAACAAAGAGTTGGATCGCCTAGAAGCCCTCATCGAAGATTTACTGACCATGTCGCAGTTGGATAGTAGCCTGGTGGAAACCGCGCAAGAGCGTGTGCTGCTGAATGGATTACTCGGCGAATTGGTCGAGGCCAATCAGGCCCTGGCGGAGAAAAAAGGGCTGGGGTTGTACTTTCAGCCCAACCCAGATTTACCCGCCATTGTCGGCAGCCCGCGCGACCTCAACCGCGCGTTCGCCAACCTCATTAGCAACGCCATCAACTACACCCCCCAAGGGACAGTCCACATCTCCTCAGGGCTCACGCGCAACTATATCATTGTGATGATTAAAGATGAAGGCATCGGCATTTACCCGCAGGAACTCCCCTATATTTTCGACCGTTTCTACCGAGCAGATAAAGCGCGCTCGACCGACAAAGGTGGCACGGGGTTGGGGTTGGCCATTGCCAAGCGCGTTATCGAATTACACGATGGGCATATCGAAGTCGAAAGCACCCCAGACACGGGCAGTATCTTCCGCGTGTATCTGCCCTTGCACCCTGGTGCACAATAGGGCATGTCGCATACAGATTAAAAGCCGAGAACACCAGGTCAGCGTCAAACTTGCACCCTGGTACACAATAGAGTATGTCGCATACCATATAGATAGGCAGAATCCTGGAGAAGACGATGGCCGAAATGACCTACTGCGATAATCATCCCGAACGCCGAGCCCTGGAAAATTGCGAGGTATGTGGCAAGCCCCTATGTGGCTATTGCATCTACTATACCGAAGACGGGCAACGCCTCTGCGAAACCCACGCCCATACCGCCCGCGAGAACGATATTGTGGTCTATCCGCCAGCAGTCTATGCAGATGGCATCATCCCCGCCCAGGCGAACGCTTCGCGCCAAATTGACGACTTATTCCCCATGCCCAAGGGCGTTGTCGAAAGCAACCGCGCGCTCTACCGAGGCAACAACACCGACCTGAACGCCTTTTTGGGTATGTTAATCGGCTTACTGAGCCTAGCCACGTGCTGTGGGGCCGTATATTGCATGCCGTTTTTGGCGATCCTGTTGGGCGCGCTAGCGCTGAGCAATGCCAAAGATGCAGTCGAGCCGCGCCGTACACGCCAACATGCCTGGATCGCCATTCTGACTGGCGGCGTCTTCGTCGGGTTTATCCTCGCGTGTATCGGTTTCTACGTGGTCATTTACGCGGGCACGGTCGCGTCCTTCAACACCGCCAATTTTAATACCAATGCCACCTTCGTCTTCCCAACCCAGCCCTTAACCTCGGTGCCGCCCTCGCCGACGGTGCCCGTCCTGGGCAGCAGCCCCACCCCAGCCCCCGACGCCTTCAACGCACCGCCTGCGAATACTGCGAAATCCACCGCCGCCCTGGCCGAGGCCACGCCCCAACCCCCAACCCCTCACGCAGCGGATACCCGCTGACCGAAACCATCGGCGCTGGGCGAATCGGGCGCAAGCTGGCTATAATGGGGGCGCAACTTGACGAAACAGACAACGAGACCCTATGCATCTTTATCTCATCCGACATGGACAAAGTGTCGAAAATACTATGGCCTGGGATGGCCGCAACGATAACAGCGCGCTAACCGAAACCGGCCAGGCCCAAGCCCAAGCCCTGGCCGAATGGCTGGCCTCGCGCGTTCAGTTCGACCGCTTCTACGTCAGCACCATGCAACGCACACGCCAAACCGCCGCGCCGCTGGTGCCGCATCTCACTTGTACACCGATCTACAGCGACGAACTGCGCGAGGTCGGCAATGCTTACCCCGATGGGCGCCCCTTCCCGGATGATGCCCTGCCTATGTATTACCAGGATGTGTGGGGCAGCACCCATCCTTATGATCCAGTCACCGAAAATGGCGAAAACTGGATGCAATTTCGCGCGCGCGTTGGCGCTTTTCTGCAAAAGCTCATCAACGAACGCCCCAATAACCAGGTCGGCTATACGGTGGGGGTGGTGTGCCATGGGGGGGTCATCGAAGGTTTTTTTGAGCACATCTTCCAGAAAGGGCCCATTAGCC
>DAOTVD010000037.1:0-1815 GCA_034437075.1 Anaerolineae bacterium
CATCTCCCACGATTTCGGGCCACCCGCGTATGAACCAGCTTTCCAGCAAATGGCCATATTGCTCTGTCGGGTTGAGGCCCGTCCATTGCCCATAGAACGTTTCATCCAACAAAAGTTTGGGTTTACTGCCGGATTCGTCCACGCTGGTCAGGCCCGACGCGCGGGCCAGCAAATACAAGCCCTGAATATGAGGGAAAGACTTCATCTGCGCGCGCTTCAGCCCATGTTGATGCGGGACGGTCAGCCGCGCGTTGATTTGCTCGACCAGCTTCAGCGGCAAAAGGTGGGTGCTTGTCAGCGGATGGGCGTTCCCGCGCAAGACGTCCAGCATTGCGCCGAAATCCTTCAGGATGCGCCCCGGATGCTCGGGCGTGATGGTCAGGTTTTTCAGGGTCGCCCGATGCGAGTCCGTGAAGGGCATAATGTTTGCTTGGGCTGCGAAAAGATTATGCAGGCTGAACATGCTGCCACCGAAGCCAGCGCTGGACATGCCCAACTGCGCGTTTCGGGCGGCTAGGTCAAATGCTTCGGGGTCGTATGGGCCGCCAAACCATTCTTTATAGTCTTCGTGTTCGGGATGCTTGGGGTCTGCCATCGCTTCGCAGAATTCTTCGTAGCCCCATATACCGCCGACATCTTCGGGCGGGCAGGCGCGCGCCCCGGCGATGATGACCGGCAATTCGACATCCGGCTGCATGGGCAAAATCGTTTCAAGCGTGATGAGATGTTCCCAGCCATCGCCGAAATCATAATCGTATTGCATGACGTCGCCGGGCTGGCGCAGTACGTCGCTCAGCTTGATGTTGGTGGAATCTTGGGCGCCCAGTTCGGCAAGATGGCCGGGGTCGTAGGGCAGCGGCTCGCTATATTCGACGCCGTCCACGCTGAACAGATGCAGATGGCCATTCATCCAGCCCATCGCGCCTTGCAATATCGGGTGCAAGCTCCGCAGGGTGGTGTCGCTCTTGACCTGAAGCTGACGCCAGATGGGCGGGTCGATGCCCAATAATGTAATCTTGATCTGATAGCGCATGAGGTTCTCCTTTGCCATGTGATCGACACCCCTATTCTAAATCTTGTTGTAGGCCCATGCTATTGTCTGTCGGCGTGCTGGGCGTGTCACATGGATTCGGTATGCGCGACATGCGACACGGTGACACGTCGCATTGTCGCGTGTCGCCGCTAACCAGAATCCGGTGACAGGTCGTTAGCCGGAGGTGATTCGACTTGGTTTGGGGCATCGGTGCTATCGTATAGCCGTTCGCCTACGCCCCGAAAATTTTTTAGACTCTTTTTAGGTTGCGTTTCGGTTTCTTCCAACTCGGCCAACACATGTTTGACCAGCGCTTCTTGTTCTGCGCGGCTTAGGGTGCGGATTTGTTGCAGAATGACGGTGACGCTCATGGTGGTGCTTCCTTGTTTACGGCTTCTGACCTCATTATACCTTGCGCGATGCCAGCCAGCGCGCGAACCCGAACCGCTACCCCTCGCCCGCCAGTTTGGCGCGGGCCTTGGCGATGTTATTCTCTGTTTGTTCGACCATATGTTGTAACCCCATCGCCTTGCGAAGGGCTAAGGCTTGCTCGAAAAATTCGATGGCGCGAACATACTCGCCTTGGTCAGCGTGTAAGGCTCCGATATTGTTGAGGTCGTTCGCTTCTCCTTGTCGGTCACCGATAGCCCGCCGAATTTCTAGGGCTTGCCCGTAGTGCTCGATGGCCCGCTCGTACTGGCCCAAGTTTTTGTAGGCGATCCCCAGGTTGCCGAGTTGGTTGCCTTCGCCGAGCTTGTCGCCGATTCCGCGCGCAATCGCTA
>DAOTVD010000038.1:0-4766 GCA_034437075.1 Anaerolineae bacterium
AAAAATGACCGCAACAACCAAGCCCGCCATCATCACTGCGGCGGAGAAAAAAACGGTACTCGAAGCAGCGTGCGACTACGCGCATATGGGGCTGAGCGTCTTGCCCTTGCACGGCAAACGACCCTCAGTCAACGAATGGAAATCGTATCAGGCCCAGCGCGCGGTGGATGCCGTGATCCGAGGCTGGGGTAGCAGCGGGAAGCTTCAAAATGTCGGCATCGTCTGCGGGAAAGTGTCAGGTAATCTGGTCGTCCTCGATTTGGATGGCGCAGCGGGGTATCCGGCTTTCGCCGCCCAGTTCCCCGATCTGGCCGAGACGTATACGGTTGCTAGCGGCGGCGGGGTCGGCAAGCATGTCTATTGGAAAGTCGATGATTTGCCGCTGCCAATCAAGGCCATGGATAGCCCCATCGGCAACCTCGAAATCTGTGCGGAGGGTCGGCAGGTGGTCGCACCGCCGAGCGTGTATCCGGTTAGGAAGCAGAAGTACACCATCCATAAACCGCTCGACATTTTGCACGTGAAAGACCTCAAGAAGTTGACCGAGAGTCAACAAGCTCGCCTCAAACGCGCGCGACCGTTTGCCGCGCAGAGGGGCCTGCTTAATTAAGGATGAGGTGGCCGGGTTATTCAGCGCCATGAACCGCAAAGATTATTTGAGCGGCCTCAAAGATTTGATTAGGCTTTTCCAAGTATTTAACTATGCCGCTTGCTTTTGTCGAAAAGGATACCGGCTTGATTTTACCCCCCTCTAGCTCCCCCCGAATTCGGGGGGAGAACTTACTCGTGCGCATAATAGCCCCTCCCTGAATTCGGGGAGGGGCTGGGGAGGGGTAATTATTTTTCTGGAAAAGCCTTATGGAACTTTATGACTGTCCTGCTTATCTTGATAAGGATACGCAGACCGGGCTGACCATTGTCGAGAATGCGGCGCAGGTCGAAGCCACGATGCAGCAGCGCATGCTAGCGGCGTTTCATAAAGCGGGCTCAGGCGGTGAAAAGCTGTATTTGGTCTATAAGAATCTACACATCCCCGCCCGCGAGGCGCGTCAGACTGCCGAGGAGTTGGTCAAGGCGGGGCTATTGGCTCCGATTCGCATCGGGCGCTCGGAAGGGTATATGCATAAGGACTTCCTCAGCTAGGTTTCGCATATGCTGCAAAAGGTTGATTGTTCATTTGCGATACTACAGTCATGAGCAGGAAGGACAGCCCAATACCGGATTTAGCCCCTAACATTGCGGATGTCGTACCCGGTTTTCTCAGTTCTGCTCCCACGTTCATCGAACAAAACCAAGGCGCGGCTGAAGCTTCAGGTCAACACCCAGGCTCGTTCATCTGTACCCTTTCAAGCTTATGCAAAAAGAGCCTGTACCTGAATGGCCTGCTTGAGGACTGTTGATGCAAAAGCTTCTTCCCCAGCGTAAGCCCCCTGCCGAACGAAACCCTCTATGGAATATGTCCAGACCTCGATCACTTGATGCAGCGGATCGACAATCCAGTATTCGCGGACGCCATGCTTTTCATAAGCCAGATATTTCTCGTGGCGGTCAAATTTGGCGGTGCTCGGTGACAACACTTCCACGACTAGGTCTGGCGCACCACGTAAGCGCTTGTCCTCCACCTGGCACACGCCATCTGGCGCAATATATAGCACATCAGGCTGGAAGACGTTGGTTTCATCCAGATACACTTCGATCGGCGCGGTGAAGGCTCGTCCACCTTGTTGCTTGGCAATGCCCAACAACAGAAATAGGATTTCGCCAACAATCGCTTGATGTGCAGGCAAGGGTGGCATGCCAATGTAAACCTCTCCATTGATGAGTTGAATCAGGTCATGTTCTTCATATGCGTCAAGGGCATAGTATTCAACGGCAGTCATGTGAGTGCTAATTTGTTGTCCCATGGCATGAACCTTACTTTATATCAATCTCTTGCAGTATAGCATGTCTGCTCCTTGAAGGGCGTCGCCAAGCCGCTTATAGTTGCGGCGCTCACGGACGGATGTGAATTGAAGGCACGCGCGTACTGCTCGATCTTATCGTCAGCGCATACCATCACGAGGATACCCCCGAGCATATCGTGCAGAGTTATCCTATTTTGTCGCTTGAGAAGGTCTATCTGGCTTTAGGATACTATCTTGCTCATCGCGAGACGATCGATGCGTGCATTCAACGCATGGAGCAAGAAGCGGAGCAAGCACGTCAGGACATCGTGGCCGATTACACGCCAGAACAACGCGCGCGCCATGCCCGTTTGAAAGCTCTGCAGGATGCCAAGTAACCGCTATTGTGATCGGCCCAAATTTTTATTACTACGTGGGAACCTTTCGCTTTTTCGCGTTTCGCATCTTTCGCATGGGATGCGAAAGATTGGCATCCCATGCTGTTCAATTGCAATGCTACAATCATGAGCAGGAAGGAGAATCCAATGACGGATCTAACCAGACCCAATATTGCGGATGTCGTAACTGATTTTCTCAGTTCTGCTCCGACATTAGAAGAAATCGCGGCCTACCGACTGCCAGAACATCTCCAACAACGCGCCCATGATCTACTTGAAAAGAATCGAGACGGCACACTATCGGAGGATGAACGCTTGGAGATAGACGAATTCCGGCAAATTGATCACTTGCTGACATTGATTAAGGCCAAGGCGCGATTGAAACTCAAGGCACGCACATGAGCAAAGCATACATCAGCGCCTAAAAGAACGCGCTTTGCTCATCGAGCTTGGCGTTTACCCCTGTATGCCAATATATAAAAAATAATATCTGGTGAAGATATACATGAGAGATGAGCCTTGCATGGGAAACGGCAAGGCTCATAAGCTCCTAGAATAACCAATGGATCGACTTACTCGTGTGACTCGCCTTGCGCGGCGCGGGTTGGTCATCTGATGTGCGCCAATTGCGGTACAGCTTAGACGCCAGATCGATCACCGGTAAGGGTTCAAAATCCGCGCAACCTGCCAGTAACACTCAAAACAAATCCATATCCGGCCCTGTATTCGGCGCATCCGGCTCAGGATCACTCGACATGAGGCGCACCATATTGGCGCGTTGCTCATTATCAAAATGATGATACACGCTCGCGTGCTCGGCGGCGGTGTTGAAGCCATGCTCGGGATCATCCGCGATGACCCGCTTCATGTAAGCGGCCAGCGCCTCGGCTTCATCTTGGGGTAAGTCCTCCGCCACGGGTACAAAGACCTGATTGCGCGTATGTTCGCCCTCGCCGCGCAGCAAGAAGCCCACGTGATACACATCCGGCTCAAGATCGCCCTGCACCGCCACCCAACTCTGAACAGGCTCGCCGGATGAGTGCGTGCTGATGTAATCCGGCTCACTTTCCGGCGCGGGCGGCAGTTCGATGAGTTCGTCCTCTTGGATGAGTTCCGGTTCTTTGAGGTCTGGATGCAAGGCATCGTAACGTTGCTCCCAATCCGGCCCAACGTAATGATCGAGCAAGTGCGCGATTTGGGTTTGCGCGACGTCGTGCAGCATCTCGATATGATTTTCATTCTTGCGATTGTTGAAGTAGAGAGGCAAGCGGTCACCATCTGCCCAACTATCATACGTGCCCGGCAAAATCACATGCGTATGCGGATTGTCTCTGCCATCTTCGGTGGTCTCGCGACGATGCAACGCATAAGCCCATTCGGGGGTATCCAACCCGCGCGCGTCGAAAAAGTGCTCGATGGTGTTTTCGGTTAGATCGCGCACAAACTGCTCGCGCTGCTCGTCGGGAATGAGTGCAACCAGGTCGGGATTGGGGTTGATGACCAGCGTAAAAGCCTGCACATGCGGCGACTTGAGCGCCTCGCAATTGGCGGCGATGGTCTGGAAGTTATCCCCCAGACCATGATCCGACCAGCGCTCTAGGCCGCGCTCTTGGGGAATGTGCCCGTCGCGGTCGTCGCGATATTGCACATAGCGCAAAATCCCTTTCAGCTTGCCCGCGCCGTTGCCTTTGGATGACTGATAACGCACATTCGCGATGACGCTCTGCTTGCGATCCATCGGCTACTTCGGGCGCGGCTTGACGCGCTCAATCACGGGTTGGAGCGCCTGACCGAGTTGCATGATCATCTTCTGCTGCTGAATGACCTGTTCTTGCAATTGACTCATGTCGCGGCGCAAGGCTTCCATTTGGCCTTCCAGGGATTTAGCGATCTGTTTGCGTGAGCCGCGCGCATCGGCTTGTTCGTCCAGGTACGCACGCAGGGCCTCGCGGATAAGGTCAGATTTGCTGATCGGCGTGCCCTTGCGGGTGCGTTGCACGGCCAAATCTTCGAGCAGATCGTTCATCTTTTCAGAGACGCCGACCGTCAGACGGTGATCAAATTTGACTTTACTCATGGCGTTGATCTTCCATTTCTTGGCGATAGCTCACCAATTGTTGCTTGAACTTGTCCGAGGGCCGGAACCGAAAATAGTAGCGTTTCACGGTCGGGGGCACCGGCTGACCTTTATCGCGCAAGAGCGACTCAACCGCCCCGCGTGAACTAACTTCCTGTTCCTGAACATGCAACCGACCGAGGCCGCGAATATGAATGACGCCATCAGGTTGGATCAACTCGGCCTGACAAACTTCGGTGAACACGTCCAGAATTTCGGCCACGTCTTTGCGGCTGTAACGATATAAGCGCAGGGCCACGGCGGCCACGAGTTGATCATGATTCATGGGATTTTCTTCGCATCAACTTGATGTTGGCATCAATGTGCATCACCCGAAACACACCCAAAATGGCACATAGGGACGTGATG
>DAOTVD010000039.1:0-3573 GCA_034437075.1 Anaerolineae bacterium
ATCGCGGATGAGTTCATGGCCGAAAACCCGAATGTCACCGTGGTAATCGAATCGCCATCCACCGATTATACCGAGGTCTTCGATTCTGCCGTGTTGGCGGCAGGCCAAGGCAACCCGCCGGACATCGTGCAGGTTGACGAAAGCCTGACCCAAATCGCGATTGATTCGCAGCTTTTCCAGCCCATTAGCGCGATTGCAAGCGAGGAACAACTGGCCGAAAAACGCGATGATTTGTTGCCGATTGTGACCGAATTCTTCACGCTCGATGAAGACTTGTGGAGCATCCCCTGGAATAGCTCTAATCCGATCTTCTATTACAACCGCGATCTCTTTGAAGCGGCTGGCCTCGACCCGGATAGCCCGCCCACGACCTATGACGAAATGCTCGAACAATGCGCGGTGATTATGGCCGCCGAACTCGACGGCGTGACCGCGTGCGCCAACTGGCCTCTCGTGAGTTGGTTTGTAGAACAATGGCTGGCTATGCAAGGCGAGCCGCTGCTGAACAACGAAAATGGCCGCAGCGCGCGTGCCTCGGAAGTCTTCTTGCAGACCGAAGCCGCTCAGCGCATTTTCAACTGGTGGGCAGAAATGGCCGAGAATGGTTACTATCAGTACACTGGCCAAGCGGGTGACTACAACGGCGAAGGCTTTGCATTCCTGAGCCAGACCACGGCCATGCATATCAACAGCACGGCGGGTATCTCGCTGCTAGAAGCCTTTAGCCAGGCCCAGGGCTGGAACCTGGGGATTGCGCCCTTGCCGCGCCCCACCGCCGATGCAGATTCGGGTGTTACGGTAGGCGGCGGGAGCCTGTTTGTGATGGACGGCATCTCGGATGCGGAAACCCAAGCCGCTGTGGACTTCATTTTCTACCTAACCAATACCGAGAACATGGCGATCTGGCACCAGGGCACCGGCTACTATCCCAACACTCAAAGCGCCATCGACTTGACCGAGGAACAAGGTTTCTGGGAAGAAAACCCCGGCTATCGCATCGCGTTGGATCAGGCGCTCAATAGCGAACCCAGCCCGGCTACGGCAGGCATCGTCGTCGGCCCGGCGGCGGCAGTGCGTAGCATCATTGAAGAAACGGTGCAATCGATCATTGACGCCGATGAAGATGTGAACGAAGCCCTCTTGGCTGCCGAAGCGCGCATCAACGAGGAATTGGCCGACTATAATGCGCTTTTTGCAGAATAAACAGCTTGGAATAAGCTAAGCTTTTAGCGCCGTTGGTGGGGTGGGCATTCGTCCATCCCACTTTTGTTTTATTATAATGTGCGTTGGATCGTAGAGTCTAAGGAGGTACGTTATGCAAGAGTCGGGCGAGCGTTCCCGATGGGGTTGGTTGCAACCCGTGGGCATCGTCGTCTCGTTGGGGTTCATGGTGTGGTATGCGGTTCGCGAATGGGCGGGCATCAGGGAAATGCTGGTCTTGCTGCGCGATGCTGTGTTTTCCGGACCCGAGTTTTTTGGGGACATCCTGGCCTATTACGAGGCTGTCCCCAGCGATTTGCTGTGGCCGTCGGTGCTCATCGGCGCGGCCTTTGGCGGCTTGGTGACCCCTATCTTTGCCCTACGCAACGCGGGAAACTTGAGCATAAAATCCCCTGGCGGCATATGGATTGCTGTTTTTCCATTGATCCTAGCCTTTTACCTCAATGAGAGCATCTGGTACGGTATGCTCGGCGGCTTGGGGCTGGCCGTGTTGGCCGCCTCGATTGACCGCCATTTTCGCCAGGGCATGGCCGCGCAAGATTGGTCAGCGCTGGTGCGTCCCCAGGCGTTGTGGGTCGGCGGGCGGGCGCTGCTGGTCGGCCTGTTGGCGGGGGGCCTTGGCTCGCAACTTATCATTTACCCGACCCAGCATTGTACCTTCGCGCCTGATATCTCCCAGGCCCAGTATAATCTGGGCATACTGACAACCTTTGTCGGGGCTTTTGTGTTGCTTTTGCCGGCCTGGACGGTGCTTTTCTGGAAGCCGGGGCAACTCAGCGATGAAGGCACAGCGGGCTTTTTTCGGAATGTGCCGCTAGCCTATGGGTTTCTGGTGCCCACCTTGGCCTTGTTGGGCCTGTTTCTGTACTATCCTGCCGTGCAAATCTTCTTAACGTCCTTAGAGCGCAGTCGTTTTCCCTTGCCGCAAACCCAATTCGTGTGCCTGGACAATTACATGCGCCTGACCGATGACGTTATCTACCAAAACAGCTTCACCAGTACGCTCTATATTACCGTGGCGCTGGTCGTGCTAACCATGAGCATCGCGCTATTGATCGCGACCCTAGCCACGCAAAAAGTGCGCGGCGCTAGCGTGTATCGCACGCTGCTTATCTGGCCATTTGCCCTATCGCCCGTTGTGGCGGGGGTCATCTTTCTGGGCCTGTTTCGCGAAGGCGGGGTCGGGTTTGTGAATCTGGCGCTAGATACGACAATTGGAATCCAACCGCGTTGGCTGCGTGACCCCGATCTGGCGCCCTGGGTCATTATCCTGGCCAGCGTATGGAATGGCCTGGGCTTCAATATTTTGCTTTACATGGCGGGCTTGCAAAATATCCCGGATGATTTGCTAGAAGCGGCGGCCATTGACGGCGCAAACGTGGTGCAGCGCTTTTTGCGCATCACGATTCCGCTTTTGTCACCGTTTACCTTTTTTCTGTTGGTGGTCAATATCACATATGCGTTTTATGGCATTTACGGCGCGGTGGATGCCATCACACAAGGGGGGCCGCCACTGGGGCCGGGCGGGTCCGAAGGTGGCGCAACCAATATCTTGATCTATAAGCTCTACGGCGATGCTTTTGGCGCGGGTGCCCCGGTTGGTTTGGCGGGCGCGCAAGCGCTGATTCTGTTTGTGATGGTGGCCGCCTTAACGATCCTGCAATTTCGCGTCGTAGAACGGCGCGTCACCTATAGCGCATAGAGGAGCAACCTTATGGATACCCAAGATACTCGACGCCCACGCTATACTAGCGCCGTCCTTCTGGAGGAAATCGAAGAACGAAATCCGCGCGCCATAAGTCGCCGTTTTCGGTGGGAAGTGCACATCCCGCTGAGCATTATCTGTTTTGTGCTGGCCTTACCCGTGCTCTATGCCTTGATCATCGCCACCCAAACCGCCGAGGATGCCTATACCGCCTCGCTGGATATTCTCATTCCGGGGGGTGACTTGGCCAACAATGTGCAGCAACTCTTTGATGATCGGCGCTTTGGCACGATTGTCGGCAACACGTTGCTGGTGACATTTGTGGTCGTGATCGGCAAGACGGTTTTGGCGATGCTGGCCGGGCTGGCATTCGTGTATTTTCGGTTTCCTGGCAAATGGGTGCTATTTTTTGCCGTTTTGCTGACGTTGCTCATGCCTACGGAAATCATTCTGTTGCCTTTGTTCGATCTCGTCGCGGATTTAGGTTGGGGCGAGCAGCATATTTCGCTGGCGTTAACCGTGCCGTTTTTGGCCAGCGCGGCAGGTGCCTTTTTGTTTCGCCAGCATTTTAGCAATATCCCGCGCGAAATGGTCGAAGCCGCTCAGATGGACGGCGCGACCCCGTTGCGTTTTATGGTCAGCGTTTT
>DAOTVD010000040.1:0-17258 GCA_034437075.1 Anaerolineae bacterium
GACATCGACTTCATAGATTTCTTCGCCACTCACCCCGTCCAATTCTGTCTCGAAGAAGCGTTCCACGCCCGAATAGCCGATGCGGTCGAAACTGGGGTCGTAGCCTTGTTCGCGCAATTCTTCGGCCTCGTCGGCGGGGATGGGGCCCAGATAGCCGATAATCTGCGAGGTGAGTTCGCCCGTGGGATATTCGCGCACCGAGCGCACTTCGATGGCCACGCCGGGCAACATCTGGCGCATTTCTTCGATTTGCAGCGCGATGTCGCGGTCGATGTCCGTGGCGATGGTCACGGGGCGGAAGGGCGCGATACCTTCACCTTCGCGCACGAGTTCATCAATGCTGCGTACATTCCGCCCGCTGGCCTCGGCGACCGCGCGCGTCGCGGGGACGTCGATAAGCCCGGCCAATTGGTTATATATCTCTAGCGTCGCTTCGGGGTCTTCGGGCGTCAGCGCGGGCGTAATCGTCACATTAAAGGCGGGCACATTCCGCGCCAAAACCACCCCGTTACGATCCAGAATGGCGCCGCGTGGCGCGGCCAGGGGTAGGGCTTGGATGCGGTTTTCTTGGGCGTCGGCGTCGAAGATGGCGCCCTGTACGAATTGCAGGTAGTACACCCGCCCGGCGAATACCACGAGCGCCATCGCCATGATGGTCTGCATGAATAATAAACGCCATCCCTGGAAGGGTAAAAGTCGTTTCATGGGTTCAGGCACTTCTATTGTCTGTTTGTGCGTGCGCCCATTATACCAGCTTGAAGCTGGTCTTTTCTTTACGTTCAGACGATGATACGCTAGCGCGCATGACGATTTTTCGACGCATCCCCCCCCTCTATGCCATCCTAACCGGCGTGTATCTGGCTTGGGCGGCGGCGCTCTACCGGGCGCTTCCCCTCGGGGTCTATCCCGACTCGCAGGCGTATCTGACCGCCGCGCAACTCGACCCCCTAAGCGGGGAATTTTGGTCGTTCTGGCGCGCGGCATCCTTCCCGTTACTGTGGCGCATGGCGGGCTACGATGCCGAACTCGTGGCGCTCGCCCAAACCATTTTCTATGTGCTGGCCTGGCTGAGCCTGGCGGCGCTAGTCGCCAAACAGATGACCAACCCGCGCCTGGCGGTGCTGGCCTTCGCCAGCCTATTGGGCTTTAGCCTGAATATTGATGTCTTTGTATGGAACCGGGCCGCGCTGACCGAAAGCCTGGATGTCACCCTGACGGTGTTTGCGCTATGCGGATTGCTCATCTGGCAGCGCACGATCCTAAGCGGCCACACGCCCCGTCCAGCCCGCCAAATCGCGCTGGCCATCCCCGCTGCCGGATTGGTTTTCTTGTGGGGCTTTTCGCGCCCGGCCAATTATTACATTCTAGCGGGGTTGGTGCTGGTGCTGCTCGCGCTTGTGGCTTGGCAACGCGGGCGCATGTGGGCCTGGCGCTATGCCCTGGGCTTGTTGATTGTGGCCGCTGCCGGAACCATCGCCTATCGCTATTGGAATGTCGAGCAAACCGACCTGACCGAACTGACCATCATGCAAAAGATGACCAGCGAGGTGTTGCTAGAGCCCGACCAGACCGCTTTTTTCATTGAGCGGGGTATGCCCAGCGACCCCGAAGCGCTCAGCTACGCGGGATGGGTGCCGCCGCGTTATCGGGGCGATTGGTACGCGGTCTTTGGCGAATGGCTAGAAGCCCACGGGCGGCGAACGCTCATCGAATTTACGCTTTTGCACCCGCGCGAGAGCTTGCTAGAGCCTTTGTTAGAATGGCAAAAAATCGTCGATCCGAATATGATGCTGTCGGCACTGGGCCGCAACCCTAATTTTCACATCGCGGAATGGCGCGCAACCCATTCGCATCTGATTTATAACCCCAGCGCGGTTGGCTATGCGCTGCTGGGTGGGCTGGCGCTCGTGCTGATGGGTTCGCTCGTCTGGGGCGGGCGGGCGGCCCCTAGCGCGTGGCTCATCCCCCTGCTCATGATCTTGGTGGGCGCGGGCTGGGGCGTGTGGAACTGGAATTTTAATCATTACGAAGAACGGCAATTATTGCTGCTCAGCCTATTGCTTCGCCTGGGGATGCTCTGGCTGGCGCTGGTTACGGCGGATCATCTGCTGCGGCACGCGGGTGCGCGGTGGGCAGTCCTGGGGCTGGGCGCGCTCATCTTACTAGAAGCGTTGCTGGGCTGGGGGCCGACCCATAACGCCGTATATCGGGCGCTGGCGCCCGCCGCGCCACACACCAACTGGCTCGCCTCCTGGGATGTGTCTGAGCATGAGTACGAAGTCTTTCAGCACATCCCGCTGGACGAAACCGCCCTGCATTTGCGCACCGACATCATTGATGGCGAGGTTTACTCGCGTCTCTTTACGCTACGTTGGGGTGAATTTGACCTCTCCGGCGAGCTAATCGCCGAGACACAAAACACTTTTCAGATCGTCTGGCGCAACGATCCGCGCTTGGATAGTGCAGTCGGGCCGCTTGGGCCAGTCTACGGCCCGGTTCCATATGGCGCCCTGCCCGCACCCGAACGCCTGCGCGAATGGCAAACCACGCGCTTGCCCGCCCATCTACAGGCCAACGACCTGCGTTATATCATGGTGGATGCCCGCACCTGGCAGACCCTTCCGCGCTACGAAGCCGCGCTGTTGCGCCACCCGGATTTATACCGCATGGTGCAGCGCTGGCCGGATGGCGCGACCCTGCTCGAAGCCCATGGCGTTGCCGCCACCTGGGCCGATCTCGCGCCCGGCACACCCGCCACCGCAGGACTCAGCCCGGCGCGCTACGCGGACTTTCAAGGAACGGTGCCCCCGGTGGCTGGGCCGATCCTCGCGCCCGATACTGGCCCCTTGGCGGATCGCGCCGCGCTTCTGTTGCGCTATGGGGGCCTGACTGAGGTCATCCTGCACAGCGACCCCACCGCCCAGGCGGCGCTATTTAGCCTATTGGCGACCCTGCAAGACGTCACCTTTGGGCCGGAAGCCCGCGACCCCGCCGCCCTGGAGGCTTGGCGCGGGGCGAAAACCCCCGCTAATCTGCGCGCCGCTGGGTACGACTATTTGCTGGTGAATGATGCTTGGTGGGGCTGGCTGACCGCTGAAGAACAAGCGCGATTCCAGAACCCGGCAGCCTACACGCTGGTGCAGGAATGGCGGGGTGTAATCCCCGGTTGGTATCGGCTGTATCGTATCCAGGGCTGACGCATCAGTATCTAGTCACCTAGCGCTGCAAAATTGCTGACCTTACGCAGCCTTATCAAAATCGGCTTTCTTCAAGGGCCTGAAGCCCCTTGTTAAGAGATCATAAGAGGTCGCTATGGGTTAACAAGGGGTTTTAACCCCTTGGATGCCAAGCGAGTGCGTAACGTCAGTCATTAATTTTCTGGAAAAGCCTTATCCATCAGCGGCCCAACATGGCCCGGATGCGCGCCCACAGGCTTTTGGGCGTGGGTTCGGGCTCGCCTATGCGCTTGAACGTGCGGATAATGTTACGCTCTTGAGGATTGAACGGGTCGTGAAAGACAAACCACACCACCGCGCCGGGTTCATTCACCATAATGCTGATGATGTCCCCATCCTGCAAATACATGGGCGTTTCGGGCGGGATGAATTGGTTATTTAGGCGCGTGCCGTTGGTGCTGGTTTTGTCCAGCAGCACGAAAGCATCCCCGCGTTGCAAAATCTGAAAATGATAGCCCGACACAAACGCCAAATCGGGCGGTAAGCTCAGGTTGGTGGCTGGGTTGCGGCCCACCAGGGTGATCGTTTCTTCTAGCTGATGAACAGCGGTGAATTGATCTGCGACCCCATACACCAGATAGGGCACAGCTTCGGGCACGTTGGGTGGTGGTAGCGCCGCTTTTAGGCTCTGCGCGATGACATCCCCCTCGTCGAGCGGTGGCGACATAGCGACGGTCATCTGCGGGTGTTCGATTTCTAGCCGCAAATAGAGCGTTTCGGGCTTGGGGTAACCGATGTAAAAAGGTTGGCCTGGGTAAATTTGCATGCGTTGGGTGACGCGCTGGCCGTTGCAATAGAGCGTGCCTACGGCCTTGGGGTCGTCAATATACCAGGTGTTGTCGAGCATATAGAGTACGGCGTGGTAAGGCGCCAGGGGCTGAAAGTCGCCGGGCAACACCACATCGTTATAAGGATCATGCCCGACGCGGATTGTCTGCCCGAACAACGGCAAGCGTAGCTCTTGGACATCTTTTGACCATCGGATAAGCAAATAAGCATCCATACTACTCAGTGTAGAATAGAGGGCTCTAATAAGCAAATAATGCCGATGCGACTGCCGGGCGATTGCCTCTTTAGAATCCTTGAGAACCGAAAATTTTTGATGCAATCGCCCTGGGCTGATACGCTTTGCAGGGTGCGCGACTAGCCATGATCTTGTATAATCCGCGCTTGGTTTAACGCAACAAAAACCATCATATGGAAAGAAAATCATGCTCCTAGATTTGCCTGCCGGACTCTTGGTGATTATTGGAATTGTTATGCTCGTGGGCGGTGCCTACTATCTTGTGGAAGGTGCCTCGCGCATTGCCTCTGCATTTGGCATCTCCGATCTGGTGATCGGGTTAACCATTGTGGCGATTGGTACTTCTACGCCCGAATTAGCGATTGTGGTGGTTACGGCCTTGCAAATTAACGCGGGCGCTCTGGAAACCATCCAGGGCTCAGAGCTCATTATCGGCAACGTGGTGGGCAGCAACATTGCCAATATCGGCCTTATCCTGGGCTTTAGCGCGGCCACAGCCATCATCGGCATTCCGCGCGGCATCATCCGCCGCGATTTTCCCTGGTTGGTGGGTGCTACGGTGCTGGTCGGCGGCTTCGGGATTAACGGCTCGTTTGAATTCTTAGAAGGCGTTGTCTTGTTTATTGGCTTTATCGCGTTTTCGATGTTTCAGTACCAGATCGCGCGGCGCCAGAGCGCGGAGGCGGCCTCCGAACGCAAAGCCAGCGGCGATAGCCAGGAAAATTCTGACCGTTCGCCGCGTGTGCTGCTGCAAAATGGCGCGCTGGTGCTCGGCGGCGGGCTGGGCCTGGCCTTCGGCTCGGACTGGCTGGTGAATGGCGCGAGCACTATCGCCCGCGATTTGGGCATTAGCGAATATCTTATCGGGCTGACGCTCTTGGCCGTAGGGACATCCCTACCCGAGCTATCGACCTCCGTATTGGCCAGCGCGCGCGGCGAAGGAGAGATTGTGGTCGGCAATATCATCGGCAGCAATATCTATAACCTGTTTTTGGTGCTCTCCGCCGGGACATTAATCGTGGATTTAGAGATTCCGGATATCGTGCGCGAGGTGCAAATTCCGCTGATGGTAGGCCTAACCATGGCGCTTGTGCCCATTTTCACCACAGGCACCGCCGTCAGTCGCCGAGAGGGAATCGGCCTGCTGATTGCGTATATCATCATCACGGGGCTGGCTTTCGTGGTGGGGCCGGGGCCATCTTAAGCACTGGGGTGGCCTGGCCAGCGAAGCCCCTTGTATTTGATTAGGCTGTTCCAGAAAAATAATTACCCCACCCCAACCCCTCCCCGAATCAGGGAAGGGCTATTATGCGCACGAGTAAGTCCTCCCCCCAAATTCGGGGGGAGCGGAGAGGGGGTAAACGACCCGAAACCGACACTTTTTGCCCCTCTCCCAGGGCTGAAAGCCTGTTTGGGAGAGGGGTTGGGGTGAGGGCTGAGTAGTTACGCCACCGGCATAAGGCTTTTCCAAGTATTTAACTATGCCGCTTGCTTTTGTCGAAAAGGATACCGGCTTGATTTTACCCCCCTCTAGCTCCCCCCGAATTCGGGGGGAGAACTTACTCGTGCGCATAATAGCCCTTCCCTGATTCGGGGAGGGGCTGGGGAGGGGTAATTATTTTTCTGGAAAAGCCTAATTCAATATTTGGAAAAGCCTGATCCCCCGTCATCCCTCCGCGAGTGGTAATTGCGCGTACATCGTCGTGCCGACATCCACCTCACTCTCGACCCGCAACGCGCCGCCGAAACGGTCGAGCAACCCTTGCACGGTCGCCAGGCCCAGCCCCGTCCCGGTGATGCCGCTGGCCTTGGCGTTGCTGCTGCGGAAGAACTCCGCGCCGAGCTTATCCAGGCTATCTTGTGGGATGCCGATGCCAGTATCCTGCACGCTGAATAGGCCATCTCGCCCCAAACAGACCGACACCTGCCCGCCTGCCGGGGTATATTTGATGGCATTTCCGATAAGGTTATCCGCCACGCGGACTAGGCCCGTTTCGGTGGCCAAGACGGTCACGGCCTCGGCGGGTATCTCCACCGTATAGGCCAGGTCTTTTTCGCGCGCCTGCACCGTGTAACCTTCGGCCACGCGCGCGATAATCGGCGCGGCGTCCAGGCGTTGGAGCGGCTCTTGCAGATCGCGCGCTTTGCTTTCGGCCAACGAGAGCAAGTCATTGATGAGCGTTTGCAAGGCATCCATGCGGCCCGCTAAGCGGCTCAGAATATCACGTTGTTGGTCGTTGAAGTGTTCGGCATAGCGCCGATTCATCGCGCGCAGCAGGCTTTGCGCGGCCCCCACCGGGGAGCGTAGCTCGTGGGTGACGATATGCACGAATTGCTCGCGTTGTTTTTCGGCCTTATGCAGCGCATCGTGCGCCAGCGCATTGCTGATGGCCGCCGCGCCTTGCCCCGCGATGGCATCTGCGAAGCGCCGCATAGTGGCGTCCACGGGGACGGGATTGGCGAAGTAGATGCTCAACAGGCCCAGCGCGCGCGTGCCTCGGATGGGCACCAATAGCGCTTGGCGGGTGCCCTTCAGGATGAGCTCGTGCGGATAGTCGCGCATAGTGTCAGGCGTCACATCCATCACCTGCCCAGCTAGGGCGGCCTCGTGCGGCGAGCCTTGCGCGATAGTGATACGCGCTTGGGTAAAATAGCCCGTACCATGTTCTGCCGTCAAATCAAGATAGCGTTGGCTGGCATCCAACAGGCGGATGGTCGCGCCGCGTGCATCCAACGAACGGCAGGCGTGGTGGCTGAGTTCGGCCAGCACATCCGGCAATTCGAGCGTGGCGGAGACGGCTTGCGTCGTCTCGAACAGAGCCGCCAGTTGGGCCTCGCGGCGGCGTCCCGGCGCCATAATCGAATCGATAAGCAAGACGATGGTCAGCACCGTGACGCCGAAAAAAGCCATTTGCGCGGCGATAAAACCCGGCGCGCGATACAAATCGGCAGGCAGGGCGGGCAACACGGCATGATGCGCCAAGCCGCCCGCCGCTTCGGCCAAGGCTAGCGCGCCCACGGTCAGCCACACCAGCAAGCCATAGGCATAACTCCACGGGCTTTGGTACAAAATCGTCACGATGATGACGTGAATGAAGAAAAAGACCAGCGCGGGGCTGGTGATGCCCCCGGTCAGGTGCCAGAATACCGCCAGGCTGAACCAATCCAGGCCGATATGCCACAAAATACGGCGGCGCGTCCTCGCGATATACGCATCCCAGGGTGGCGCGGGCGCGGGGGCGGCGCTCAGCAGCGCGTTATAGGCCAGGATGAAAACACCCAGCGCCACGAGTGGCGCAATCGGCAAGGCCAAATCGCCCAGCACGGCGCTGAGCCCGGTGACGCCCAACAAGCCCCCGGCGGCAATCCAACGGGTGAGGATCAGCCGCCGGTGGTGTAGGGCGGTTTCTTGCGCCAGGAGTTCCGCGCGCAGCATGGCGCGGCGCTCAGACGGCCCGGCGCTCGGCTAACAAACGCTCGACAGTGGACAGAAAATGCTCAGGTTCAAAGGGTTTTTCGATGAATTCATCCACGGGCAAGTATTGGTCATCCGGCTCGAAACGGACGTTGGTCGTATCATGAATCGCGGTCAGCATGATGATCGGGATATGGCTATACGCTTTGTACTCAGATTCCGGGTCGGGGCTGCGCAGGGTCAGCGCGGTCTGGAAGCCTGCCGTGGTCGTATCCATCATCACATCCAGCACGAGTAAATCCGGCGGCGCGGCTTTGATCTGCGCCAGCCCTTCGGCGGGGCTGCGCGCCTCGGTAACAGTATAGCCCGCGTCTTCGAGCGTCATACGCGCGGCCAGTGCGATGTCGGGATCGTCATCAATGATTAAAATGTTCGCGTGCGGCATTTTTTTTCCTTTTTTAATTCGTAACCTTGCATCCGTGTGTGTCATACAAGGGGTTAAAATTCCTTATCACAAGGGGTTAAAACCCCTTGTTAAGTGTTTGTCTTTGGCGATGATCCGTAACAAGGCGGCTTCAGCCCCTTGTTAAACTATAGGCGAAGCGGACCGCGCCTCTGCGGGAATCCCTGCAAGCGTGAGTTCATCCAGCAAAGCCGCGCACAGGCCCGGCAAGGCCGCTTGTACGGCCCCCGAAAGGCCCGGCTCCCAACCGATATGTTCTGGCTGCATGCCGTAGATGATGATCTCCGGCGGCAGGACGCCCAGCGCTTCGGCCAGGGTCAGCGCTTCGGCCAACCCGGCATAGTGCAACGTGCCGCGCAGATACAAATCACGCGACCCCAGCTTGACTTCGGCGGGCGTAAAGCGCCGCCAATCGCCCGGTGCCGCGTCCATCTCGGCGGCGTCAATGATGACCACGCGCGCGTAACCCTGCATCAGCAAGATAGTCTCGAAGCCCGGCGTGCCGCCTTCCAGCAGATCGACCCCAGCGGGCCAGGCTTCCGCCGCTAGGGCGTCCAGGGCTGCCGCCCCGAGGCCATCATCACCTCGGAGCGGGTTTCCCAGGGCCAGCAAGAGCGTATCGCCGCTCATTCGAACGACACATCCAGAATATGGGTCGAGCAGGAGATGCACGGGTCATAAGCCCGCACGAGCATCTCTAGGCGATGCGTGATCTCTTCTTGCGTATATTCTAGGATTTCGGGCACCATCTCGCGCATATCGGCCTCGATATTGGCCAGGTTTTGCCCAGTGGGAATGATGCAGTTCGCGCCCACGACGCGCCCTTCTTCAATCGTATATTCGTGGAACAGCGTACCGCGTGGCACATCTGCCGCGCCCACGCCCGTGCCGCTGGTGCGGGTCGGCGGGGCCGGGTCTTCCCACACGACATCCCGCGCCAGCAATTCGTCGATGCGCTCGATGGCGTCCGCGCAACAATGCGCAATCTCGACGACCTGCGCCACAGTGTTCAGATACGGGTTGGTCGCCTTGGGCTTGATGCCCAACGCCGTCGCGACCTCTTTGGCGTAGGGGTGCAGCTGCGGATAGTTAACGTTAAAACGCGCCAACGCGCCGACCATGTACGAATCGCGCAGATGGGCGGCGTGTTTGGCGGAAGAATGCGGCACGATTTGCTCATTCGTCACGTCGCGATAGTCTTCGATGGGCTTCACCACGTCGTCTGTGCTTTTGATGACGCCATCAATAAAGCAATATTCGTCGGGGTCATGCAGCGCGATGTATTCGGTCTCGCGGTTGAAACTCGGCAATTCGAGCGATTTATACAGCTTGACGGTCGCTTCGATGTCGTCTTGCATGGCGACAAAGCGCTCGCGCAGGTCGTGCAGTTCGGCCAGTGTGGGATAGTGCGTGAAGCCGCCGACAGTCATGGCGACCGGGTGCGTATGCCGTCCGCAGATGGCTTTGCACAAATCCCCGGCCAACTTCTTCATGCGCAAGGCGCGCAGCACCACCTCTGGCGCGGTCTTGGCCAGGGGGATGACGCTGCCCGTGCCGACGAGGTCGGGCGTCACGAGCATATAGACATGCAAAATGTGACTATCCAGGATTTCGCCATGGAAGTTCAGCTTGCGCAGCAGGACGGTCTGCTCGCTGGGCGTCACGCCCAGGGCTTTTTCGGTGGCGCGTAGCGAGGCGGTCGCGTGGCCCACCGCGCAGATTCCGCAAATGCGCGAGGTGATATGCGACGATTCTTCATACGGACGCCCGCGCAGCATAGCCTCGAAGAAGCGCGGCGTTTCCACGATTTGCAATTCGCATTGCTTGAGCATGCCGTTTTGCACATCCACGACGATATTGCCGTGCCCTTCCACGCGGGTCAGGTGATGAACATCGACTTTCACGTTACTAGGCATTTTGGGCCTCCTTCTCGGCGTCCAAAGCCAGCTTTTGATAGGTCAGGAACATGGTCATTTTGGCGTCGATGTCGTCCGGCGTCATGCCGTGTTGGCCCAACACCCTATGGATGCCCTCTAGGTTAGCATCTGGGATAAGCCCGCGACAGCCTTCGCAGCCATCGCCATGGGCCGGGCAAATGGCCGCGCAACCCGCGCGGGTGATCGGCCCCAAGCAGGTTTTGCCGCGCAGATACATACATACGTTTTCCATGGCTTTGCATTCGATGCATAGCGGGTGTTCGGGGATGTTCGGCAAACGGCCCTGCAACAGGTGCGAAACGGCCATGATGAATTCGTTACGGTCAATCGGGCAGCCGGGGATTTCGGCATCCACGGGCACCACGGCGCTGATGGGGCGCGGCTGGTAGGTTTCGTACCATTCGCCCTTGTCGCCGTACACGTATTCGCGCACATCGGCGATTTCGGTGCGGTTGCGGATGGCGTTGATGCCGGCCAGGTGCGCGCACGCGCCAATCGTCACGACTAAATCGGCTTGTTCGCGAATTTCTTTGATCTTTTCTTCGTCACTGGGGCGCGTGCACGAGCCTTCGATAAAGGCGATTTGATAATCGTTGCCTTTTTCGCTCATGGCCTCGCGAAACTGGACGATCTCGATCATATCCAGCAATTGCGGATTCTCTTGCAACGAGTCCACCACAGTCAGTTGGCAGCCCTCGCAGGATGTAAATTCAAAAAATGCAACTTTGGGGGCGGTCATTTGAATGCCTCCTCTAAGTGTTTGACTTCGGCGTATGAGAATGACGGGCCTTTTTGGCAGGTGTAAATATGGTGCAATTGGCAATGGCCGCATTTGCCGACCGCGCATTTCATATGGCGCTCGAAACTCATCCAGATATTGCCCTCCGGGATGCCCTTACCGAGCAATTCCATCAGGACAAAGCGATACATTACGGGCGGGCCAACCACTACCGCGACCATATTGCGGCCCCGAAATTTTAGCTTGGGGAATAGCGTCGTGATGACGCCCACATTACCGACCCACTCAGCGGAGGGTTTATCGACGGTCATGTGAAATTCGAGGTCGTCGCGGGCGTCCCATTCGGCCAATTCATTCGGAAAGAGCAAATCCGCTGGCGAGCGCGTGCCATAGAGCAGCATCACCTGGCCAAACTTGCCGCGTTCATCCAGCACTTCGTTGATGAGCGAACGCAGGGGCGCTAGGCCCAGCCCGCCCGCGATAAACATAATATCTTTGCCCCGGAAGCGCTCAATCGGGAAGCCGCGCCCAAACGGGCCACGGATACCGACCATGCTGCCGGCCTGCATACGATGCACCGCGCCCGTCAGCTTGCCCACGTTGCGGATGCATAGCTCAAAACTGCCGTTCGTGCGGCTGGGGGATGAACACACGCTGATCGGTGCTTCGCCCACGCCCAACACGGAAAGTTCCACAAATTGGCCGGGGCGATGGCTGAGCGAAAAGCCGCTAGGTAGCTCGATTTCGAACCATTTTTCGTGTTCGGTGAATTGCTCCACGCGCGCGATGCGCGCGGGGGTGGGCATATAGATTGAATCGTGTTTGAGGGTCTCGCTAAGGAGCGTGGTCATGAGAGCGCCTCCTCAACGGTCATGGTCTCGCCGGCTTCGGCGCTGGCGCGCAAGCGATGCAGGGCGTTAAAGGTCTTGATGGGGGTGATGTCCACCAGGCAGGAGAGCGCGCAACGCCCGCAGCCCACGCAGCCCAGTTCGCCAAAGGCTTCGTATTGATATTTGCCTTTGCGGAAGAAGCGGTGCCGTTGGCGCAAAGCGCGCGATGAGCGGAAGTTATGCCCGCCCGCCACCACCGCGAATTTCTCGATCTGGCAGGAGTCCCACTTGCGCACGCGCACGCCTTCTTCTAGCGTGATGCCTACTTCGTCTTCGACATCAAAGCAATAGCACGTGGGGCAAACTTGCGTGCACATGCCGCAAGCCAGGCAAATTTCGCCTAGGGCATCCCAGACGGCGCTGTTCTGGCTGACGCCGAGCAATTCCGGCAATTCGGTGATGTCGAATTCCAAACGATATTGGAAGTTCGGCCATTTTTCGGCCATGGCATCATTCAGGCGGTCTTCGTCTTCGTCGTTGGCGTCCCACACCTGGGTGCAGCCTTCTAGCAGCGCGGCGCCTTTTTCCGAACCGACTTCGATGGCGTAGGATTTGCCCAGGTCGGTCAGGTGTAGGTCAAAATGTTCGGGCGTGGTGAGCGTGCCCATGCTCTTGCAGAACGACCCCGGCATACAAGGCTTTAAGCATTCGATGCTGACGAAGGTCATCTGGTCGCGGCGGGCCTGGTAGTGCCGGTCGGCGTAGCCAATGCCATGCACCGTATCCAGCAAGCGCATCGAGTGTAAGTCGCAGGTATGCATGCCAAAAATGGCGGTCGGCTCGGCCTCGATGGTTTCTTCCATTTCCATGGTTTGGGTATTAAAGCGGAACAGTTCCTCGCGGGAGGGGAGCATAAATTTTTTGGGGGGCAACACGGTGGTTGGGTAGTCCAACACCAGCGCTTGCGCGTCTTGGATGTCGTCAAAAACGTATTGGCCGTGTTTTTCCACAGGCCCCACCACCCGGTATCCGCGCGACTGTAGGCGAGAAATCCACGCCCCGATAGCGCCCTTGGGGATAATTTTAAGGCTCACGATAAATTCTCCTAATTGGCGGTACTATGTTGTTTTGCAGAAAGCCAGCACAAGGCATGGCGTGTGGGATAACGGAGGGGGCGATGGGGGGAACAATGCCGTATCAGGATGGTATGGTGTGGCCGCCAAAACCGACGGCTATACCCCGCCTCAATAAAGAAATATTTCACAAACATTTATTCATTCACATAAATACATTTATATCTATCTTACGGATTGGGCTAGCGAGAGATTAGTGAAGATTATCATCCAAACTGCCTGTTAAAGGTCATGCTGGGTCATTCGGGGCACGATTGGGGAGGGGTAAAAAAGGCAACACTAGCCCAAACGCTTCATCAATAGTAATTGCTCATGGACAGTTCAAAACAAACACAAATGTTTTTTCTGCCAAAACCGAGGGCTTAAGCCCTCGGTTTTATACGGATTTGTTTTGCGTTCTCCATCAGCTTTCACTTGGATGCTAGGCCCATAGGCTCGTTTGGCACCGTGGATGATCTTTTGTAGGGGCTTTGCAATGCAAAGCCCTGGGCAGAACAGCACTCTGTCCCTACGGATTGTCCTTATTTCCATATATATCCCGTATCACAAGACACTAGCTGAGCAGGTAGCGTCAATATTTCTTAGGCTTTTCCAAGTATTTAACTATGCCGCTTGCTTTTGTCGAAAAGGATACAGTCTTGATCTTACCCCCCTCTCGATCCCCCCAAATTCGGGAGGGGAAACTTACTCGCGCGCATAATAGCCCCTTCCTGAATTCGGGGAGGGGCTGGGGAGGGGTAATTATTTTTCTGGAAAAGCCTTAGGCTGCATGGCTTGCTGAATAGATACTAGAAACGAGTTCGAAGCCCAAAATCTCTGTCAAATCCCCATGGAATACACGCGCTCTGACCGCCTTGGGAGTAGCGCGAAGGAGCCAAGGGTTATATTCTAGATAAAAAGACGTTTAAGGATGGTTTGTGATAGGACGCGCCGAGGCACAGCCGTTCCGCTTACGCATGTTGCGCTGGCTGTTGCTGGCATCGGGCCTGGCCTATGCCTTTATCGCCAGCAGTTTTTTAATCACCAGCTACCAGCAAAGCATGCGCAATGCGGAACATGCCGTGCAAAACGAAATGACGCTTCATCGCGAAAACGCGGCCCTGGCACTGAGCGCCATGGAAACGGCGCTCTTGGCCGTGGGCGATACGTATTGGCGTAGTGACGAGACCGACCCCGTCGTGCTGCAACGCTTTTTAGACCAAAGCGCCCTGCGCTTGCAACCCCTGCGCGTGATTTCCATCATCAATCCGCAGGGCATCATCGTTGCGGATTCTTACGCGGGCGATGACGCCGTGGGCTTACACGTGCGCGACCGCAACTATTTTTATATTCATCAATTATGGCGTTACGACGGGATATATTTTGGCCTGCCCATCCGCAGCCGGGTGGATGGCGACTGGCTGTTGCCGATGTCGCTAGCGCTGTATAACGATGATGGCAGCCAGGCGGGGGTGGTGGCCGCCTTCATCGACCTGAGCTACTTTAGCGACATTCACACCAGGGGCAACCAAACAATCGGCTACATGGCGCGCCAGACCGGCCAAATCCTCACGGCCTTCCCCGCGCGCGAAGCGGCCATCGGATATTCCTTGCATGATGATCCGAGTTTTGACAACTTGCACAGCTATTCGGATGGGGATTTTTACTGGGATGCCTTCCCCCTCGCCAACAGCGATTACTATATCAGCCACGACCATTTAGAGGATTATCGTCTGGTGCTGGCCTTTGCCCAGCGGCGCGATGTCGTGCTGGGGTCGTATTACCGTAATGTTGCCTTGGCGGCGGGGATGGGCGTAGGCTTGTTCCTGTTCGCGCTGGGCACCTGGCACTATGAAGCCGCGCGCATTCGGGCCTTGCTGGCCCACCAGGCCGCCCTAGAACACTCCAACCGCCGCCTGAATTTGCTAGCGACCATCGACCGCGCTATCCTGCGCGCCGACTCGCCCGAAGCGACTATGCAGAACGTCGTCCGCCCCTTGTTGGCCATGCTGGGTTGCGACCGCCTAATCTTCACGCGCTTCGATTTCGTGGCGGGCACGGGTGTCTCGCTGGGGGCCTCACAAACCGATACTATCCGTCAGACGGTGCCCTTGCAGCGCGTGCTGCAAGTTGCAGAACAATTGCGCCGAGGGCAGTGGCACATCGTGCCGAATATGGACACCCTAGACAGCCTGAGCGTCAGCGAGCAACTCTGGTACGACGACGGCATCCGCGCCTACACCATGGTGCCGCTGTTGGCGCAAGGCGAGCTCATGGGTACGCTGAGCCTGGGCTTAACCATCCCTGGTCTGCTGAGCGACGAACAGCAAGCCATCGTGCAAGAAGTCGCCAATCAGATGGCCATTGCCCTGCGCCAGGCCGATTATCGCGCGGCGCTAGAACGCGAAAAAACCGCCCTAGAGAGCCGCGTCGCCGAACGCACGCGCGACCTAGAACGTATTAACGACGAACTCGAAGCCTTTACCTATTCCGTCTCGCACGACTTACGCGCGCCTCTGCGCAGCCTGGATGGCTTCAGCCAAGCCCTATTAGAAGATTATCCCGAGGAGCTAGACGCCAGCGCCCAAGATTATCTGAAGCGCATCCGCGCGGCCAGCATGCGCATGGGCCACCTCATCGACGATCTGCTCGATCTCTCGCGCATTTCGCGCCAAGCCTTCATGCGCCAACCCGGCGACCTGAGCGCGCTGGCGAGGGAACTGGCCCAAAATTGGCAAGAGCGGTCGTCCCCACGCATGATTCAGTTTATAATTGAGGAAAACTTAACGGTCGATTGCGATATGGGCCTGGTGCGTATCGCCTTGAATAACCTATTTGAAAATGCGGTGAAATTCACCGCCCCACGTACCCCGGCGATCATCCGATTTTATGCCTGCGCGCCGGGCGTTTTCGTCGTCTCGGATAATGGCGTCGGTTTCGAGATGGCCTATGCCGACAAGCTCTTCGGCGCGTTTCAGCGCTTGCACAGCAACGCAGAATTCCCCGGCACGGGCATCGGGCTAGCGACCGTGCAGCGCATTATCCATCGCCACGGGGGCGGTATCCGGGCAGAGAGTGCGCCGGGCGAAGGCGCGAAATTTTACTTTACACTCGCTGATAGCACGATCCCGACGGACTGTGCACCATCATAAAAGCCATGATGCTCGCCTAACGAAAGGTTGATTTGATGAGCGCCAAACTTTTGCTAGTGGAAGATAATGCGGACGACGAAGCGCTGGCCCTGCGCGCGTTGCATAAACATCTGCCGCCGGATAGCATCGTCGTGGTGCGGGATGGCGTCGCCGCGCTGGATTACTTGCTGGATGACACACGCCCCTTACCCCGTATAGTCCTGCTAGACTTAAAGTTACCGCGCCTGGATGGCCTAGAAGTTCTGCGGCACCTACGCGCCGACCCCCGCACGCAATATATGCCCGTGGTCGTGATGACCTCATCCGACGAAGGGCGCGACATCCGGCAAAGTTACGCGCTGGGGGCGAATAGTTACGTTCAGAAGCCTGTGAACTACGAGCGTTTTATGCAGGCGGTCGCTCATATTAGTCAATATTGGTTGGAGTTAAACAGAATCACGCATGTTACACCCTGAGCCGCGCGCACCCGAGCCGCTGAATGTTCTGATGGTGGAAGACTCGCCGGATGACGCGCTGCTGATCGTGCGCGAATTGCGCAAAGCGCATTTTGATGTCCATCACGAGCGCGTCGAAACCGCTAGCGCGATGCAAGCCGCCCTCGCGGCTCGCGCTTGGGATGTCATCATCGCGGATTATGCCCTACCCCAATTCAATGCCGAAGCCGCGCTAGAGTTGGTCATCCGGCAGGGGCTCGACATCCCGTTTTTGATCGTCTCCGGCTCGGTGGGCGAAGAACGCGCCGTCGCCCTGATGCGCCAGGGCGTCACAGATTACATCCTGAAAGACCGTTTACACCGCTTGGGGGAGGCCGTGCGCCGGGCCGTGACAAGCCATCGCCTGAGCACCCGCCACCAGGCCACCGAGCGCGAATTACGCATCAAAGAATGGGCCTTAGATGCCACGCTGAACCCCATCGCGCTCTTAGAACTGGACGGCACGGTGAGCTATGCCAACGCCGCGTTCATCGAATTATGGGGCTTTGCCCGTAGCCAGGCGGTTATCGGCGAACATATCGCCGAACTGGTGCCCTACGCCGCCGACTTCGTCCAACATGCCAAGGCGACCCTGCGCACCCAAGACGATTATCAGGTCGAATTCAACACGCATAAGCTCAATGGCACGCCCATGACCTTGTTGGTCAGTGCCAGCGTCATCCGCGACACAGACGAGGCACCCAGCGCCATCATCATCACCTATATCGACCTCACCGAGCGCCACCGCACCGAAAATGCCCTGCTCGAAAGCGAAACCCGCTTCCGCCAAATGGCCGAGAACATCCACGAGGTTTTCTTTTTGTACGACATCGAAACCGATGCGTATTTGTACATCAGCCCCGCGTTTGATATGCTG
>DAOTVD010000041.1:0-3601 GCA_034437075.1 Anaerolineae bacterium
GGGCGTGGATATTTAAGATGCTTATCGCGTGGAAGGCGTCCCGGAGACCTTTATCATCGGGCGCGATGGCGAGATCACCGAATTCTTCTTCGCCCAACCCCGCGAAGCCGACTTTTACGCCGCGATTGAGGAGGCGCTAGACTCATGACAGGTGAATTGATGAGCGTCTCGTTGATGGTTGGCGCGGCCACGCTGTTGCTGGCCCTGATGCCCTATTGGCTGAACCGCACCCGTGGCCAAACCGACGCCGCGCATGACCTCGCCGCGCTAGAGGAACAACTCAAGCAACATGTTGGTGCCGTGCGCGACCTAGATTTCGACTACGACATGGGCAAACTCACCGATGAGGATTATGTCCTGCAACGCAAAATGCTTATCGGGCGGGGTGTGAGCACCTGGCGTCGCCTGCGCGACTTGCGCGTTGAGTTCTCGCAAGATGACCAAGCCCTGGAAGACCTGATTAACCAGTACAAGCGCCAGGGACGCACCGCCTAGACCACATGCTTGTTCCGCCGGGGGCGTCCGCTGGGCGCCCCATTTTTTGTTAATGTAATCATCAAAGCCGATCATCATGACCACCATCCAACCCCCTCCCACCCCGCTGGAAGCTGCTATCTTCAAAACGTTGCTCTACGCCGACGTATTTGATTTTCCCCTGACGCAGGCCGAAGTACACCATTACCTCATCGAAGACAACGCCACGTTAGACGCCGTGCAAACGACCCTGGCCGATTCACCGTGGTTGCGCGCGCGGGTCATCCATACGGAGGGCTATTGCGCGGTGCGGCGCGGGGCGGCGCGGGCGCGGCGGTCACGCGCGGCGGGTTGTGCCACCCAATGGGAAAAAGGCGTGCGCTATGGGCGTTTGCTGGCGGGCTTGCCGTTCGTGCGGATGGTGGCCCTCACGGGCGCGCTGGCCGTGCATAATGCCCGCGATGCGCATGATGATCTGGATTATTTGATCGTCACCGCGCCGGGGCGGGTGTGGGTCACGCGCATGTTGGCGGTGGTGGCGGTGCGCTTGGCGCGCGTATGGGGCGTCGAGCTTTGCCCGAATTATGTGCTCAGCCAGACGCAACTCGCGCAAGCGCAGCAGGATTTATATATCGCGCACGAACTCGCGCAGATGGTGCCGATTAGCGGCGGCGCGCTGTACCACGACATGCGCCGTGCGAACCCCTGGGCCGATGCCCTGATGCCCAACGCGGGCGTGCCCTTGCAAGCCCCGGCGGATTTCACCCCGCGCGGTTGGGCGCGGCGCCTGCAAGGGGTTGCCGAATGGCTGCTGGGCGGTTGGCTGGGGGATCGCCTAGAAAGCTGGGAACAACGCCGCAAGGCCCGCCGTTTTGCGCAAGAGGACGCGCGCTATGACCATTCGGCGGCCATCATCAACGCCGAGCAAGTGAAAGGCCATTTTGATGATTACGGCCATGGGGTCTTGTGCGCCTATGAAGATCGCCTGCGCGAACATGGCCTGGCCTGAGCGCGGCGGCTAGCCCTTTCGACCCAGGGCAAAAGGGGTGCATAGACCCCTCGAAGTGCAGTGGGCTTCCTGTATGCTAAGGGCAGAACATGACGATTACAGGAGGCTCCTAATGGATTATCCCGCCAACGGTTCCGACAATTACAGTGTTGAATTGCTGAAAGACCAGCCCATCGTGATCGCGACGGCCCAGCATGGTTTCGACGTGGTGCGCGACCTGCCCGCCATGATGGAAAAAGCCGCCTATGCGACCGAGCAAATCGCGCAAACAGCGTATATTATCTACGATGTGCAAAATGTATCCACCCAATTCAGCCGCCTAGCCACCGCGATTCTGAGCGGGTCGCGCGGTGTGCCGGGCTCGGAAAGCGACGAGCGCGTGAAGGTGTTGGTGGTGGGCCACCCCAGCGAGTGGGAGATGGTCAAAGAGAGTATGCGCCAGCGTAACCTGGGCGAAATGGACATCCCCAATTTCTTGAGCACCGAAGAAGCGCTGGATTACATTCGGCTACAAGACAGCACCCGCAACAATATTCAAAATGAGGATAAATGGCTGCGCTAAGCGGCTGAGCTATAACAACCCCGTCTGTAAATACACGACGGGGTAAATAATCATGCCGCCCATTGGCAATATTGTATGTTGGGAAATCCCACATTGCTGAGCGGCGTCTGCATTGGTTTATCCAGGCATTGCATTAGTTTTGGTTCGGTGCCTGGTTTCTCAATTTTACATGATAACAGAAATTCGTGCTATTTGGGTAGCATAGAAGCCGTTGCATGACTTTTGTCGGGGTTAAGATGGCGTTTGCCTTCGTTAAAATGCACAAAAGCAGATTAAGCCTTGCTAAGAAAATGGAAACGTTAGTATCCAGACGATAGCAGGCTTGTTATAACCGCCTTGTTTCGGAAAAAACGTTCATGTTGATTTATTAGGATACTACGCCATGAGCAAAAAACTATCTCGCCGCACATTTCTTAAAGGAAGCGCCGCCGTAGCCGCCGGCGCTTTTACGTCTTTCAACAAGTATGACTTGATGAAAGCCTTCGCTAAGCCCTCCGTTCAACTCTCTGGCCAGTTGCGTATCCTGCAATGGAGCCACTTTGTCCCGCGTTACGATACCTGGTTCGACCAATTCGCTGTGGCTTGGGGCGAGGAAGTCGGCGTGGAAGTGTTTGTGGATCACATCGCGCTGGGCGACCTCCCCGCGACCGCCGCCTCGCAGATTAACGCGGGCGAAGGTGCCGACCTCATCGAGTTCCTTTCGCCGCCCTCCGCGTTTGAGCAAAGTGTGCTGGATTTGCGCGATGTCCACGAAGAAGCCGCCAGCCGTTTTGGCGACCCCGTGCCGCTGACCGTGCGCAGCACCTACAACCCTTTCACCGATTTCTACTATGGCTTTAGCCATGGCTGGGTGCCCGACCCCGGCAACTATCGCCTGAGCCTATGGGATGCCGCTGGCAAGCCCGAAGGCCCCGAAACCTGGGATGACCTGGTCGAGTTCGGCGGGCGCATCTTCGCCGAGCAGGGCGTGCAATTGGGCATTGGTATGTCCAACGAACTGGATTCGAACATGGCCACCCGCGCGCTGATGTGGTCTTACGGCGCGTCCATCCAGGATGAAAACGGCCAGGTTGTGGTCAACTCGCCCGAAACCATTGCCTCGTTGGAATACATGCGCGATCTGTACAACGCGGCCATGACGCCGGAAGTCTTCGGGTGGGTGGCGGCCAGCAATAACCAACTCTTGTTGGCGGGCCAAGCCTCGTATATTTTGAATTCGATTTCGGCCTTCCGCACGGCGCAGAAAGACGTGCCAGAGGTCGCCGCCGATGTGCGCTTTACGCCTGCTCTGACTGGCCCCGGCGGCACGGGTTTGGTAAGCGCGCACGTCATCCCGATTTACTTCATCCCGCAGTACGCCCAAAACGTGGACGCCGCCAAAGAATTTATGCTGCATCTGACGGCCAACTACAGCGACGCTGTGCTGGAATCCGAACTGTACAATTTCCCCTCCTACACCGAAACCGCGCCGGAACTCTACGAAGAAGGCGGCTGGCTGGATGCCGACCCGTATGAGTCTCAGCCGCTCGACAAGCTGCAAGGGCTGCGCGATGCCG
>DAOTVD010000042.1:0-10699 GCA_034437075.1 Anaerolineae bacterium
AACGCCCCCGCGACGCATAACCCCCTGGCCCTGGCCGAACGGGCGACTGGCATTGAAAATTTGCGCATTCATCTGGATAATGCTCAAAATGATAGCGGTGGGCAAAACGTGATCGTGTTTTCGAACACCTTGCGCGAGCGCAACATCACGCATAGCTATATCATCAACCCGGTGGGTGGGCATGATAATGCGTATTGGGGCGCGAACTTGCAAGAATATCTGACCTTCTATAGCCAACCCTGGGCCACCACCGCTGAGGAGTTGCCATCATGTCAATGAAAATCGTCATCTTGTTGGGGATAATGGTCGTATTGCCCCTCGCAACCACTGCGCAAGAGGCCCCATCTATAGCTGGAACGCTGGCGCTCGGTGAACCTGTCGTCGGCGAATTGGCGGGGGATGAAGCGCAAAGCTGGGCGTTCTCTGCACAGGCGGGGGAACGTGTACATATTTCGGCAGAGCGCTATCCGCCGAATCCCGACACGTTACTCGACCCCGCGCTCACGGTCACTGGGCCAGATGGTACGCTCATCGCGGAAGATGATGATAGCGGGGTCTGGGCCGATGCGCTCTTGCTCGATCTGACACTGCCACAAGATGGGCTGTATAACGTGACCGTGCGCAATGTCTATGCTTGGGAGGGCGGCTCCTATCAATTGACGGTGGCCCCCAGTATGTATCCCCAGAATTGCAGCACGCCGCGCGGTGATGTGCTAGTGGGGCAGATGCCCAGTGACATCATCGGCGGCACACTGCGCTATCGGATACTTCTGCCGCCTTGCCATGCCGAAATCGGACGCCAATGGCCCTACGCGCTTCTGATGCATGGGTCGAATTCCAGCGATGAACATTGGCAACAACTCGGCGCGGATGAAGCGCTAACGCGCGGCGTCGCGCTAGGCCGCTTGCCCTACATGGCCCTAGCGCTGCCCTTTGGCGGCCAACTCGCGAACACCAACACTTTTCGCGAAGGCGGCTCCTACGAATATGTATTGGTGGATGAATTCATGCCATTCATTGAGGGCAACCATTGCCTACAAGCTGAGCGCACCGGGCGCGGTATTGGCGGCATCTCGCGCGGGGGGTTTTGGGCCTTTCTCGTGGCCTTCCGGCATCCCGAGTTATTCAGCGCACTGGGAGGCCATAGCCCATTTTTCGATTTGTATCATGCGCCGGCCAGCCATAATCCGCTCGCTTTGGCGCTCGCGACACCGCCATCCCCCGCCTTGCGGGTTTGGATGGATCGTGGCCAGAACGATTACGCACAACTGAATATTGATTTGCAACACGAACGCCTAACCCAAAACGGCATCGTGCATACGTTCCAACTCAACCCAGTCGGGCAGCATAACAATGCCTATTGGTCAGCCCATCTTGATGATTATCTGGCCTTTTACAGCGCCGAATGGCCCCTAGACCCTGCCGACCTGCCAGCGTGTGCAGTGCCTGCGCCAGAGGATGTGCCATGATGAAGCGGTTACTTTGGCTGTGCGGCCTAAGCCTATTCTTGTTGGCCGCTTGTGACGATACCGACACCGTGACGATAGAAGTGCCTACCCAAGCGCGCCTCGCCGACACCGCAACCCCTCTGCCCGCAAGTGACACACCACCCCCTACCGGAACAGCGACCATCACCCCGACGCCTACTGCTATACCCCCCAGCCCTAGCGCAACGCGCGGCTTACTCCCCACATCCGCGCCGATTGTGATCCCGCCGACCCTAACGCCCTCACTCACTAGCGATGCCCCAACAGCACCGCCGACACTTGCCCCGACCATCCCCACCAACACCCCTGAGGATGACCCGCCACCCGAGAGCACGCGGGATAACATCGGGGAAAATCCTCAAGAGACGACTTCGAACCCTAGCAATGATGTTCCGGCCAATGGGGTGACGCCGCTGGGGCGCTTGGAACTTAACCAAACCGTCGGCGGGGATATTGTGCAAGCAGGCGAAACCCATCGCTATACCTTCCTCGGCTTGGCCGAAGATACGATCACCCTGGCGGCTAATCTATCGCCTGAAAATCCCGGTGATTTGAATCCGCGCTTGCGCTTGCAAGGCCCCGATGGCGCGATTATCGCCGAAAATGATAACTTTTTGCCCACCGCACGCGATGCGGCCCTGACGAATGTCGTTTTACCCTCTACAGGCGTATATACCGTGTTCGTTTCTAGTGCAGACGAAACTGGCTTGGGTGCCTATTTACTGACGTTAGGCGATGCGCCGCTCACGTTGCGCGATGTGCAACGCGGCCCAGCGCTCGAAAATGAACCAAACGACCAGCAAATCGAAACCCTGGGCGCCCGCGAGATATGGACGGTGGAATTGGACGGCGGTGAACGGATTTCGGTATCTGTGGAAGTGCTTGACCCCGAAAGCGCTCTGGACGTTATGGACGAAGTCATCGCGCCGGATGGCGAAAGCCTGGCCTTTGATGATGACAGCGGCGCGAATAATAACGCCTTTCTGCGCGACATCAGCACAACCGGAGCCGGGACCTACGAAATTCGCATCGCGGCGCAGAATAACGCCACGGTGGGGGCTTACCGGCTGTGGTGGCAGCGCGCCACCGATCCGCCGACCGCGCCACCGCCCACCAACGCGCCGACGCTATCCCCGCCGACCGGACGGCTCGACATCACGATTTTGCCGGATGAGACCTTCACCATGCAGGTTGCGGGCGACACGGGGCAAACGCTGAATATCGTCCTGGAAGGGCACGAGGAATTCGATTCTGTTTTGCGTGTCATCGACCCAGTCGGTAGTATCATAGTAGATGTGGATGATGTCGCTGGCTCGCTAGACCCACGCACGCGCCTCACCCTCCTTAGCACGGGCGTTTATACCGTGCAAGTGAGTGGATATGATGGCAGCGGGGGTGATGTCATCATGAATTATATTGTGCGATAATGTGCGAAATGGAGAGGATGACAAACACATGCTGAAATCATCTATCGTGAGCCCGTTTATTTTGGCGCTCATGTTCGTGACGGGGACCATTCTGGCGGCCCCACTTCTGCAACCGACACCCATCGCGTATGGTGAATCTATACAAGACGACCTGACAGCCAGCCAAGCGCGCGATTACATGTTTCAGGGCACAAGCGGCGACATCATTACGATTGATCTCGCGGCGGAATTCGACGGCGTTTTGGAACTCGTCGCCCCAGATGACACCATATTAGCGTTTGATGATGATAGTGGGGTTGGCCTGAATCCTTGGATCGAAGCGGTCACCCTGCCGGAAACAGGCGAGTACATTATCCGCGTATCGTCGTTTGCATCGCTGGGTGAAGGCAGTTTTACGCTTAGCCTAACGCGCACGGGCACTGGCGAGCCGACCACCCCCGACGATGCCCCAACCGCCAACGTAATCCCCATCGGTTTTGCTGAAGCCACGTCGGGGATTCTCGAACCTGGCCAAAGCCTGCGCTTTACGCTAGATGCACAAATGGGCGATGTCCTGACGGCCAGCGTTCAGAGTGATTTTGATGCGGTATTGGAAGTATCCGGCCCGACAGGCGAGTTCATCGTGTTTGATGATGACTCGGGTGGCAACCGCCAAACGATCATTGAAAACATCACGCTGCCAACGACCGGGCTTTATACGCTGGTGCTTTCCGGCTTTGATGAGCAAGCTGGCGGCAGCTACACGCTGGAAATCGGCCCCAACCCGGCCACCACCACCACCCCAACCACACCAGACGACGAGCAGATGCTTCCTCAGGCGGTCAGCTTTGGGGACAGCGTTAGTGACGAATTGACCGCCGGGCAAGACGCTCGCTTTCTGTTTGATGCGCGCCCTGGGGATATTGCAACCGTGACCTTAGATGCAGCGTTCGATGGCATCTTGGAACTATACGCGCCAGACAATACGCTCATCGCTAGCGATGATGATAGTGGTGAGGGCCTCAATCCCTTGCTGGCCGACATCCCCCTTAACCAAGCAGGAGCATACACGATCCTCGTCAGCGCCTTTAGCCCCTCGGACAGTGGAACATATACCCTGACCCTAGAGGGCGTGGCCATCGCAGAACCCGATGATCCACCCGCCACCGAGGCCCAGGTGATTGTGCCGGGCGAAACAGTAGGCGGCGTGTTGGCTTCGCCGGATGAAGTCGATCAGTTTGTATTCAACGCGCAGGCTGGCGATGTCATTTCCGTGATGGCCTCTAGCCTGGAATGGGTCGGCCCGCTCGATTTGGTGATGGAAATCACCGGGCCGAATGGCGAATTTGTGGCCACGGACGATGATGGCGGCTGGCGTTTGAATCCCCTGCTAGTGGGGCTAGAACTCCCTACAGAAGGCACTTACACCATCGCTATCCGCAGCTTTGCGGCGGCGTCCTCGGGTGAATATCGCCTGGCGTTGGCACGGGGCACCGTATTCCTAGCACCCTCGGGCGAGGTAGCCGAGCCCTTGCCCGCGCCCATAACGACACTCGACCTTAACTTACCCGCCACGAGCACCCAGACGTATAGCTTTATCGCCGTGGCCGGGGATAGCTTACTTCTGGAAACGCCCGCAGCCCCTACCAATGACCTGACCGCCAGTATTCTGATGCCTGGCGTTGTGGAAGTGCCCGTGACGTTCGGTGAAAACTTGGAAATCCCCGAAACGGGCGATTATATGTTGATTTTTTCTAGTGAGGCAGGCGGCGCGGCCCAAGTGGCGGTATCCGTAAGTGCCACGCTCACTGAGCCCAATCTGGTAACCCTGGGCGAAGTTGCCATTGGAGTGCCGGTTAGCGGGCTAGTTGAGGAAAATACGATACTAGAATGGCGCTTTCAGCCGGTGCTCTCGGGCGAATATCAATTCACAGTCAATAGCGAAGACCCCGATGGGCGCTACGATCCCTATGTGACCGTCGTTGATGAAAATGGAAATGTACTGGCCGAAGATGACGATAGCGCCGGTCGTTTTGATGCCCAAATTGCAGCTTTGCCCCTGGAAGGCGGGCAGGCAGTCCGCATTCAGGTCAGCAGTTTTGACCTAGCCTCCGGTGGCCCTTATGAATTGACCGTTGCTGCATCATCCGTGACGGAGGTGCCCGATCTGGACGGCGGAAACATCCAGCTTGGGGAAAGCGCCCGGGGTGAGTTGCTTCTGCCCGGCCAGCAAGCGAACTATGGCCTAGAAGTTTCTGAGCCTGGCGTGTATCGCTTGACTGTCGATGGATTGCGCGTGCCAGTTGTGGAAATTTACGCCGCAGATGGTGCATTGGTCGCGCGCGGGGTTGGCACCTTAGAATCGCCGCTCGATGCTAATACGGCCTATCGCATATCGATCTTTGATCGCCTGAATGCCAGTGGTGATTTCACCCTGGAGGTGAACGCGATCAGCGAGTAAGCGCAGCCAATAAGCTCCGCATAAAAGAGCCTCGGGTGAGGCTCTTTTTTTTTCTGCGGGGAAAATGAGTAGCGTCAGTGGTAATGTCCTAATCTGGGGGGTATTGTCAAACCTTTTACTCGGACAAATCGGCGGCCATCATCGTCAAATTATCAAACTGGACAACGACTTCGCCGCTCTCGGATACGCCTTCCACAAAGAATCCACCAAGCACGCCAACCTCACCGGGGGCCTGTACTTCATCATCGCGGACATCCGCAATAAAGGTATCGTTAACATACAACGCCAGATAATCATCAATACAGACTGCCCGAAGCGTGTTCGACGCTTGGCCCTCATGAATAGCGTCATGTTGTACCCAGGGCACGATAAAAGACAAGCTCAAGCGGCGGCCTAGGTCGGCGCGGGCAATTGCCCCAAATCCATCGTTACTGACCAGAAAAGCATAGCCTTCGCCATCCGAATTCACCCGGCACATCACGCCATATAGATTGTTATCATAAGCCGCTTGCGAGGTCGCATCGACGCGAATGTCAACATTCTGGGCTATTTCGCCGCCCTGCCCCCAGATGTAGCGGCTACTCTCCCCGGATTGCTCTAGATTAAGCACGCCATTTTCGACATACAACCGTGCATTCTCTTCGGGGAAATCGCCCGTCTCGAACGCGGTTTGCGCCTCTTCAAATTCGAACCGCGCCAGTACATCTCCGGTGTTGATCTCATCATTGCTATAGATTGCGTCTTCGCTGCCACAGGCTGCTAACATCAGCGCCATGGCCATTGCAGCCAATATCCACCTCAGCATTCTATATACTCCTCAATAAGCTTGATCTGAGCCATAGCCAAGAATTGCTGAGAAGGGCAAACCTTACCTTGGCCCTACTTCATCAGGTCAGCAATAGGCCCAATGCGAAACAACTCGTTAAGCACATCCCCAGCAACAGCAGCAATACAATACCCACCACAATTGGCGGCCCTTTCAGCCCAAACATGAGGGGCTCACGTTGTTGGTTGTCTTGGGCCGAAACAAAACCAAAATGAATATCCTTATCGCCGCCCGCGGTCTCAACCACATGAATAAAGCGCCCGACATGCACTTCGGTGTTACCTTTTTCGTCTTCATGGACATATAGCCACGAATTCGGATTGCCCCGATACAATGGCGCCTGCGTTTCTCTGGCCGTGGCGGTGTATGGCTCCGTAACGATGCTACCATCCACTGTGTTTTGTTCAGCGAGTACCTGGGCAGCTGGCCTTACGACTTCGGCTTTCGACTCTGGCGGGGTCGCAAAGCGCGATGATGGACCAGCCTGCACTTTTTCCGCTACACTCCCCAGCGACGCCCGCACGGGTGTTTCTAGGTCGCGAATAATTGCTTCAACCTGAGCGCCTACTAAGCGCACGCTGTTGATACGGGCGCTGATATCTTTTTCGGCCATCTGAAAAATGAGCGCGCTCAATTGCTCGGGGATTTCGGGGCGTGTCTCAGGCAATGGCGGCAAGGGGTCATTCAAGATGGCCGTAATGGTCGCGGCGGCCATATCTTTGCGGAAAGGGTTATAGCCCGCGAGTAATTCGTAGAGCATCACCCCAAATGACCAAATATCAGTACGTTCATCGATGTGTTCACCTCGGCATGCTTCGGGGCTAAGATAAGCGAAGGTGCCCACTAAGGCCCCGGTTTCCGTGACGCGCGTGCGCCCCGCGATGGATGCCACGCCAAAATCAGTTAAGCGCGGGGTACCATCTTCGGCTAGCATGACGTTATCCGGTTTAATATCACGGTGGACAATGCCCATGCGGTGCGTGCGGGTCAACGCATCGGCCAGATCGAGCGTGATCTCTAAAACATCGCCCAGGGGCAGCGCGCCATGCTGCTGGAGACGGTCGCGTAATGAACCGCCCGGTATATACTCCATCACCAGATAATGTTGGTTATCCTGGTTTACATAGTCCAGAATCCCGACGATGTTGGGGTGGTGAAGTTGGCGCAAAGCCTGGCCCTCGCGCGTAAACCGTTCCACCAGGTCGGGCGCATCTTCGACAATTTCCGGTTTCAGGGCTTTAATCGCGACGCTTTGTTGCGCTTGTTGGTCGTACGCGCGATAGACATCGCCCATCCCCCCTTTGCCCAATAAATTCTGAAGCTGATAGCGGTCGCCCACAAATGGTTGTTTCGGCAAATTCATCGCAAATTCGTAACCTTTTTGTTTCTCAATTTATATACGTTGGGGGAACGTCAACGGTTCAGAGTTCGCGCGCTAGGAAGGCATCAAAATCGACCACATGATGCGCTTCGCTAGCTTGAACGGCGGCTTGCCCAACCCAATAGGCCATCATATCTTGATGCATGAGTGCGCTTGGGCTTGGCCCAGCGGATACGGCCTTGATAATATAGCCTAATAAGCCGCTGATATGGGCTTCTGATGCGGGTGCCAGCCGCATATTGATTGCGTTTTCTTGCCCTGTCGCATGGTTCAGAAAAATAATCTGCGAATGCGGCCCATTAAATTCGGCGCGTAAAGTGCCATATTCGCCGACCACGCGAGTAAAACGTCTATTTTGTTCGGCATGGCCATCCAACAATAAGCTCAGTTGGGCGCCACTATCCAAGGCTGCATTTACCGTGGTGTGCGTTGTCAGCAGGCGTGCCTGATGATACACACATTTACCCCAAAGGGCGCTTTCCAAGATGGTGACAATATTCGGGGGAGTATCCACGAGGTTGGGGGCGAGTAAATCGGTATGGGGCCAGCCTGCATCCGGCACGGTCGGTAAACGGCGCTCAAGATAAATACCCAGGGTTGAAAACGCACATTCGGACTCAATCGGGCAATCGTCCGTGCAGCGCTCGGGCACATCCCCGCGCGGTGCGTCATCCACCGCAAACGCACGATCTGTGCCCACGGCGCTAATATGGGCTGGTGAACCCTGAAGCAACCACAGCAATAGCGCCAAGTCGTTGACGCCATCATGCAGCAGGATGTCGGCTTTGTGCTTGGGTTGGTATGGGGCTCGTATAAACCGATGGCTAGTCTGCCAGGGGGTCAGGTGATGTTCGTGATGCACATGCAAAATACGGCCCAAACGCCCGCTGTGCAGCAAGTCGCGCACACTCCGATAAAAGGCCGTATACATTAACCATTGATCAATAAATATAGTTTGTCGTACTTCTTGCGCAAGATAGATAAGATGTTGGGTTTCGGCAATCGATAAATGCAAGGGGCTTTCCAACAGCACATGATAGCCACTTTGCAGACAATGCATAATCACCTCAAATTTCTGAGGCGTCTCTGGGCCGATCATGACAATTTCGGCCAGCGGGGGTGTATCAAGAAAAGCTTGCCAATCGTCAAATTGGCGTTTGGGGGGTATCGCGTGCCGTTCTGCAAGCACTGTGCGCGACATACCAGGGGCCATCGCCAAGGCGACAAGCTGTATATCGTCGGGCCGCTGGAGAGCATACTGGCTGTAGGATTGTGCATTCTGCCAAGCAGAATGGATTAAGGCAATAGGTACAGGCGAAACCTGCATTGTAATCGATCAACTTTCGCTATAATTGCTGCCATACTATTGTAGTGCAAATCCTAAAATCGTGCATGGGGGATCAGCAAACTATGAAACATATTGTCCTGCTTGATATGGATGGCGTCTTAATCGCGGCATATGGCTATCGCGAGGCCACCCGCGCGACGCTCCGAGCTTTGGCAGAAAAAATGAGCCAACCGGATTTACTGCCGCCCACGGACGACGAAATGCTGGCTTTTGAAGCCCAAAGCATTATCTTCGAATGGGATTCTATTGCGTTAATGGCCGCATCCCTGTTCGAACAAGTTCCCCTTTTGCATGCCGAAACGGTTCACGACACGGTGGCTGCTATTGCTGAAGCGGGCGTAACGTTGCAACGCCCCGACTGGCGCGATTTTGCGCGCAGTTGCCCGCCCCCCACCCCAGAGCAACCCAGCGCTGCGCAAATTGCCCTGGGGCGACGTTTTCCGGCCACCGCCCTCTATACCGACTTACTGGCGACAACCCATGCGCCCGAGGCCTGGCTCACGCGCTTGTTTCAATGTTTTGTGTTAGGCGCTGAACAATTTCAGCAAACCTATAGCCAGCCTGCCATTGTGCAGACGCCATCATTGTTGCAAAGCCACGACCAAGCCGTTTTGTCGGTCGCCTGGCGCGATGAATTAATTTCCAGGGCGGATACTCACCCAGTTATCTACACCGCACGGCCTAGCCTGCCACCGCACTTTGCGCCAGATGTCACCGGATACCCGCCCGAGGCCGAAATCGGTCAGCGCTTGCTGGGCCTGCACAGCGTGCCGCTTGTGGCCTATGGACATATGGCCTGGCTCGCTGCCGAGCAGCAAACGGCTACAGATGCTTTCGTTAAGCCGGCTCTGATGCACAGTCGCCTGGCCGTGATGCGCGCTCTGGCGCCCGATGATGAGCAAGCGGCAATTGATATGGCGCTGGGTTTGCAAGCCATCCCCGCAGAATGGTTGAATGCCCCCTGGCGGATTATTGTCTGTGAGGACTCAACCGCCAGCATCCGTGGCGTACAAGCTACCGTTGCGGCGCTGCGGGTTGAATTAGAACATGACATTGTATGTAGCGCCGTCGGCATTGCCGAACATCCCGAAAACGTGGCGTCGCTCGGCACAGTAGCCGACCACGTCGCGCCGGATGTCAACGCCGGGCTAAAATGGGCCTTGGGGATATAGCGCGCTATTGGGCGAAAAAACCGAAATCAATATACAGTAGGCGTTCGCCATCGGCGTCGGTTTCCCCGGTTTCTTTGAACACGAAAACACCAGGATGATGACGCTTGAAGCGTTTTTTTAGGCTGTTCCACTGGCTTTTGCTGGGGGCTGTCTCCCCGAAATAATTCGCACGGAACAGCGCGCGAAAATGGCCATCCTCATACGGTAGCAAAGCCTGCAAACGGGTTATGTCTTCACCAGGGCGCGTCAGGGCCGCTTCGGCAATCTCGCGCGCGTATTCGGGCGGAACCTTCCTAAACTGGGGCAAGTCATGGGTCATGGGGCGTGACGCTCGGCTAGAGTCTGGTTGACTTGCTCCCAGGTCAGGCCGCGTATGGTCAACAATACCGACAGGTGATACATCAAATCGGCAAACTCGCCTAAAAGGGCTTCGTCATCTTGCAACAAGCCCGCAATCACAACTTCAACCCCCTCTTCGCCGACTTTCTGGGCGATGTGTTCGCGCCCTTTGTCCAGCAATTTATTGGTATACGAGCCGGGTTGAGGATTGGCCTGGCGGTCGGCAATGATCGTCTGTAAGGTTTCGAGCATATCCGGCATTAGGTTTCTCCTGGCATT
>DAOTVD010000043.1:0-20421 GCA_034437075.1 Anaerolineae bacterium
ATGCGCTAGCGCGACACCCTTTTGCAAGCCAGTCGTACCGGAAGAATGTTGCAAGAACGCAATATCATCTGGCGCGGGGGTGTGTATGGGCGGGGGCGCTCCAGGGGGCGTGTCGTCGGGCACCAGCACGGGCACGGGCGAACGGGCGCGTAAATCCGGCGCGAAGTCCGCCCCGGTGAGCACCGCCCGCGCGCCGCTATGGTCGATCAACGCGCCGAGGCGCTCCCAGTAAATCGCGGGGTCGAGCTTTTCGGTCAGGGGCGGCAAAATCGCCGGGACGACGCCGCGCCACAGCGCGCCCCAAAAGGCCAACATCGTCTGCGGGATGGGTAACCCCGCCAGGATAATGACCGCGCCGGGGGGGAGTTCCGCCAGGCGCGCGGCCCAGGCCCCCGCTCCGGTGTGAAAATCCGCGCGGCTGATCCGTTGCGAAGAGCCATCAGCGGACACGTAAATAAAAGCCGGGGACGCATCGGGCGCGTCTAGGGCGCGCAAGAGGGTCATACGTTAGCCTTGCTGGACGCGCGCCACAATCTGATCGAGCGTGTTCATATTGTCCACGGTCAGGTCGGGGTCGGGGATGACAATACCGAATTGTTCTTCAATGAAGATGGCCAGTTGGGCTAGGCTGAGCGAGTCGATAAGCCCGGCGGTGATGATGGGCTCGTCATCGCCCAGGGGATAGCCGGGGTCGCGCATAAGTTCGGCGGTGATGTAGTCGCGCAAGGGCGCGCGAAAATCTTGAGACATGGTTACTCCTGAAGCCAATAATGGCGCGTCGTTTGGTCGGCTGGCAAGCGCGCCAGCACTGCCGACACCTCCGCTGCGAAGTCCTGAATGGTGGGGTGGCGGTCGTCCTGGCGTTTGGCCAGGCTGCGCATGATAACGCTTTCCAACGCGGGCGGGAAGTCCGGTTTTTTGAGGGTTGGCGGGGGGATGTCTTCGCGGTCGTGGGCCATGATGATGCGAATGGCGGATTGATTTAAGTCAAAAGGATGTTCGCCGAGCATGACGTGGTAGGTCACGATAGCCGCCAGATAAATATCCGAGCGGGTGTCGTAAGGCTCGCCACGCGAATGCTCCGGCGGCACATACCCCGGCGCCGAAAGCGTAATGCTCCAATCGGTAACGGTCGTATCCACCCCCAGTTGTTTGGACATGCCCAAGTTGCCCATATAGCCATGATAGCCATCCTGCGTGGGCAAGACATAGATTTTCTCGGGGCGCAGATCGCGATGCAAGATGTTATCGGCGTGCAGATGGGCGAGCACATCGAAGACGGGCGCTAATATTTGCCAGGCGGCTTGGAGCGTCAGCGGTCGCTCGGCCATCAGATCACTCAGGGCGCGCAAATCTTCGATATATTCTGTGACCGTATACGGCAGTTCGCCTGGCGAAATGCCCCAATCCAACAATGGCAGAATATGCGGGTGTTGAATCTCTTCCAGAATGCGCATTTCGCGCATAAATCGCTGCACAAAATGCGGGTCACTGTCTTCTTTATTGTGGACGATCTTAAACGCGAAGCGCTTACGCGAGCCCGCCCGCGAGGCCGACTCTGCCAGGTATACGTCAGACATGCCGCTTTCGCTCAGGCGCTCCAAAAGTCGGTAGCCGTTAATTTCTTCGCCAATAAATCCCTGATGCATAGTTAATGCTGGTTTCTCTTCAGACAATCGTTAGCGCGATTATAGCATCCTGGCTCACAGGGGCAAGTTTGGCGTCAGCCCTGGGATAGACCGAAATGCAGCATATTTCGGGTAAATCCTGTAGAATAACCCCCGAAAAATAGCTGAAATGGGATGCATACCATTGATAGCATCACGCCGCAACATCATCGGGATGGGGGTCATTAGCCTGGGGGTGTCGGGGATGCTGGCATTAGATGCCTGGCCGAGCCTGCGCGGCGATTATGGGTGGCGTTGGGGCTACGCGATCCCGTCCGAGCTTGCCGATTGGCTGCCGAGTGCCTTGGCCCTGGGGCTGTTTGTGCTGGTCAGCGGCTATCTATGGCGGCGGGGAGCCTCCGCGCGGGCGGTGGTGGCCTGGGCTTTCATCGCCAGCGCCGTATTGGCAACGGTGTTTCTCACCCGCTGGGATGATCCGCTATTTTTGCTGCATACCCGCACGGCATCCCGCAGCGCGACCGGGCCGCAACTTATCGCGACGGGCTATACTTCCGCCACCATACAGACCGCATTACACGCTTGGCCGGACGAACAGCGCCGCTTTGCCGAGGACGGCTTATCGATGCATGCCGCCCTGGCACCACCCGGTTTGCCTTTGGCCTATTACCTGGCCCAACAAGGCTTGGCCCAGGCGCCCGGCCTGGCCGATCCGCTGGCCGAGCCGTTGCGGTCGTTGCAATGTCATAATTTAGAGATTGCCAGCCAGTCGGACGCTCAAATTGCGGGGGCATGGCTGGGGATACTCTCGCCAGTGTGGGCGGCCTTGGCGGTGTTTCCGCTATTCTGGCTGGCGTGGCAAATTGGCGGCGCCTCGGTCGCGCGGGTTGCCGTGTTGCTGTGGCCCTTGGTCCCTGGTATCGCCGTTTTTACCCCGGTGCCGAATACTGTCTTCCCGGCGTTGGCGGTGTTCTGCGTGGCGCTCTTGTGGCGCGGATTGTCTAGCGGGCGTTTCGCCTGGGCGGCCAGCGCGGGCGCGGTGTTCGGCATCGGCCTATTTTTGAATATTTCGCTGGTGCCGCTGGCCATGTTCTGTGGCTGGCTGGCGCTTGGCTACCATGTGTTTTTGGCCCGCCCCGAGGTTAGGCCCTGGTGGTCGGTGCGCATGGGCGCAGCGTTTGGGCTGGGGCTGGCGCTCGTCTGGGGACTGTGGGCGCTGTATGACGGCGCGCCATTTTGGGTCATTTTGGATGTGGCCATGCACCAGCATTTACAACTCGACCGGCCCTACTGGCCCTGGCTGGTTTTGCATCTATGGGATTATGTGCTGTTTTTGGGCTTGCCCATCCTGCTACTGAGTTTGTATCCCCTGCTGGGCGCTCTACGCGAGCGGGGGCCACGCTCGCCGGGCGCGCTGCTCATGGCCGCGTTGGTCGTAACGTTACTCATCTTGACGATTTCGGGCACCGCGCGCGGCGAAACCGGGCGTGTTTGGCAATTTTTCTTCCCCTTTAGCGTCATCGGCGCGGCGCTGGCCCTGGATGCCTGGCGCGCGGTGGGGCGCGGTTTGGCCTTGCAAGCGGTTTATTGCCTGGTGATTGTGCTGTTCATCCCCGTGATCGCCACCGAACTTACCCACCCGTCGGGGGCGTATCCGGCGACCTGTTCGGCACCGGGCTAGGTCATTATGAAATTATCCAGGAGCCGAAACCATGCTTGATGTGCACTACAAGACCCTCCTCGAAGCTGAATTAGCGGCCTATACGCCCGCCGACCCGCAAGAAGCCGCGCATCGCGCGGCCATGCTGCGCTTTTTGCGCGCTGAAGCAGCGCCCTTTTCGCGCGATACGCGCACCGGGCATTTTACCGCCTCCGCCGTGGTGACCAACGCGGACGACACGCACTTGGCGCTGATCTGGCATGTTAAGCTGGGGGTGTGGGTGCAACCCGGCGGCCATTGCGAGCCCACCGACGCGGATTTACCCGCCGCCGCCTTGCGCGAAGCCAGCGAGGAAACCGGCATCGCCGCGCAGGATTTGCGCCGCCAAGGCGCGACGCCCTTCGACTTGGATGTGCATATCATCCCCGCGCGGGGGGATTTTCCCGCGCACCCGCATTACGACGTGCGCTACTGGTTCCGCGCGACGCCGGATGCAGTCACCAACCCGGAAAGCGACCTGCGTTGGCTGCCCACCGCCGAGGTCGCCGCCTGGGATGACGCATCGCAGGCCCGCTTTGCGCGCAAGTTAGTTCGCTAATCCCCGCGCCGGATGCGCGCCACGGCGTAATCCAGCACGCTTTGCATTTGAGGCGCGCTAGCCGAGAAGCCGCCCCCTTGGGCCAATGTCGGGCGCCCGCCCCCGCGCGCCGTGCCGAGCGTTTCTAGGCAGGCTTTCAGCACGGGCACCACGTCGTAATCTAAATCCGGCGAACTGGCGAAGACCAGATGCGCTTTCTCGCCAGGGCGGCCCAACAGCGCCACCGTGCGCGGATGGTTGCCCAGATGCGCGGCCAGGCTGCCGAGTTCGGCGGGTTCGCGCTGCGGCCATAGCGCCGCGATGATGAGCGGGTCGTCGTCTGGGGCGTTGTGCGCGGCCTCGCGCCATATCTCGTCCGCCTCGTAGCGCAGGACTTGCCCGTGTAGGGTTTTGATCTGCTTGGCCGCCGCTTTGTTTTCCTCGGTCAGTTTATCCAGCAAATCGGGCAAATCGGCATATCCGGCGGAAAGCTGGGCGGCCATGCGCAGCAGCAGATCATTTTTGTGGCGATAATCGGCCAGAGCGCGCCAGCCACACGCGAAGGTAATGCGCATCGTGTTTTTCTGGCGGTCAGCCCGCAGAATTTTGATCTGGCCGACCTCGCCCGCGCGCGCGACGTGCGTTCCGCCACAGGCGCACACGTCAAAGTCCCCAATGCTGACGACGCGCACCGCCCCGGTCACGTTCTCCGAGATTTTGCGCAGGGGCAATTCGGCTAATTCATCCTCAGCCGGAAACCAGGCCCGCAAGGGCGCATCGCGCATGACGACATCATTCGCAATTTCTTCAACGGCGTTTAAGTCTGCCGGGGAGATTTCCGGCGCGTCGAGGTCAATCGTCACGCTGTTCTCGCTCAGATGAAAGCCCACCGTCGCGGCATCCGCGTGGATTTCAAACGCGCGGCTGAGGATATGCTGGCCGGTGTGTTGCTGCATATGGTCAAAACGGCGCTTCCAGTCGAGGCTACCGTGCACCTCGTCCGCAGTGAGGAGGGGGCTATCGGCGGCCAGGATGTGCAACACAGCATCGTCGTCTTCGCGGGTCAGCACCTCCACCACCGCGAGGCCGCCCAAGGTGCCGAGGTCATGCGGTTGGCCGCCCCCGGTCGGGTAAAAATATGTATGGTCTAGCACCACGGCGGGCCGCTCGCCCGCGCGGGTTTGTTCGTGGATTTGTGCGCTAAATTCGCGCACGTACGGATCAAGAAAATAGCGACGGTCGGTCATAGAATGGGCTCTCCTTGGCGAAATTCGGCGTGCTATAATACCATGGGCGAAAATAAAGGGACACGCCACCAGTTATGAAACGTAACCAACTCGTGTTTTTTGCGATTATCGGTTTAGCTATTCTCATCGCGGGGGCGGGCTTCGCCGTGCAGGCCCTCGGCAGTCTGACAGACGATGAGCCCGAAACGGCCTCCGGCAATACCCAAGACCCCGCCGAAGACCCCCTCGGCCCGCCGTTGACGCTAGAAGTCGCCGTGAATCCGCTGCTGGCGGATTGGGCCGACGAGGCGGCGCGCGCCTACAACGCCAGCAACCCCATTGTGGAGAATCGCCCCGTGCGCGTGCAGATCACCGAGCAAGATAGCCTGGATGTCTGGACGACGGGCGCGGGTGTTTGGTCGGCCCAGCGCCACCCGGATGCCTGGATTCCTGAAGCGGGGTATGCGCTGGCCTTCGCCAATGATTTTAATCTCGAATTTGACATCGTGCAGCCCAGCCTGGCCCAAACCCCCATGATTTGGGGGGGCTACGAGAGCCGCACAGATGTTATCGTAAGATCGTATGACGAGTTTTCATCCCAAACCGTGCAACAAGCCGCAGCGGCGGAACTGTGGAGCGACCTGGGCGGTGCGCCGCAATGGCGCTTCATCAAACTCGCCTTTTCGAACCCGAATCGCTTGGAAAGTGGCCTGGCGGCCTTGCTAACACTCTTGAACGACTACGCCGCAACCCGCGACCCTGGCGATGATGCCGCCACCGATAGCGATTTTCGCGAGTGGCTGATGCCCATCATCCGTGCCGTGACCGACTTCAACAACCCCAACCCGGCTACGATTATGGCCACCACAGGCACTTCGCAAATTGAAATCGCGCTCTTGCCCGAAGCCCAATGGCTGACCACCGTCGAAGAACTGACCCGCGCCGAACCTGTGGCCATGTTTTACCCCACCTACGGCGTACACCTGGACTTCCCCTTCGCCGTGTGGGCTGGGGATAACGCCCAACCGGGTGCACGCGCCGCCGCTGAGGACTTCGCGGCCTATTTACTGGGGGATGGCCCCAAAAATGATCTGGGCCAGGCCGGGTTTCGCCCCACCAATGGCGTCGATTTGCTGAGTTATGCGCCGTTTAGCGCCGCTGCCGCTCAAATTCGGACGACGTTGCCCGAAGATGACTATTCGCCGCCCAGCCGCCAAGCTATCCTGAGCTTGCTACGCTGGTTTGAAAACGAATCATAAGTTAAGTATGGTATGGATGACATAACGGAGGACATGCGTGATGCAAACCGTATATAGAATAAGCCGCGTATTGGTGTTGGCGCTTCTGGCGTTGGTGGTGGTCGCCTGCGAGACCGAAACGAACACGCCAGGGGATGCTGTGGCGGTCGAGGTAGAGCCCACCGCGCCGACGGTGCCCGATAACGCCGTCGAGATCAGCATTATTTACGCGCCAGAATCCGACTTGTATATGCCGGATGTGATCCGCGACTTTAACGAAGCCTACTTAGAAGGGCGCAACCCCGTCACTGGGCAACCCCTGGCCGAGGACGAGCAGCCCATCGTCGTGACGGGCGAGCCGGGCTCCTCCGGCGTGATCATGCAGGCTATCGTGAATGCTTTCATCGCGCCGAATAACGAGAACGTCGCGCGGCCTACTATCTTTGGGCCGTCGGTGAGTCACTGGTTGGCCCTGGCCAATCACCTGGCCGGGCGCGAGATTTTCGACCTGGCCAATTCGCCCGCTACGGCCAACGCGCCGGTGGTGATGGCCATCTGGGAAAGTCGCCTGGAAGCCCTGCAACGCGCCAACCCCGATGAACAAATCGGCTGGACGCACCTGCTCGAAGTGCTGAACAACCCCGAAGGCTGGCGCGCGTATGGCATCGACACCGACCGCACCTCGGTGTATTACGGGCATACCGACCCCTTCGTGAGTTCCACGGCGCTTTCAACGCTCATCGCGGAGTATTACGCCAGCGCGCAAGCGCTCGACATCACCGAGCGGCAACTGTCTATGGAAACGGTCATGGATGAAGAGGTGCGCGACGGCGTGCGCGACATTGAAGACCTCATCCGCCACTATTCGCGCCGCACGACCGAATTTAAGGAATATATCGCCCAAGGGCCAGATTATCTGGATTTTGTGGCGCTGGAAGAAAACGACCTGATCTTCATCAACCAGGGCCTCACGGAGTTCCAACCGCCCGAACCCTTGGTTGCGCTGTATCCCGCCGAGGGGACATTCTGGCATGAGCATCCCTTTGGCGTGGTGCAAGCTCGGGTCGCCGATTGGGTGACGCCCGAACAGGAAGCCGCCGCGTTTGTCTTCGCGGATTATGTGCGCAGCGTGCCTGTGCAAGAACGCATCATGTCGGAGGGCTTCCGCCCGGTGAACCCGGATGTCGAGATCGGCTATCCTTTTGTGCCCGAATACGGCGTGGACCCGGCCCAGCCCTTCACGGTCTTGCAAGTGCCGGAGCCGGAGGTGATCGCCGCTGTGCAAGAAAGCTGGAACTTCGTGAAAAAGCAAGCCGACATCTGGCTGCTGATCGACACCTCCGGCTCGATGTACGGCACGAACGGCGAAAAACTGCGCCAGGCTCAAGAAGCCGCCATCGACTTTGTGAATGATACCGAGGTCAATAACCGCGTGGGGCTGATCGAATTCAACACCGAAGCGCGCGTGGTGGTGGCGCTAGATACCGTAGAAAGTAATCGCGCGGCGCTGATCGAAGGCATCGAAGCCCTGCAAGCCGATGGCGATACGGCCTTGTTTTCCGGCTTGGTGGAGGCCATCGAAATGCACGAAGACGAAAGCAGCCAAGATCGTATCCGCGCGATTGTCTTGCTGAGCGATGGCGCGAACACCATTGAGGATATGCCTCTGCAAACGGTGCTGGCGCGCATCGAAGAAGAACGCAGCGCGCGTAATCCCGTCGTCGTCATCCCGATTGCTTACGGCGGCGATGCGGATATTCGCACGCTCAGTTCCATTGCGGAGGCGTCCAACACGCGCGTGCAGTCCGGCGACCCGGACGAGATTCGCACGCTGCTGGAACTCATCAGCAGCTATTTCTAACCAGCGCTACGGTATATACATAAGCCCAAGGCCGCGTACGCGGCCTTGGGTTGTTTGGCAGGCAGAATGGCAAGCGCGCGCTAGCCCAGCACCGGCCCGACGTCATCGCCCAGCGTGTCTTCCACATAAACGGACTTCACCAAGACGATGCTAAAGGCCACCAGCGGCGCGGCCACCAGCAGACCCACCCAACCGAACATCAGCGCCAGGAAAATCTGCGTGAGCATGACCAATGCGGGCGGTAAGGCCACCGTCGAGCGCTGCACATTGGGCGTCACCAGGTAATTTTCAATCATCTGGACGATGGTATAGACCACCACCGCCAAGAGGGCTAGCGTCAGGCTTTGCGTAAAGCCGACCAGCACGGCGGGTATTGTGCCCAAGATGGGGCCGATATTAGGGATGAACGACACCAGCCCTGCGATAATGGCCAGAGTCAGCGCCAGGGGCATCCCGATAATCATGAGCCCGATATAGGTCAGCAGGCCCACCACAAACATAGAGATGAGCCGCGCGAACAGCCATTGCCGCACGATCTCATAGCCTTCGTCCAGCACTTCGAACGCGCGCTCGCGATGCCGCAAGGGGAACAAGCGTACCAGATTATTGACATAAATTTTCGGCTCAAAGGCCATATAAATTCCGGCTACGACGATCAAGGTCAGGTTTGTCAGCGCACCAAAGGCCCCGGAGAAAAATCCGCTGAGTTGCCGAAAAATATCGCCATTGCTGGCCGTGTCTGAAACGCGCTCGAAGCTATCTTCCAGATTCACATTCCAGCCAAAACGCCCTAGTTCATTTTCGACTGTTTCCAGCGATTCGGGAATGCGGCCCGCGAGTTCGTCGAACTGTTCGCCAATTTGCGCGCCCGTTAGCATGAAGAACCCCAAAGGCAGGACGATCAGCACCAGCGCGACCACGATCACCACCAGGCGTTCGGGCAAATTCACATAGCGCACAATGGTTTGGGTTAGGCTGCGCAGCAATACCGCGATCAGTATCGAAATGAAAATCAGCGGTAAGACGTTCACGACATTGACCAAGAGCCACAACAGCGCCGCCAAAATCGCGACGCCGACCAGCGTCAGCACCAGCTTATAGCGAAAGGTGCCCGTTTCGCCATGTTGCCGACCAGCGCCACCATCCGTTACATTGACACCGCCATGTTGATACGTATGCACATGATCATTTTGTTGGGTTGTGGTCATCGGGTTATCGTCGCTTTCTGGGTCAATTGATCTCCGGTTTGAAGAGGCAACTTTTAGGACTCGCGCCCGCCTAAGCTTCGCCCGGGGCTTCGATGCGGGCCAACACCACCGCGATATTATCGCGCCCCCCGGCTGCATTGGCCGCGTTGACGAGGTCGCGGCAGGCGTCGTCTAGCGTATCGGCACGCTGCACGATCTCGAATATGGTTTCGTCGCGTAGTTCGTTCCATAGACCGTCCGAGCACAGCAGCAGACAATCGCCGGGCACGGCTTGTAAATCGAAGGTATCGACTGAAATATCTTCCTCGCGGCCCAGGGCGTTGTACAACACATTCTGGCGTGGATGATCGCGCGCTTCTTCGGGCGTCAGCTTGCCCGAATCGACTAAATATTGCGCCATGGAATGGTCAGTCGTGATGCGGTGGATGTCCTCGGCGGTGATGAGATAGGCGCGGCTATCGCCCACATTGGCCACATGGATATGGTCGTTCATCACAACGGCCAAAACGAGCGTCGTGCCCATGTTGGCCCCGCCTTTTGCGCGTTCATTCAGCACGCTCTGATTCGCCACGTGGATGGCGTGTTCTAGCCAGGCGCGGGTGTCTTCGGGCGTGTCGGCGGCTATTTCGGTCAGGGAGTCTAGGTCATGGTACATGACGGCCTGCACGGCCAATTTACTGGCCACTTCGCCGGCCTCGTGCCCGCCCATGCCATCGGCCACGGCATAGACTTCCACATACTGGGTTTCGTCGTGGGTCGCTTCGGTCAGATCAACGGCAGCTAGGCTATCCTGGTTGGTGTCGCGTTGCTGGCCTTTATCCAGGCCCCAACTCGATTTTGTGTTATCACTCATCACTTCTCATCTTTCGTTAGGTATGGTTATTTTCAGTCTAGCGCCTGCGCCGGGGTACAGCATGCCCCCGAGCGCTGATTTTAAGGGGGTGAAGTGGGTAAATTTGGGTTGCCCAGTTGGCCTAAGCGGTTTTCACATCGCCCAGGGCGCGCAGGGCGGGCGCGTGCTCGCGCAGTATCTCCATTTGGTTGGGCAGAATACGCACGAAGGGCCGCGCGTTGGTAATGCGCGCGACGGCCTCATCCACCGAAGCGCCTTCCGAGATGAGATACGCGGCGGCCATAGTCGGCGCGCGGCCTACGCCGCTGCCACAATGCACATAGACCTTACCGCCCTCGGCCACCATCGCGCGGATGAAGCGCACGCCATCTTCCAGATTATCCAGGCTGGGCGCGGTATTATCCGCGATGGGGATGTAGGCATGGTCGGTCAGGGACAAGCCGTGTTCGGCATCGTCATATTCTTCGCGCAGGTTGACTGACGCGGCGATGCCTTCACTTTGCAGGGTTTGCAACCCGCGCTTGCCATATTGCGAACCGATAAACAGGTGCGGTGTCACGCGGCTATAGCGCAAAGACATCGAGCCAGTCAGCTTGGGGATGCCGACCGCGTACATCCAGTGCAGCGTGGTACGCACGCCTTGCTCGCGCAAGCGGCGTATGATGATGGTAATCAGTTCGAAAAACAATTGAATAGAGCGCATAAAAATTACTCCTTGGGCACCAACACCCGCATTGCGTCGGAGATCACATCAATGGTGGCGGGTGTATGGCCCAGATTTTCGCCATCGATGCTAATGGGTTGGGGGTCGTCCGTCTTCACGACGAAGCGCCGCCCGGTATAGTGGCCGGGGAACTGGCCGAGGTCGGCGTCCAGGTGACTTTTGATGACAGCCATTATCTGGCTGCTTTGGGGTTCGAACACAAACGCATCGAGCACGCCATCATCCACGCGCACATCTGGCGCGAAATCGAAGGCCGCGCCGCCGCCAATTGTCACGGCGTTGGCGATCATGCAGGCGACGCCTTCTAGCGTCTTGTCCTCCTCCTCATCAATGCACAGGTGATAGGCCATAGTATCCGTCCCAGTCAGTGATTCCACCGCCGCGAAGATATACGCCAGGTTGCCGAAACGATTTTTCAGGTCGCGGCTGGCTTTTTCCAGGATGTCATTCTGCACGCCGATATTCGTGCGCAACAGAAAATAGCCTTGTGTTTCGGCCTCGTCGCCGCAAGTCACTTGCCCCAGATCAACCGCGCGTTCGGCGTAGTCGCTGACAATGAGTTCCAGCGCGGCGCGTAAATCCTGGGGGATGTTGAGCTTATACGAGAGCGCATTCCCGGTGCCGCCGGGCAGAATCGCCAGCGGGACATCATGCTCTAGCAGGCCGTTAGCCACGTCTTTAATCGTGCCATCGCCGCCATAGGCCACGATGAGATCGGCGCCGTCGTCAATGGCTTCGGCGGCCAGGCGCGCGCCGTCGCCGTCTTGGTGGGTCACGTCTACGCTCCATTTCATATCATAGGAATTAAAAACGGCGCTAGTGGTGTTCAGAATGGTGTTGGCCGTCCCGGCGGCGGGGTTCACGATGAGCCGAACATGTTGAAATGCCATAATTTTTTCTCGCTTTCAGGTGTCGGATTTAAGCAGGGTATAGCGTAAAAACGGTAATTTCGGGGCGGCAATTGAAGCGCGCCTTCAGGCGCACCATGCCCAGCCCACGATTCACATACAGCAGCATGTCGTTTAGTTGGTACATGCCCTGGATGTATTGTTCGCTACCCTCGGGCAGATACACGGCCCCGATAAACGGCACTTGCACCTGCCCGCCGTGGGTATGGCCGGAGAGTTGCAGCGCGAAGCGCCCGCTGGGGGCGCTGTCTGCGGCAAATTCTGGCTCGTGGGCCAGCAGAATCGCGGGGTCGGCCTGGCCATCTAGCTGACGCAATACCGCGTCTAAGTCCGGCTCGCCGCGTAGCGGATCGTCCACGCCCGCGATGAACAAGCAGCCGCCGTCGCGCGCGATGGCATAGACCGTATTATCCAGGTCGCGGATGTTGGCTTCGCGCATCGCTTGCCGGATAGAATGCATCCCGCTGTGATAATCGTGGTTGCCCGTCACGCCAACGACGCCATCTGGCGCGCGTAGCGCGCGCAAGACCTCCGGCAGATCGTCGGGCGCGTCTTCTTTTTCCCAAGAGACAAAATCCCCGGTGATGGCGACGAGGTCGGGCTGCTGCGCGTTAACGCGCGCCACAATGGCTTCTAGGCGTTCTTTGCCCAGCCAGCTATCAATATGCAAATCGCTGATCTGCACTAGGCGATAGCCGCCGAACGCCGGGTGCAAACCGCGCAGGCGCAGCGGAATCCGCCGGACTTGCAACCATTGCGGCTCGATGAGTGTGGCGTATAGCCCCACTCCGGCCCCTATCAGCAATCCGCCGCCCCATGCCCAGCCAAAATATCGTTTAAGTTTCGCCATGGCTTAGCTGCCCGCCGGTTCATCGACCGTGACGCGCTTGACGCGCACCGCGTTTTTATCCGGCTGGATGCCGCGCCCGCGATGCTCCGCGTAGACCTGGGTAAACTTGGCCCCCACAAATGCAACCTGGCTGGTGTAAAACGCCCATAGCATCAGCGCGATGAACGAACCCGCCGCGCCAAATGCCGAGGTCGTGCTGCCGTATTGCAGATACAGCCCGATGAAAAAATTGCCGACCAGCACCAAGACCGCCGTGATGAACGCGCCCAGCCAGACATCCTGCCAGGCAATGCGCGCATCCGGCAGAATTTTATAGATCATGGCCAGGGCCAGCGTCAGCAAGGCCAGCGCCACCGCCCAGTTGATAATCTGCGAGAGGATGTCCACCGCCGGCACGATGTTATCCGCTTCATCTACTATAGCTGGCACAATCGAGTTTACAATCAAAATCAGCAGCAAAAAGACGCCCAGCAGAATGACAATCCCGAAGGAGACCAAGCGCTTGCGCACCACCTGCCAACTCATGCTAGCCAGGTTATCCCCATCGCGGGATTCGACATGCCAGATGTAGTTCAGCGCGCGTTGGAGTTGCAAAAAGAACCGCACCGACGCAAACACCAAAAACCCAAGGCTGAACAGCGTGGCGATGGTGCCCGAAGTCGGGTCGTTATAAGCCCCAGCTAGCAAACCCTGGATGGCGCGCGCGGCTTCCGTGCCGATAACGTCTTCCGTCTGGGCGACGATTTCGCCCTCGGCGGCTTGTTCGCCATAGAAAAAACCCGCGATAAATATCGAGATATGCAAAATGGGCGCTAGCGAAAAAATTAGAAAGAACGACAAAGCCGCCGCCAGTTCGGAGGTGCGGGTATCGAACCAAGCGGTGATGGTTTCGCGCAAAATATTAACGGTCGATTGATTCATGGAAGCTCCTATGGGGGTTACATATGCGGGAGGACGTCAGCCGTTTTGATGCAGTATAAATCTTCGGGCACGCTGGGGCATGGGTCGTCTGGGTGCTTCCATCGCCCCAGATGGCGCATTCGATAATTGGTAAAAGGAACCTTACGGCCCATCTAGCTACCCCCCGCGTTTGGTAGAATGTTAGATACCATTACTTAACCACTTGGGGGAATAACCCATGCCGAACCAACCCGCTGACAAGCCCATCATTCGCCTGATTATTGCCGATGACCACGACATGCTGCGCGATGGCTTGCGCTATTTCATAGACTCGTTTGATGATCTGGAATTGCTGGCGGAAGCCACCGATGGCGAACAGGCCATCTGGTATTGCCAAGAGCACCAGCCAGACGTGGTGCTGATGGATTTGAAAATGCCACGTCTGGGGGGTATCGAAGCCATCCAACGCCTAAAGGCCGAGTATCCGAATATGAAGTTCATCGTGCTGACGAGCTTTGTGGAAGAAGACATGGTGCAAACGGCCCTGGCCGCAGGCGCTACGGGCTATCTGCTAAAGGATGCAGGCGCCCAAGATTTATACAACGCCATCCAGCGCGCCTATGGCGGGCAAACGATGCTGGCCCCCGAGGCAACGCAGGTCTTGGTGCAAGCCACCACCCGCCCGCCGAAACTCGGCCACGACCTGACCGCGCGCGAGATCGAAATTTTGCAGCATCTGGTGCACGGGCTCAGCAATAGCGAAATTGGCGAGAAGCTGTTCATCAGCCGCTCCACCGTCAAAAACCATATCAGCAGTATTTTTGCCAAGCTGCAAACCGATAGCCGCACGGAGGCCGCCGCGCTGGCCATCCAACATAATATCGTCCAGCTAGAGGAAGAACCCCCCGCCGATTAACTCGGCACCCAAACCGCCGTGATGATCGTCCCGGCGCCCACGGCAGAGTCGATTTCGAGCGTGCCGCCGGCTTCGGTCATGCGCTCGTGCATGATGCTCAAGCCCATACTTTTTTGCATCGCCAAGGCGGGGTCAAAGCCCACCCCATCATCTTCGATACTCAGGCGCACGCCGCCCCCTTTTTGAAGCAAGCTGACTTTGACATACCCAGCGCGCGCGTATTTCACCACGTTGTTCAGGGCTTCTTGCGCCACGCGATAGAACGCCACCTGCACGGGCGGCGGCAATGTGACGCCATCATCCACCACCAAATCAACCGCGACATGCGTGCGGCCCTCCACGGCTTGGCTGAGTTGCTCTAACAACTGTTTCAGCGCGGCTTTTTCCAGTTCGGCGGGGCGTAGCTCGGCCAAAAGCATGCGCATTTCGGCCAACGCGCCCCGGTTCAGCACGCGCAGCTTGCCGAGATGCTCGGGGGCGCTGGCCGGGTCTTTTTCGAGCGTAATAGCCAACGTTTCGGCCACCAGATTCGAGGTAAACAACATTTGGCTTACCGCGTCGTGCAGGTCACGGGCTAGGCGTTGGCGTTCTTCCAAAGTGGCGACATGCTGCGCCTGTTCGTGCAACTGTGCGTTACGGATGGCCATTGCGCTGAGCGCCGCGAAGCCCTGCAAGCGCCGCGCGTGTGGTTCCTGGAAGAATCCGGCTTGCTCGCTGCCCAGGTTCAACACGCCAATGACCGCATCTTGCCACATCAACGGCACGCCGATGTACGAGCGCACACGCGGCGTGCTCAGCCACGCGGCCCCGCGCGCATCCGAGTGCACCACATAGCTACGATTGGTGATAATATCTTGCAAAATGGGTGACTCTGCGACCGTATCGCCGACGTTTATCAGGCCAGTGTGCATGTCTAGGGCGGCGTAGCCCTGCCCGCGCTCGACATGCAGCGCCTCATCATCGAACAGAATCACTTCCGCGACATCGTGCGGCACCACGCGGCCCATCCCCGCCAAGATATTATCGAGCACATCCGGCAGATTGAGCGAGCGATTGATGGCATATGCGGTTTCGAGCAACGTCTCGGCCAGCAACCGTTGCTGGTGCTCCGCGATGGTCGTGCGCCGATTTTCGGTGATGTCCGTCGCAGCGCCAATGAGCCCAGCCACCTCGCGATTTGCCGCATAGAACGGTTCCAGGGTCAAAATGTAATAATACGCTTCGCCGTTTTTGCCCGGCAGCATGACTTCTTCTTGCAGGCTGAGCCCTTCTTGCAAGATGCGCTCTTTCAGCGCGATAACGGCCCGGCCTTCGGGCGAGGTCAGAAAGTCCGTGTCGCGTTGGCCTACCAGGGTGCCTTCGTTAAAGCGGTTGATCTCGCCCGCTGCCCAGGTATAGCGCAAATCGGTATCCTGGCTGAAGACCGCAATCGGCGCGTTGCGCAGCGCCACGCGAAAGCGGGCTTCGTTTTGGCGGAGTTGCTCTTGGCTTTCCAGCAAAGCGCGCTCGGTGCGGTAGCGCTGCGTGATGTCCATAACTGCCGTCCCGACGCCGAGCAATTCATCCGCTAACATCACCGGAAAATAGTAGACGATCCAATGCCCTGGTTCGTCGTCCGCGTCATAGGCGGGGGTTTTGCCGGTGAACTCCATACGCATCGGCTTGCGGCGTTCCAGCACATAGCGAATGGCGCGCGTGAGTTCATCATGCTCAAAATCTGGCATGATCTCTTGGGCGGTTTTGCCAAAATGTGCCTCGCGCGGTATGCCGTTGATGTCCGCCAGGGCTTGGTTAACGTGCAGATAGCGTATCTCGGTATCCATGACGGCTAACCCCACGGGCACGGAATCCACCAGCGCGCGGAGGATAGCTTGTGCCTCTTGTTTATCGCGGTCGATTTGGGTTTTTTCTTCGAATAAGCGCGCGCGTTCGGCGGAGGAACGGCGCCGCTCGGTGATGTCGGTCAGGGCGACAAAATAGCGCAAGCCGTGGCTTGGGTCTTCGAAGCGGCGGCTTTCCATCAGGACGAAATAATCGGCGTAGTCGTCGGGCAAAATGCGCACTTCACACGTCTGCACTTCCAGCGTATCGGCCAGGCATTCCACATGGTCGTTAAACTTGGTGCGGTCTTCTTCGGCCACGAAATCCACAAGCGCCTGGCCGATCAGATCGCTTTTGGCTTGGCCGAGCATTTGCGCGCTATGCAAGTTGGCATCGTGGATGGTGCCGTCGGTGCTCAGGATCAAATAACCAATGGGGGCGAAGTCGAAGAAATCCGCGAAGGTGTTGCGCTCGGCGGCCAGGCGCTCGCGTTGCGCGTTGCATTCGTGGTAACGGTCGCGCAGTTCGCCCAGCAAAGCGCGCGCTTCAGCACCCGATAACGCATCGACGCTGAACCCTTCATCCACTAACAACTGCTGTAAATGACTTGAGGGTGAATTAGGAATTGAGGCCATAGATCGTGTTTGTCTCCTCAGTTTCGGGTTGGGTGCCTTTCGGCTCGGCGAACGAGGGCTGCCCGGGGAAGCTTATGCTAGCCCTATCATCATATGAGCCAACCGGGCAAACGGGAATGGCCGTTTGACCCATATTACGGTACGGGCAACAAAAAAGGCGCGCCAAGCGCGCCCCCAAGGCCCATAAACTGTGCATAGGCGCTAACGCGCCGAGGATTAGCGCCCCTGGCGCACGTGGGCCAGCGCTTCGTCCAAGGTTTTGAACATGGGCAACTCGACATTGCCATACTGGTCAGTTTTTATGCTGTCTTGCACCAGCTTCAGCATAGCGTGCGTGCCGACCAAGATCGTCTCGGAATTGGGCGCGCCGACATACCAGCGCCCTTCCACGGGGCGTGTGCCTTCGGCCATGCCCACCACGACGCCCGAAAAATCAATATCGGCCTCGCGAAAGTCGGAAATATAATAAACCTTGCGGCCATTGGGTTCATAATGCCGGCTGACGGCTTCCATAACGGGCGGCACATCTTGGTAAGCATCCACGTGGCCGGTATACGTGGCAATGATGATGTTTTCTTCTTCGTGTACCTGAATATCGACGGGCATTATAAAACCTTTCTGCGGTGTCTCTCGCGTGAGGGGTGGCTCATAAACGTTAACGTACAATTGAAATGTAGCACACTAGAGTTTATCTTGCATTAAGAAATGGTATCAATTCCGGCACGCCTGCTAAACGTGTACCTTATGTCTATGGCGAAATGAGGGTGCCATCAGTAGACTATGCAGCAAGACATAACCTGACGAAGGAGCCCCTGTTGCGTAGTTTACCCCGCCTTATACTCTGGATAGTGCTGCTCATCAGCCTGCTAGCTGCCTGCAACCTGGTGGGCAGCGATGATGACAACGAGGAAGCTGCCCCCGATGCCGCCGATGTGCCGACCCTGGCGCCCGAAACAACCGAAGTGGCCGCTGGTGACCTGACGGTTGAGATCAACTCGCCCACCGAAGGGTCGGAAGTGCTGGTGAATACCGATGTATTGGTGTATTCCGTGGCGCGCGATACCATGGGCGTCACGCGCATCGAACTGCGTGCAGATGGCGAACTGGTCGATACGCTCGAAAGCCCCATCTCCGGCGGCCAGCGCGAGCTATTTGTGCTGCAAACCTGGCAACCGACCAACGCTGGCCCCGCAGTGCTGGAAGTCACGGCATACCGGGGCACGGCGGCCAGCACGCGCGATAGCGTGCAAGTGACCGTTCGCGCCGAGCAAGCCGAAATTCGCACCCCAGCCCCCACGCCGACGGTCGTCGCGCCCGAAGCCACGGCCAACACGACCTGCCGCGCGCGGATCAACATCAGCGCCTTGAACCTACGCACCGCGCCCGGCCTGAATAGCACCATCCAAAGTACCTTGTCGCTGGGCGTGGTTGTGCCGCTCATTGGGCGCACCGGGGATAATCAGTGGTGGCAGGTGCGCGCCGAGGGCCGCGCCGGGTGGATCAGCGCGGTGTATACGACGCTGCTGGGCAATTGCGCCGGGGTGCCCGTCACGGGTGAGGTGACCGTCGTCCCCACGCCCACCGCCACCACCGTCCCGCTGCAACCCACCGCTACGAATACTGTGACGCCCAGCCCCAGCCCGCTAGAAGCCGCCTGCGTGGCGCAAGTCCTGCGCGGGGATGTACCCGTGCGTAATGCGCCCGACACCGACGCGAACGCGATCCGCAGCTTGGCGGCCAACGAGCGGCGCCCGGCTATCGCGCGCACCAGCGACAATGCCTGGATTCAGATCACCGGGACTGATGGTGTCACCGGATGGGTGGCGGCGGCTGACCTTGCGCTGTTTGGCGAATGCGACGACATCACGATTCAAGAGGTCGCGCTGGCCCCGCAGAACCAATCGCCCACCATCAGCAATATCCCGCCCCAGAGTTTGACCGAAGGCGCTACGCAGACGGTCAACTTCGCGGTGAGTGACCCCGACGGCGACGCGGTTAGCCTGGCCGTGGCCTCGACGGACGGTCGCGTGGTGCGCGCTATCCCGCTGGATGGCAACACCATCCGCCTAGAGGCCCTGCAAGGCGGCACCACGAATGTACAGATCACCGCTACGGACGGGCGCGGCGGCACCACCACCCGCGCCTTTAACGTAGTCGTGCTGGAACCCGCCAACCAACCGCCGACCCTGGCCGACATCCCCGACCAGACCGTGCCGGTCGATGAAACCATCACCGTACCCGTGGAAACCAGTGACCCCGAAGGCGAGAACGTCGTCCTGAGCGCCGAATCGGCAGACACGGGGGTGATTGTCGCGGCGCCGGATGGCCGAGGGAACATCACCCTGCGCGGCGTGCGCCCGGGTAGCGTCGAAATCCGCGTGACGGCCAATGACCTGGAAGGCGGGCGCACCAGCGTCAGTTTCTCGGCCACGGCGGTACAACCCGAGCCAGAAAACCAACCGCCGTTGATCTCGCCTGTGTTGCGCCAGACGCTCAACCCGGATGAAACGCGGGCGATCCCGGTGGGCACGCGCGACCCCGAAGGCGGCCCTGTACGCATCGTGGATGCCAGCGCCGCCGCGCCAGGGATCATCGCCGCAAGTGTGGGCGAAGACGGCAGCAGCGTCGTCCTGGCCGCCCAGGGCCCCGGCGAAACAACCATCACGTTTACGGTGGAAGATGACGCTGGCGCCACCGCCCAAGAAAGCTTTGGCGTGACAGTGTTGCAACCCGCCGAGCCGGAACCCGAAAATCAGCCCCCCACGCTGACCACGCCCGAAGCGCTAGAACTGGCCGTCGATGAAACGACGACCCTGCCGCTACAAGCGAATGACCCAGACGGCGACCCGCTGACCATTACCGCGCTGGATGCCGCCCCCGGCGGCTTGCTCGCGGCCCAACCCGCCTCGGATGATCTGGCGGTGACGCTCGTGGCCCTGGCCCCCGGCGAAGCGACCCTGAGCATCACAGTCAGCGACCCGAACGGCGCGTCCGCTTCTGCCGAAGTGACCGTCACCATCCCCGAGCCGCCCAACCAGCCCCCTACCATCGGCACGCCCGATTCATTCACGCTGGAACCCGGTGACACGATAACCCTGGTGATACCCGCCGATGACCCGGACGGCGATCCGCTGAGCATTACGGATGTGTCCGTCAGTCCCGAAAACATCATCAACGCGGAAATCGCACCCGAGGGGTTAGCGGTCGTCATCGAAGCCGTGGGTGATGGTCTGGCGACGCTGAGCGTGACGGTGGCTGACCCGGCTGGCGCAACGGCTAGCGCGAACTTCCCAGTGCCCGTACTCACGCCAACCCCGGAACCCACCGAACCGCCGACCCAGGAGCCAACTGAGGAACCCACCCCGGAACCCACCGAACCGCCGACCCAGGAGCCAACTGAGGAACCCACCCCGGAACCC
>DAOTVD010000044.1:0-15097 GCA_034437075.1 Anaerolineae bacterium
CAGCGCATTCACGAAATTTCCGCGCGCGTCGTTGAATAAGACATCTTCGGCGTTTTCTTCCAAAATGACTAGCTCGGTGGCGTCCCCTTTACCTAGGATATACAGCGTCAGCAGGTCACCCGCTTGGGCGCCATAGTTCTCGCTATCCAATACCACGCCTTGGGCATCCAAAACACGGATTTCGAAACTAGCAGCGGGCGGTATAGCGACGGTTGAGCTACTTTCGCCCTGGCGTAGGCCCTCGATAATGGGGTCGTCGCTCAGGGTCAGCGTGATGGGCTCATCGGTGCGCTGGGCATTCATAGCCCGGATTTGCACCTGCTGGGCGGGGTCAACCTCGGCGGCTTCCGTATCGACATCGGTGTCTGTGCGGATGAAAAAGGTTTCGGCCCGGCTGCGGCCCGCTAAAATATAGGTGTAGACCGCGCCTGCGTCGAAAACCTCATCGGGCGTATCAAAGATACGTTGGTCTGTTTGGCCCGCCGTGTTCGCGCTCACGGTAATGAAGCTGCTGCCTGGCGAAAGTAACAGCGGCCCAGTAGACCCGCCGAACCGTATGCCAACCGAATCGCTACCCTGCCCTGGGCTTTCTGGCTCGTCATCGCTGAGGGTCGTGGTAATGAGCGGATTCGAGATAGATATACCTGTCTCAGACGGTATAACGTGATGTGCAATCAGCCGGGCGCGTTGGGCCGGCGTTGGGGATACATCCACCGGGAAAAGCCCTGCTTGTAAGTCGATAAAGCGATTATAGATAAGCAAATCCTGGTGTTCATTCGGCGGCAAATCCAGCATGGTATCCACTAAAGGTTCATCACCTAGCGCTTCATTGAGGGCGCGCACTTGCAGGCGATACCGCCCGGCATCTACGGATATAAATTCTGGGCTTGCTTCGCCAAAGGCGATGGACTCCGCCAGAACGTCGTCGTTCAAGAGAACTTGTACCTCGGGTGAGTCCGCCGAGGCATGGATGACGCGCAGGCGCGTTTGTGGGGTGGCCGGTGCGCTAAAGACCAGCGTTTCTAGGCGGTTGACGGATTCTAATACGAGGATGGTATAGACTTGTTGGTCATCAAATGATCGCCCCAAGCGCGTCAGCAATTCGTCCTCGGCTTCAAAGCGGATCGTATATTCCCCCGCGACGATTTGCTGCGCCCCCAGTTGTTGCCGATAGGCCAGCGGCTCGGCCAGCGTGAGCGGTGTGGTATTGGCTATGATCGTCAGTGGGGGCGTATTCGGCGCGGCGTGAATGATGTCAATGCGTGCGGTATTCGGCGGCAGGGGCGAGAGGTCTTGCTCGTAGCTTTGTACCTGAATGTCGTCTGCATCCCCAAAAACATAGAGCAGCAGGGTCGTGTTGGCGGCTAAATCGGTGCGGGCTTCAAATAGGGGTGTGGCGTTGGCCGGGCGTTCTCCGGCGGTCATGATGCGGATTGTTCGTTGCCCACTCGCGACGGCTAGGGCTTGGGTGGCGAAATCCCCAGGGCGGAAGCGCGCTCCTAATAGTTGATCATCCAGATAAATATCGACGACATCCAGCCCCGGATTGGCCTGCACCAAGCGGACTTGCGTTTCGGCGACCTGCGGCGGGGTGGGGGTTAACCGCTCGATGAAGGGCGTATTGACCGGGGCCGAGGTTGGGAAAGGTGTTGAGCTCGGGAGCGGTAAGGGGGTCGGAGCAGGCGTTAAAGTGGGGATGGTGCCTGGGTCATCGCTGCCGCAGGCAACCAGGATAAACATCAACAGGGCAAAGATCAGACGTTTGAACATAAGTGGCTTTCATCTGTAACTGCTTCGCCCTATATTATAGTATAGATTGCCTCGATCCGACCCCGTACGCTATGCACGTTAGCTTTTTGCCTTAGCCTTTTTGCCTTTCTTTTCGATTTCCACATAGTATTGGGGCACCACCTCGTGCTTATCGCGCGGCGGGCGGCGATAGTCCGCATCCGCTGGTGGGCGCGAGGTAAGTTCGACGGGCGCGGGGATAACATCTGCGTAGTCAATTTGGCTGAGCAAATGGCGGATGGTGTTCAGGCGCGCACGTTTTTTGTCGTCGCCTTCCACTTGATACCAACGCGCTTCGGGGATGTCCGTATATTCGAACATCATATCTTTAGCTTTGGAATATTCGACCCATTTTTCGCGAGCTTCCAAGTCCATCGGGCTCAGTTTCCAGCGCCGGGTGGGGTCGGCAGCGCGGCTGGCAAACCGGGTTTCTTGTTCTTCATCGCTAACGGATACCCAATATTTGAATAGACGGATGCCGCTACGGACCAGCATCCGTTCGAACTCTGGCGCGCTGCGCAAGAATTCCCAATATTCTTTATCCGAGCAGAAGCCCATCACGCGCTCGACGCCTGCCCGGTTGTACCAACTGCGGTCGAAGATGACGATTTCACCCGCCGAGGGCAGATGCGCGACGTAGCGCTGGAAATACCATTCCGTTTTCTCGCGGTCGCTGGGCTTGCCTAGCGCGACGACCCGCACGCCGCGCGGGTTTAGCGGCTCGCGAATGCGTTTGATAATGCCACCTTTTCCGGCGGCGTCCCGGCCTTCAAAAATCAGCACGATGCGCTCGCCTTCTTTTTGAAGCCAATGTTGCAGCTTCACCAATTCGAATTGTAAGCGTTCGAGTTCTTGCTCGTAGAATTTTTTGGGCAGCTTGCCTAAATCTTTGCGCGGCCCCGGGTGGGTGCCGTTGGGGGATGTGCTCATGCGCGTGCCTTTCGTAAGAATAATTTATACTTTCTTTTATCATTGTATAATCTCCCTAGCCCGCCTGACAAATCCCCCGCTTTGAGTTCGTCTGACACCTTGTTATAATGGTGCAGGGACGTTGCCGAATAGATAAATATTCGGTAGCCCGATCATCCATCCGTAACTCTATATGTCACTATCCAGCACGTAATGTGCGTGTTGTGATGATTGCTCGTGCATCTAACGATGTCCGACTGTCTGAAACTTAGCAGGAAAACCCTATGCTTGATGCATTTTTCAAACCAAATGCCGTCGCCATTATTGGCGCCAGCCGCGACCCCGGTAAATTGGGGTACTCTGTGCTGTCGAATCTCGTCGAGAGTGGTTATGACGGTGGTATCTATCCGCTGAATCCGAAAGCGGACTCCATCCTGGGCTATCGCGCGTATCCGGCTTTGTCCGATCTGCCCGAAACGCCGGAGTTAGCCGTTATCGTGATTCCATATCAATATGTACCCGCCGCCGTGACGGAATGCGGCGAAGCGGGCATCCCCGCTGTAATTGTCATCAGCGCGGGCTTTCGCGAAGTCGGTCGCGAGGGCCTGGAACGTGAACTTGAAGTGCAGGCCATCGCCAAGCACTATAACATGCGCCTGATTGGCCCCAATTGCTTGGGCGTCATCGACACCCACAGGCCCATGAACGCGACCTTTGCCGCTGGTACGCCGCATTCTGGGCCAATTGCCTTCATGAGCCAGTCCGGCGCGTTGGGCACGGCCATCCTGGACTTAAGCCTGGCGGGTAAACGCCTGGGCCTGGGCAAGTTCGTCAGCCTGGGCAACAAGGCCGACGTGGCCGAAGAAGACTTGTTGCGCTACCTGGCCGAAGATGACGACACGCGCGTTATCCTCAGCTATACCGAAGGGCTGCAAAATGGCCAAGAATTTATGGACATCGCGCGCCAGGTGACGCGCAAAAAGCCCGTGATCGTGGTCAAGAGTGGTGTTACGCAGAGCGGCCAGAAAGCCGTTTCATCCCATACTGGGAGCCTGGCGGGGGCCGAGCAAGCCTATCAGGCCGGATTCTTCCAAAGTGGCGTGCTACGTGCCGAAACCATGACCGAGATGTTCGATTATGCGCTGGCTTTTGCCTACCAGCCCTTGCTAGCAGGCGACCGCATCGCGATAATCACCAACGCCGGCGGACCGGGCATCCTGGCCACCGATGCGTTGGAAAAAGCCGGTATGGAATTGGCCCAACTGGAAACCGAAACCAAGCAAAAGTTGGAGCAATTTTTGCCCAGCGCGGCCAGCGCAGCCAACCCGGTCGATGTGTTGGGCGATGCCAAAAATGATCGCTATGAATACGCGCTTGACATCGTGGCCCAAGACCCGAACGTGGATGGCCTTCTGGTGATTCTCACGCCGCAGGCCATGACCGAAATCGAAATGACCGCCCATGCCGTGGGGGTGCTGTCGCAAAAGATTGACAAACCCATTTTGTGCAGCTTCATGGGTGAATACCGTATCAACCCGGCGGTGGACATCCTCGCCGAATATGGCGTGCCGAATTACGATTTCCCCGAGCGCGCCGCCAGCGCCTACGCTGCCATGCGCGATTACCGCGACGGGCGCGATAACCCCGACCCAGACATCCCGCATTATGACGTGGATAAACAAGCGGTGGCCGATCTCATCGCGCGGGTACGCGCCGAAGGCCGCGTGTCTATGGGCGATGCGGAATGCCGCGAGGTACTAGACGCTTATGGTATCCGGCGCCCGCGTGCCGAACTGGCCCCCACGGCCAACGCCGCTACGGAACTCGCTAACGATATTGGTTACCCCGTGGTGCTCAAGATCGCCAGCCCCGATATTCTGCATAAGACAGATGTCGGCGGTGTGAAAGTCGGCCTCGATAATGCGGGTGATGTGCGTGATGCCTTCGAACTCATCACCTACCGCGCGGCGCGTTACTTGCCGGATGCCAAGGTCTGGGGTTGCCTGGTGCAAGAGATGGTGCCCAAAGGGCTCGAATTGCTCATCGGCATGAGCCGTGACCCGCAGTTCGGCGCGCTAGTGACCTTCGGCCTGGGCGGTATTTACGTCGAAGCCTTGCGCGATGTCTCGTTCCGTGTGGCGCCATTTGGCCGGCAAGATGCGGCGGATATGCTCGAAGAAATTCGCGCGCGTACGCTGTTGGATGGGGTTCGGGGCGAGCCACCTGCCGATAAGCCGATGATTATTGACACCCTATTGCGCATTAACCAGCTTGTGACTGACTTCCCCGAAATTGTGGAGTTGGACATTAACCCGCTGGTGGTGTACGAAGAAGGGCATGGCGCCGTAGCCTTGGATATGCGCCTGATTTTGGATGCGCCCAAAGCAACCGCCCAGTCTGCGCCTGCCGAAGCATCCACCGAAGTTTCTCACGGATAAATTAGAGTTTTTAGGAAGATTACATGGCATCGAAAGCGCTGTACATCACATCGGTCGTGACGTTCTCTGGCAAGACGTCCTTGTGTTTGGGCCTGGGGCTGCAAATGCAGAACGACGGCTTGCGCGTGGGGTATCTGAAGCCAGTGGGCACTCAACCACTCATGGTGAATGACCGCTTGGCGGACGAAGACGCCAATTTCGTGCGTCAGGTCTTGCGCCTGGAAAAACCCCCGCACGAACTCTCGCCGATGATCGTGACGCCGCAATTGCTCGAAGACGTGATGGCTGGCAAAAAGCGGGAAGAATTTCAGTTGGATCTGTCTACCATTTTCGCCAACATGCAACGGGATAAGGACATCGTCTTGCTAGAAGGCGGCACGTCCTTACGTGATGGCTATGTTGTGGGCCTGAACCCGAACACCGTGGTCGAAACCTTGAAAGTTCCCGTGCTCAGCGTGACCCGTTGGCGCGACTTGCGCTCGGTGATGGATGACATCCTGGCGACGCAAAGACGCCTGGGCGAATATCTGCAAGGGGTGGTCATCAACGCCGTGCCCGATACCGAATACGAACTGGTGCAAGATCGGCTGATTCCATATCTGGAGAAGCAAGAAGGTATCCGGGTCTATGGCTTTTTGCCCTACCAGCAATCTTTGCAGGCCGTCACGATTGGCGAAATTGTCGAATTAACCGATGCGGAAGTCCTCACCGGGGCGAATATGCAAAGTAAGCTGGTCGAAAGCCTGACGGTGGGCGCTATGACGGTTGAGTCGGCCTTGCCGCGTTTTCGACGCCAGATCAACAAGGCCGTCGTCACAGGGGGGGATCGCGCCGATATTCAAGCGGCTGCGCTAGAAACCTCTACGACGGTGTTGGTTTTAACCGGGAACTTGCACCCCAGCCCGTCGATTCTCAAGATGGCGGAAGAACGTGGCGTCGCGGTCTTGCTTGTGCGCCAAAACACCATCGACACCGTCGAGAGCATCGAGAAAATCTTTGGCCGCACGCGCTTGGGCCAGGCCGAAAAGCTGAATCGCTTCCAAGCGATGATTAGCGACCACCTGGATTATGCGCGCCTAAAGGCCGATTTGGGTCTGTAATTGAACGATCAATCAGCAACGAAGGGAGCACAGGAAATATGTCAGAAATTGTGAACATCACGGGCCGCGAAGTGCTAGATTCGCGCGGGAACCCGACCGTTGAAGTCGAAGTCTTTTTGGCCGATGGTACGCTGGGCCGTGCGATTGTGCCCAGCGGGGCCAGCACGGGCGAGCACGAAGCTGTCGAAATGCGTGATGGCGACAAAAAACGTTACTTGGGCAAAGGGGTATTGAAAGCTGTCCAGAACGTCAACGGCGCTCTGGCGGCAGAAATCGTCGGCATGGATGTGTTGGACCAGAAAGCCATCGACGCGGCCATGATCGCGCTGGACGGCTCGCCCAACAAAGGCAACTTGGGCGCGAATGCCATCTTGGGGATCAGCCTCGCGAGCGCGCACGCTGCCGCTACGTATCTGGGCTTGCCGCTGTACCGCTACTTGGGGGGCATTTACGCGCATGTGTTGCCTGTGCCCATGATGAACATCATGAATGGTGGGAAGCACGCGACCAACAGCACGGACTTTCAAGAGTTTATGGTCATGCCCGTGGGCGCGCCCAGTTTCCGCGAGGCGTTGCGCTGGGGAACCGAGATTTACCATACCCTGAAAAAAGTGCTGCACGACAAAGGCATGACGACCACCACCGGCGACGAAGGCGGTTTTGCGCCCAGCCTGCCCAGCAACGACCAAGCCATCGAAATCATCCTAGAAGCCATCGACAAAGCGGGCTACAAGGCCGGTGAAGAAGTCTTCATCGCGCTAGACCCCGCCGTTAGCGAAATCTACGAAGATGGCAAATACCAATTGGCCACCGAAGGCCGCGCGCTGAGCACCGAAGAAATGGTTAAGTTCTGGCAGGATTGGTGCGAGCGTTACCCGATCATCAGTCTGGAAGATGGCCTGGACGAAAACGACTGGGAAGGTTGGCAAATGCTGACCGCCGCCGTCGGCGACCGGGTGCAACTGGTGGGTGATGATCTGCTGGTAACCAATACCGAGCGCGTCCGCCGGGCCATCAACGAAAAGGCGTGTAATTCTTTGCTGTGTAAGGTCAATCAAATCGGCACGCTGACCGAAGCGTTCGCAGCCAGCGAATTGAGCCAGCGCCATAACTGGACGGTGGTGACCAGCCACCGCAGCGGCGAATCCGAAGACAGCACCATTGCGGATGTGGCCGTCGCGTTGAACTCCGGGCAGATCAAAACGGGTGCGCCGGGTCGCAGCGACCGTGTCGCGAAGTACAACCAATTGTTGCGCATTGAAGATGATCTGAACGGCCAAGCGGCGTTCGCGGGCTTTAGTGCCTTCCCGAATATCAATCGTTTTTCATCGTAAGTTTGTTATCTTCGCCGCCGGGGTGGTCAATATGCCCCGGCGGGCGATTATCTGAGCCGGAGGTATCAGTCTATGAGCCAACAGATGCCCCAATCGATTCAAAATATCTTGGATGACATCGCCATGATTGGCGAAACCGGGCGTGCGGAATACCTGATCGACTTTTCCGACCGCTTTGTCGAAGTGCCCGAGCGTATCGCCACGCGCCCCTTCCCCGAAGCCAACCACATCCAAGAATGCGAATCCGATGCGTATGTTTTTGCCGAGCCGCGCGAGGATGGCACGCTAACATTCCATTTTGCGGTGGAAAATCCGCAGGGCGTTTCGGCGCGGGCCTTTAGCGCCATCCTGAAAGAAGCGATTGATGGCCAACCGGATGAGGTCATTCAGGCGATTCCGGATCGTGTCGTTACGGACTTATTCGGCAGCGGCATTTCGATGGGCAAGGGGATGGGCTTGCAGGGTATTTTGCGCCGCATCAAGTACTACAGCCAGCAAGGCGGCGAACCTTCCTCGTAAGACGCCTGCACAGCGCGGATGGGCTCTATTATGCGTATCGTGGTTTGTGAGCCTATCGTATAATAAAGACGTTGATTGTCTTTATTGTCTTCACTAACCATCCCAAGGGGGTTTCTATGCCGTATGACATTCACGCTATCCGCGCCGATTTCCCAAGCCTCCATCAAGACGTTCACCCCGGCAAGCCGCTTGTCTTTTTGGATAGCGCCGCCAGTAGCCAAAAACCGCGCCAGGTTATCGAGGCCATGCGCGATTATTACAACGCCGACCATGCCAACGTGCATCGTGGGGTGCACACGCTCAGCGAACGCGCGACGGCGGCCTATGAGGGCGCGCGCGACATCCTGCGCGATTTCATCAATGCGGATTCCCGCAAAGAGATCATCTTTACGCGCAATACCACCGAAGCGCTAAACCTGGTATCCCAAAGCTGGGGCCGCGCGCATCTGACCGCCGATGATGTGGTGTTGCTGAGTGAACTCGAACATCACAGTAATCTGGTGCCCTGGCAGATTTTGCAATCCCAAATCGGCTTTACAATCCGCTATATTCCGGTTACGGAATCTTTGACGCTGGATTTAGACGCTTACCGCGCGTTTCTGGCAGAAGGTAATGTTAAGCTCGTGGCCGTAACTGGGCTGAGCAACGTTTTGGGGACGGTGATTCCGCTGGCCGAGATGATCCCAGCGGCGCATGAGGTCGGGGCGATTGTCGCGGTCGATGGCGCGCAACTGGTGCCCCATATGCCCGTGGATGTACAAACGCTGGATGTCGATTTTCTGGCGTTCAGCGGGCATAAAATGTGCGGGCCAACGGGCATCGGCGTGCTATATGGCAAACGCGCGCATCTGGATGACATGCCGCCCTTTTTGGGCGGGGGCGATATGATCCGCCGCGTCACTTTCGAGGGCTCCACCTGGAACGATCTGCCGTATAAATTCGAAGCGGGGACGCCCGCCATTGCTGAGGCGATTGGCCTGGGCGCGGCAGCGCAGTATTTACAATCCTTGGGCCTGGCGGATATTCAAGCTCATGAACATGATGTTACCGAGTACGCGCACGAGCGTCTGTCCGAAGTGCCCGGCTTGCATCTGCTGGCCCCGCCCCCGGATCAACGCGGCGGGGTGGCGACCTTCACGCTACGCGATGCGCACCCGCACGACATCGCGCAAATGCTGGATTTTGCCGGGGTAGCCGTGCGTGCGGGGCATCATTGCGCTATGCCCTTGCACGATAAACTGGGCATTACGGCCTCATCACGGGCGAGTTTTTATCTGTACAACACGCGCGAGGAAGTCGATACCCTGGTTGATGGCTTATATCAGGTGGCGAAGACCTTCGCTTAATCGACATGTTCGCAGCATTGTAGCATTCATTCATTAAGGAAGGTACATGCCCTATAAAGTTGACTGGTACATCCCAAACCGGGTTATATTCGTGCGGGCTGTGGGCGATTTCAGCGGCGCGGATGTGCAACAGCTAAATGAGGACTTGCAAACCTATCTGGATGATGCGAGCGTAACCCAGCCCGTGCATATTATTCTGGATATGCGCGAAGTTGGCCAACGCCCGCCGCGCCTGAACGACATGCAAGCGACGCTAAAGGTTGCGAGCCATCCGCGTCTCGGTTGGCTATTGTCCTATGGCGGCAATCCGACAGCCCGGTTTGCCATCACCACCTTGGCCCAACTGACGGGTACGCGCTTACGCATGTTCGATCAAGCTGACGCCTTGTTGGTATTTTTGGGCGATATTGACGAGACATTGAACTGGGGTGCAGCGAATACCGATATTCTGCCCCCCATTTTTCCCGCTTGAGGCGGGATACAGGAGGTAATGGACCATGTTTGATATGTACCAAGAGAATATTCTCGACCATAGCCGTAATCGTCGCCATTGGGGATTGCTGGACGAATACACACATCACGGCAGTGATGATAATCCCTTGTGCGGAGATCGCCTGGAGATCACGTTTACGGTGGATGATGCTGGCACCGTCGTCGCGATTGGCTGGGCGGGGGACGGTTGCGCCATTAGCCAGGCTGCCGCTAGCATGTTGGGCGAGCAAATGCTCGGGCGTTCTATCGAGGAGGTGAAAACATATGACAAGGACACGATTCTGGAACTCATTGGCATTCCGTTGAGCATGAACCGTATTAAGTGCGCGTTATTGTCCTTGAAAGTGGTCAAAGCCGCTGCCTATGGCCTGGAGCGTTGGGAAGATGATACCGAGTAAATCCATGGCCCACGACACGCGCCAATTCATATTTCCGCCACCGGACGCCTTGATTATTGCTCCCACGGACTCAATGACGGAGGCAGTGCGCAAAGCCCTGTTGGGCTATCTGCAAGAGATGCTCGCCCACGAGCCTATCGCCCGTGCGGGCGATGACCCCGAAGGGGTGCACAAAATGCGCGTCGCGTTGCGCCGGATGCGGAGCCTGTATCGGGTGGTGGGCAAGTACTTGCCCGAAAGCTACGGCAAGCCCTACCCAGCTTTGCTGAAGCGGACGGCCCGCGCCTTGGGCAGTGTGCGCGACTTGGACGTGCTCGGCGAACGAACGGCGGAGTATATCCGCAAGGCGTTGGACGGTGAGGCGCAACCCTTGCGGCCTCTGCTGGCCATGCATGCGGGTGAATTGCGCGTTGCGCGCGAGTCCATGCTACGCTGGCTGGATGACGCGGAATACCAGCAATTTGTCTTCGATTATCATAGCTTGCTCAGCCAATCGTTAACCTTGGAAGCCAACCCCCGGCGCACTGTCCGCCTGGAATTACCCACTGTGGTCTATAAGCGACATCGCGCCATGCGCCGGGATGGGGCCGAAACGCACCAACATGATGTTGAAGAACTGCACCAATTGCGCATCCAGGCCAAACGTTTGCGCTATACCCTGGATGCCTTCGCGGATGTGTTGGGCGAAACGGCAGAACAAGTCGTGGAGGAACTCAAGCCCTTTCAAGATCACCTGGGCCGGGTGCAAGATGCCGTGGTCGCTATTGAGCATATCAGCGCGGCCCTAGAAGTTGCATCGCCGGATGAGCGCGCACCCTTACATGCGTATCAAGATGCCTGCAAAAGCGAACTAAGCCACCTGCTGGCCACCTACCCAGCGGCCTGGCGCGCGTTCAACCGTTACGAGACGCGGCGTTGGTTAGCGCTGGCGATTTCGCGCCTATAGTTTCCTGACCACTGCCCCACGTTCAGGCGACGGGGGCTTGAGCAATCGCCTTCCGCGCGCCGATAATGCAGGGCATGACTCAACGACATGCACTGCGCCAAATTGAGAATGGTTTGGGCCGCTTGGCGGGGCGATTGTTTGGGGAGGCGCTCTCCCATGAGGCCGTTTTGCAAGCCGCCCGTACGGCCTTCGAGGATGCTATTGCCGCTGATAGCCAGCATCAAGCCCCATTGCATCTGACGTTATATTTGCATCCGCGTGATTATGCTCAGTTGCTGGCCGACTATCCTTTTTTGCAGCGCCAGATTATCGCCATGCTCGCCGAACAAGCCCGCCAGGCTGGGGTTCCGATGCAGGGCGATTGTGCGGTGGAATGTTTGCAGGCACCTGACCAGGCGCGCGGTGAGGTGCGGATTTTTGCCCGCGTGCGCGATATTACCGATAAGTTAGAACAAGTCGATCTATCGCCGGATAACCAACCGCCTCGGGCTAGTTTGTGGCAGGGGGGCCAAGAAATATTGGCCTTAAACCGGGCCGTGGTAAACATCGGGCGTCAACATGACAACCACCTGGTTTTGGATGACCCGCGCGTCAGCCGCTACCATTGCCAGGTGCGTTTGCGTTTTGGGCGCTATCGCATTTATGACCTCAACAGCCGCCATGGTTTGTACCTCAATGGCCAATCTGTGAGCGAGCAAGACCTTACCCATGGGGATGTATTGTCGTTGGGCGGGGTGGAACTCATCTTTGTACTAGAAAGCGACACGGGCGATATGGGCAGCCAACGCCGCGCAACCCGCCCGCGCCCGCCCTAGGCTTAGGGCAGTTTTTCGATCCTGCGGAATCGGCGGCGATAGGCGTAACCAAACTCGTCTAGCAGCAGATTTAGGCGCCAGATGCGGCGTTGCTCTTTCAGTTTGGCGGCCAGTTTCTCGCGCGAAAAACGCTCATCCATGGGGCGTAGCGTCTTTTCGGAGTCCAGCAAAACTTGTGCATAGGGTGCCTTGGCCAGGGGGATATTTTCGAATGTTTCGCCATACCAACGCCGATCCGCGAAAATGGCTTCTAGGTCGAAGACGGGTGCCAGCATGGTGTCGATGAGTCTGCGCAAGCCAAAAAGATAATCCGATTGCAAATGATAATCATCCAGCAACATGCGAAACGGGCGGCGGGCCAGCAACATACTCGCCAGAATATCGTGGCGGGTGCCGGTGGCGGTATGGTCGCCATCCACATAAATGAAATCCGGCTCGAATTCACGCGAGGCCAACAAGGCGGCCATCGACTCGATGGAGGTGCCCTGGCGATGTTCGACACGCGCGCGCAAATCGGTTTCTAAATAGGTTTCCCAGACTTCGCGCAGGCTACGCGCGGCAATGGATGGCCCCTGGCCCGCATCTAGCGCCCAGGTTTGAGGCTCGTCATAGCCTTTGATGTCCAGTGTCATGATCTTGCCTGGCAAATTGGCGTCGCGCAGGGCCATGGCCATGCAAAACGCGCCATAACCGCGCCCGGTGCCGATTTCCAAAATAGCTTGGGGGCGATAGTGGCGCACCAAGCCATAGAGCAGTAAGCCGCTTTCGTAGTTGGCGTGCTGAAAATCGCCATCTGATCCCTGGCGCAACTTCAGCAAATTACCCAGGTGCATGAAAGTTTCCCAAGAGGGGTGCTCGATGCCGAGTTCGGCGATTTTTTCTTTGATGTCTATTTTGCGCATGGGGTTCATTATACCCAATTGGGGGGCAAAATTTCCATAAGCGCAGCTTTGGAGCGTGTCAAAAATGCCGTGTAATCCGCGCCAAAAAACTCATTGGCGTCGTATTCCATGGTGAAATCGCCTGCGTAACCGCATTCCGCCAGGCTGAGCAGGTAATTCCCTAAGGGTGTCTCGCCATCCCCAATCGGGCGGTGATCGGCGGGTATTTCGTGCTGGACGTCATGAATATGCACATGCCGTACGGCGGCGGCGAAATCCGGCGGTGGTAGCAGGTCGTCGCCATAGCGCGCGCTGCGCATGGCGGAATGGCCCATATCCCAACATAACCTGACATTATCCTGGTTGATGGCTGCGTGCAGAGCCAGCAATTCGGTGTAATGATCGCCGTAACGCTGCCAGGTGTCGGTGGGGCGCGGTGGTAACTGGTGCTCCACGGTGACGGCCACATCCAACCCGGTGGCTTGCTCGGCCAGCCAATCAAAAAAGGCCACACTCTGGGCATGGAGCGTCTCGCGTGGGATTGTCCCTGCGCCGGAGGCCGCATGGAAATTGATGACCACGGGATACCCTTGGGTTTGCGCGGCACGGTGGGCGATGTCGAGCATCTGGGTTAGGTTTTGGCGCAGATAGCGCGCTTCGCTCGGTGTCCCAAAGCCGCGAATTTCATAATAGGGATGCAGGTGCACGCCCAGCCCGGCATGCTGTAGCTGCTCGATGTGCGTGCTTAGGCTGGCATCATCGAGGTGTGCGGATTTTAGCGCTAGTTCGATGTAATCCAGCCCGGCAGCTTGCCAAGCGGCCAGGGGCTGGTGCCCCGTACGAATGTGTTGCTGGACGAGCGGCGGATATTCGGCTGGCGGAGCGAAATTGGTGCCAATACGCAACATGTATCCTTTAGTTTGAGTGGCTATACAAATAGAAAAGTGGGGGGCTATGTTTGGCCCCCCCGGCGCACCATGGGTGCGGCTAAGACTCAGTGTCGTTGGCCTGGCGAATCAGATTAGCCATGAAGTCGTAAGAACGACCGCCGCTGATTTGGCCGTCGTTGGTGGGCATGGTTTGCCAGCTCTCTTGGCCCCGCAGGCGATACAGCAGGGTAGGGGTGGCGGATACGCCATATTCGCGGGCGACTTGGTCGGTGCGCACCATACCAGCGTCGGGTGCGTTGGTGCTCATGCAGGCGCGGACTTCGCTACCATCCAGGCCGATGTCATCCGCCATGTCTTCCAACCCTTCGGGGGTGAAGCGGCCAAGGCTTTCGGCAAGTTGCACGCGGAAGATTTCGTCGTGCATTTCCCAAAAGCCGCCTTGTTCTGCCGCGCACAGCGCCGCGCGCGAGGCATCAGTGGATTGTGGCGCTCGGCTAGCCGCATCGAGCGGGAAGTAGTAGAAAACGGCATCGCCGCTGCGCCCGAAATCGCGCAAAAGTTCGACGAAGGTGTCATGATATTGCCCGCAGGCGGGGCACGAAAAGTCAGAGAAGTCGGCGATTTGGATGGCCGCATTCGGGTCGCCGAAATAGGGAATGCCATCTTCATTGACCCCGCGTTCGACACCTGCGGCCACATCGCTAGCGAGTTCCACCTCGCGCGCGCCGGCATGTTGCCCGCCAATAGGCACACCACGGTAGGTTTCGTTTTCGTCGATGGTGACGGGGTCGCCCGCCGCAATCTGGCCCACGACAATCACGCCGATAATGAGTACCACGGCCAACACCAATACACCGCCGATCATGCGTAATTGCTGGTTTGGGTCAGCTTTGGCTGTACTCGGCTTTTTGTTGGCTTTCATCTTTTTCGCCATAGCGATTCCTCTTTGCCTCGTATATGTGAATGCTCGTTATCTGAAGGTCTGACAGCCGATAATATTACCGGATAGAAGTTAAAACCAGGTGAGAGTCAACTGAAACGGCGACCTTGGGCTAGGCGAGTTGCGAACACGGCATCCAAGCTGGCAGCGTCGGTTACGCTGATGGGGTCGAGCCTGATATGCGTCCAGCGGTCGGTGATCTGGCGTTGCATCACGTCCAGCATTTGCGGGGGGCTGATGATGCTGATGGCCAACGAGGACGAATCGGGCAAAAAGTTGATGAATTCCAGGTAGGTCATCA
>DAOTVD010000045.1:0-7298 GCA_034437075.1 Anaerolineae bacterium
GATATTCATATTCACCATGGGTTGGCCGTCGTGTATCATCGCAAGGTGGCCATAGGATGCGCGCGCCAAAAAATCTGCGATCCAGATATCATCTTGCGCGCGATCTTTGCGCCGGACAGGGTGTAAAGCCATATGCTATCTCCTATTGGTTTTGTGTAGCGTGTTCAAGCCTACGATAATACGTAGAATTGGTTACAGAAAGTGCCACATCTAACACAAATGAAAAGGCCAATTTGCAGAAATGTGAAATGAGCAGACCAAATCGTACGTTTCAAATCGGGCTGGTGCATCTTAACACGGCGGCGGATGTGCCGCTTTACCAACAACTGTATGATGCACTGCGTATCGCCATCCTAGATGGTCGTTTGGCACGACATACGCGCTTGCCCTCCTCGCGCGACCTGGCCGACTTGCTCGATGTCTCGCGTACCACCGTCATGAATGCCTACGACCAACTTATTGCGGAAGGCTACCTGGAACCTCGGCGTGGTTCTGGCACATACGTCAGCGCTCACTTACCTGCCGATTTGCTGCAAGCCCGTCGCGTTGCCCAAGCGCGCCCCCCGGACGCGCGCGGCGAACGCCCCATTGCGAAACGCGCCGCGACCATCACCGATCTACCCCATGGCACTGTGCGCATGGGGCGGGCTTTGCCCTTTCGGTATGGCGCGGCAGACATGACCCGCTTTCCGGTGGAGGTTTGGGCCCGCCTGACCGCGATTCGCCAACGCTATCCTCAGCGCGATCACTTCACATATCATGCAGGCTCGGCGGGCTACGCACCGCTGCGCGCCGCCATCGCAGCGTATCTGGCCAGTTCGCGTGGGGTCGTGTGCCACCCCGACCACATCATTATCACCAGCGGCGCGCAACAAGGGATTTTTCTAGCGGCGCATATTCTGCTTGACCCTGGCGACCGCGTCATCCTGGAAGAACCAGGCTATAATGGCGCGCAACGCGCTTTTGCGATGGCTGGTGCCAAGCTCGTCCCCACACCGTTAGATGCCGAAGGCTTGGCTATTCACCAAGGCGCCGCTCAAGCCCCCGATGCCCGTGTGGCCTTTGTGACGCCCTCGCGCCACTATCCATTGGGTATCATGATGAGCCTCAAACGTCGTTTGCAATTGCTGGACTGGGCTGCTTCACAAGATGGTTGGATCATTGAGGATGACTACGATAGCGAATTTCGCTACGCTGGGCGGCCTATCCCCGCTTTACAGGGGTTGGATACCAGCGCGCGGGTCATCTATATCGGTACATTCAGCAAAGTCTTATTCCCAACCATCCGACTGGGTTATGTGGTCGTGCCCGAAGACCTGGTTGGCACGTTCGTGCACCTGCGGGGTGCGCTGGATACCAACACGCACACCCTCAGCCAGGTCGTATTAGCAGATTTTATTCAGGAAGGGCACTTCACGCGGCATATCCGCCGTATGCGTAAGCTGTACACCGAGCGTAGCCACTATTTTGCCAGGCGCTTTGCAGAGCTCATTGGTTGGTCGTTGGGGCCACACGATGCGGGTTTAAGCTTGGTCGCATGGCCGCCGCATCCTATCGATGACCTGAACATTGCACGACGTGCCCATGATCATGGGGTTGTTGTCGCGCCTGTATCGGCTTACTATGCAACCCACCCATCACAACCGGGCTTGTTGCTGGGCTATGCGGGTTTTGACGAAACCACAACAGAACAGGGGCTGGTCGCGTTGCGAGCCGCCCTAGCTGATGAGGAATAAATTCACCCCATGCTTGACCTCGAGTCAACTCGAGGCGTTACCATGATGATTACAACGTTCGATATGATCCAGAAAGGACATGAACCATCATGAACAACAAGCGCTTAGGGAACAGTGGCCTGTATGTGAGCGATCTCGCGCTGGGTGCGATGCTGTTTGGCGAAGCGAGCGCGCGCAGTACGCCAGAAACAGATGCCATTCGCATGATGCATGCCTATATCGACCACGGCGGTAACCATATCGATACGGCGAATGTCTACGCGGACGGGTGTAGCGAAGAAATCATCGCCAAAGCCCTGACGGATGGCCGTCGCCAGAAAGTGACTCTGGCTACCAAAGTGCGCTTTGGTACCGCACCCGAAACAGCGCTGGGGGCTGGCCTCAGTCGGCGGGTTATCATGGAACAGGTCGAAAGTAGCTTGCGCCGCTTGAACACGGACGTGATCGATCTATATTATATGCATGGTTGGGACCCGCACACCCCACTGCAAGAGAGCCTGCGCGCCTTTGATGACCTGGTGCAAGCTGGCAAGGTGCGCTATATCGGCGTTAGCAACTTCAAAGCCTGGCAGGTCATGGCGGCGCTGGGCCTCAGTGATGCGAATGGTTGGGCGCGGTTCATTACTGGACAGTATCAATATAGCCTGGTGGTGCGCGATATCGAATATGAGTACCGTAGCCTATTTGAGGGACAAGGCATCGGATGCATGGCCTGGGGGCCGCTGGGTGGCGGTTTCCTGACTGGAAAATACCAGCGTCACCAACCACCCACCGAAGGGCGTATCGCGGATGTCGCCGAGGATGTCGAAGAAGCCTGGGAGCGCCGCGCGACGGAGCGCAATTGGCGCATCATCGCGGCTGTGGAGCAGATCGCCGCCGAGCGTGGGGCCACGGTGCCGCAAGTGGCGCTGGCCTGGTTGCGCGCGCAATCCTTCGTCAGCAGCGTGATTATCGGCGCGCGCACCTTGGCCCAGTTCCAAGACAATATCGCCGCCGCCCAGATGAACCTGACTTTAGAAGAACTAAACATTTTGAACGAGGTCAGCGCGCTACCGGATCTGTATCCTTACCGCATGATGGCGGCCTATGGCATGGATGGTTAAGGCTTTTCCAAGTATTTAACTATGCCGCTTGCTTTTGTCGAAAAGGATACCGTCTTGATTTTACCCCCCTCTAGCTCCCCCCGAATTCAGGGGGAGAACTTACTCGTGCGCATAATAGCCCCTCCCTGAATTCGGGGAGGGGGATGGGGAGGGGTAATTATTTTTCTGGAAAAGCCTAAGCTTGGTGTCGGTGCGCTGATATAGGATTAGCCTTCGCAGCCAGGCGCACATGCTATACTGAGCATATAACGTATCAATAGCAACATGTCTCTATTATCGTACCCGTTCAGGGGGTGAAATCAAGGGAAATTAAGGGTATACTTTCCCGTCATAAGCGAGGATTGAACACTTCCCCCTGAACTGAATATTCCCCCCGAAGATTGGCAGCAAACTTCGGCAAGTGTTCGGGAAGCATTCCTGAGTCAGCAAGCTCAGTTAGCCGCGCTGACCCAAGAAGTCGCGCAGTTACGCGAGCAACAGAACCGCAATTCGAGCAACAGTTCGCAGCCTCCGTCGAGTGATCCGCCGGATCAAAAGCCGCCGTAGTCTGAAACCAAGTCTCCGATCCGTATCGTTACCAAACGGTGGAGATACCGCCGCCGAAAGCGGATGTGACCGAGTATCAGGTGCATCGTCTGACCTGCCCGGACTGCGGTGCCGTGACCCGTGGTAGCTTACCGCCTGAAGCAGAAGCCAGCCAGTTTGGGGTGAATTTGAGTACTTGGATGGTGATGCTGATGGGGATGTATCACCTGAGTAAACGTCAGGTGGCGGATTTGCTAGACATGACCTACGGGGTTCACATCTCGCCGGGGAGTGTGGTCAAGATTCAAAAACGCGCCAGCGCTGCGCTAGCCTCGGTCGTGGACGAAGCATATGAGGCGGTCAAGACGCAACCGGCGCGTTACATTGACGACACGGGTTGGCAACAAGGCGTGTCGTCATCGGTCACATCGGCGCCAGCTGTATTCATCGGTCACATCGGCGCCAGCGGCGCATCGCGCACATCGTTCGCACCTAGGAGACGCGCCGTTGCTGGTGGCGTGCCAAGCGTCGCGCTTCCGACTCGGCCTCCTTCAAAATGAGATCCAGATAGACGTCAAAGTCGAGAATTTCATCATAGAGCCCTTTGATTGGGACGGTTTTGAAGGGCTTGTTATCCAGCATCACATCAAAGACCCGCCGCTGCGCATCCAGGCGACACACCACATAGCGCCCAGCTAGTGCGCGACGAATGTAGTAATGTTGCTTGTCGATCTGAATGCTGCCATTGTGAGTGATCCGGCGTTTAAACAGTCGGTTGTGATCAGCGTACGGAAGTAGCGTTCGACAAAGGGCTTGAGATCGGGGCGCTGCGGCGGGCAAACGTCGAGTTCGATGCCTAGATGGGTGCATTTCATAGTTTTGGCAAATCAAGCATTTGCCCAGAGTTGGTCAAAGTGCTTTCCTAGTACAGCAGCGCGAATGATAAGCATGTGTTGAGCAGCGTGCCGCACCCATCTCATGCCCGCGCCGGAGAGACGTGCCTTAAATTGCTTGATGCCACTTTCGACTGTGCCGGAGCCAATGGGAAAGAGTTGCTCCTGAAATTCTTGGTACTGCATGCGTCTTTGATGGACATGAAAATAGCGTGAATGGTCCGTCAGCCCCTGTTCATCCCAAAGGGTCTGTGATTTTGCTAATCTTGCCCTGAAAGAGATCATCACAGCGGGATTTGAACCAGCGTTTGATGCGGTTTTCATCGTCTGGTAAAAGCGCTTTTGCCGCACTGGCGAGCCGCTCAAGGGCATGATACTAGTCAATGATTTGCAAGCGCGCCGGAAAAAGATCCGCCACGAGATTCCAAATCCATTCAGCCCCGTCCGCAGTCACACTCGACTCAATAGCGGTCGGTACCTCATGTTCAAGAGCTAATGCCCACATCGCAGGTGCAAACTGGTCTACCGTCCCGAGTACAGCGGTATAGCTAATGTGATGGGCGTGGGGGCGATCCACGAGTTCATTGGTGCGTGAATCCCGCTCTAAGCGGATGTCTACATCAAAAACCGTGCCCATTTTGAACTCTTTCCAGCCTTCATGGCGAATATTGACCATCCCACCATCCAAACTGATGCCTTTTTGTTGCGTATGATCGTGGCAAGCGCTCGGTAAAATGACTCGCTCTACGCTGACATGCGCTTGTTGGGCACTCTCATACGCCTGGAAACGCTCACCATGACGCTGGGTTTGTCGCCAAATGCTACTTGAGGGCACAAGCTGTTCGCCGATACGGTCAAAGACGGCTTGGCATTGGTCGTAAGGCACGACACCGCTTAACCATACCATCCGTTTTGACATCTCGTCGCTGTAGGCACTCTTACTCAAACCCCAGATCAGATCGAGGGGGAAAAAAGCCGTACTCACATTGAGTACAACTGTAATAGGGGCGCTTGACCTCGATCTCGCCACGAACCGTGATGACTCGTTTGGTGCGCCTGCCTTTGTTGCGTAATGCCCCGCCACATTCAGGACACACTGGCTCCGCTTCAACGTCGCTCTCATCTGTTAGCGTTTGCATGATCGCAGGAAACAAGTCTTTTCCTAAGTCTCCAACCACGGCTTCCATATCGCTCAGACTCATTTGCGGATTCACTTTTTCATCGTTCAGCATCGCGTCTAGGGCTTCTTCAGCTTGCGCTAGCAGTTTCGCTTTCAAGTCATCTTTACGGTTCGGCATCGGCTTTTCATCCTCTTTTATATGAATTCTATTTTAACCCCTTGCCAAAAACTTGAAATGCACCCAACTATGGCCAGGGCGATTGCATCAAACTCGGTCTAGCAATTCTTCGAGAAATGTGTCGTCCCACCCCGCTTTGAAGCGTTTGGTTCGCACACTCCCTTTTGATGTGTCCTTTTTGAGAATATTGAGCGCAAATTGCCGCAAAATCGCCATATTCTGGGCGGCATCCCCAGTTCGGATGCGTGCATCATCTTCTCGAAAAATCACATCGAGCACCCAATGTAAGCTGTTTTCAACCGCCCAGTGATATCGTGTGGCAGCTAAGAGCACATCAGCATCGGCAGGTAGGCTACTGATATAGTATGCAGTTTGCGTTTCGGTACGATCTGGCAAGCGGCGTTCACGCCTCACACGTACAATCGTCTGTAAATCGGTCCAGCCCTGATAGTTGCGGATGTATTCAAACGCCAGTGGATCATCCATCGCCCAACATTCGCGTATCTCGATGCGACCATGACCTTTATTGACTGACCGTCTTGGCATAGCTGTGCTGCATCTGGTCAAACTGTACCTGATCGGCATGCGCAAACCAGTCTTGTAAATCCAAGTGCAGGTGACCTTGGTTGTCTTTTACCCGCAGGACATAGTCGGCTTTTTCATCGCGAATGGTTTGAGCAATCTTGGTTTGTGTCCCCATCGCATCGACCGTTACAATACAGCCTGAGACGTCTAAAACACGCAATAAGGGCGGAATTGCCGTGATTTCGTTGGATTTTGCGTCTGTTTTCCACTGTCCAAGCGCGATTCCGGTCGTACTGGCCCAGGCGTTGACCATATGAATGGCCGCTTTACCAATGGCTTTATCGTGGCTACGGCGCAGCGTTTTGCCATCAATCGCCACGACGCTGCCCTTGGTCACACGAAACACATCTTCTACCCAACGCATAAAGGCCATTTGAAAGGCCTCGGCATCCAGCACAGCAAAAAAACGTCCAAAGGTATCATGTGATGGAATACCGTTAGGAAGTTCCAGAAAGCGTTCAAGCCAAGCCTGTTTGGCTTTGCCGAAATTCTCGACATCGACCCATGTTTCGGCACCCGCGATCACCGCACAGACTGCGACCACAATAATGTCGATTAAATTGTGATCACAACGGCCTGCTACACGCGGGTCTTTGATCTGGCTGAAGTGGGCAATGAGCGTCGTTTGTTCATTGGGCATGAGAGACTCCTTCACTGAGACGCTCATTATTCTACACCCTCAATTTTGATGCAATTGCCCTGGCTTAAAACGCACAATTTGGAGGAGCGAGGCGGGCCTTTTCCGAAAAAAATAAGTAACTGCTCAGGCTATGCCAATTCTTCCCCCTCACCCCCTTAATCCCCCTCTCCCAAACGCCGCTTTGCGGCTGGTAGCGGGGGAAAACGACCCGAAACCGACACTTTTTGCCCCTCTACCAGGGCTGAAAGCCCGTTTGGGAGAGGGGTTGGGGTGAGGGCTGAGTAGTTACAACTTGGAAAAGCCCTTGGACCCGCCTCGCTCGAAAACTAACAAGGAGCTTAAGCCCCTTGTTAGAAAAACGTGCCGTTATCGAATTTAATACGGAATAACCAAAAGCCCCTTGTTAGGAAAACATGTGGTTATCCGCTTGAAGGCGGACGGCTCAAGAAGCCGTCGCCTGGGCTTACAACTCGTCCCAGTTGACGCCTTGTTCTTGGGCGGCTTTTTTGGCGGCGCTG
>DAOTVD010000046.1:0-2493 GCA_034437075.1 Anaerolineae bacterium
GTCCGATGGCCTGTTTCTCAACGCCAGATTGCTATGCCGCTCGCATTGCAAATTTCCCCCCAGGACAATATCTTATCGCCCTGGGGCGTCCCTGGCCTGGCTTACCAGGCGGCGGGGGATGGTATTACGGATTACACCACACCGCACACCGGGAATATTCTAGCACCCCAATTGCCCGATACATTCGTTCGGATTGATGCCCAGACTGGACGCGGGCACGCGGCCAGCGATCTACGCGACATCAACATACAACGGCATTTTCAGCTTTGGCGCGAGACTGGCCAAGCAAGCCATTTGCAAAACGGGGGCTTAGGGTATTTGTACATTACAGCCGATTGGCTGGCGGCACAGCCCAGCTTACTACAAAATCAGATGCGAACCTACCCAGTGGTGCAAACCTGGGCAGATGGCGCTCGCCGACTCTACGCGGTGCCTGAGATAAACTCATCTGTAGCGGATGATCGACTAGGGCTTTTGGCGGCAGATTACGCGGACTATGTTGCCTTTCGCGAATCGTGGAATCTGGTGCCCGCTCAAGCAACGCTTCTAAACCCAGGCTCCAGCGTCGATTATTTCTCGTCTGTCGCCGAGATTGGCGCATTAGTCAATACATTAGGCTTATCCGATGCACAGCGCGATGCGGTCTTCGCTTTAATGGTCGTCTGGGAACAGCAACAACGTTACGATACTTTAGCACTCGATCCCCAAGCCCGCGTGGCCTTAGATCGCTGGCGCCAGACTAAAGACCCGGCAGATTTGCGCACAGCAGGCATAACCTATGTCTTGGTGAGCGATATTTGGGTGAGCTATTTGGATGATTTATCGTGGGCGCGTTTCAATCAACAGCAAGGGTATGAATTGCTGATGGAATGGGGCGCTACTGAAGATTTTCCGGGCGAATACCGGTTATATCGCGTGATGGAGGCGGGTTAGGCGCTATGAATGGAGCGCTACCATCGCCCCCCCAGCATGCTAAACTGCTCGTGCTCGCTGGCCCAACCGCCGTGGGCAAAACCGCGCAAGCCATCGCTTGGGCGCGGGCGCTAGGCGGCGAAATCATCAACGCGGATAGCCGTCAACTTTACCGCGCGATGGACATCGGAACAGCCAAACCGACGCCCGCCGAACAAGCCGCTGCGCCGCATCACCTGCTGGATGTTGTCGACCCGGATGAAACTTTCACGCTTGCGCAGTATCAAGCGGCAGCTTACGCGGCTATTCAGGATGTTCAGGCACGCGGCGCGTTGCCTATCCTGACGGGCGGCACGGGCATGTATATCACAGCGGTGTTGGAAGGCTGGCAGGTGCCCGAAATCCCGCCCGACCCGGCCTTGCGCGCCGAGTTGGAAGCCCAAACCAATGCCGAATTATTCGCGCGCTTGCAAGACCTCGACCCCATCACCGCGCAACGCATCGACCCCCAAAATCCCCGGCGCCTGGTGCGTGCTGTAGAGGTGAGCTTGCTCAGCGGGCGCCCATTTTCTGAGTTACGCCGTAAAAATCCGCCGCCCTATGATGTGTATCCCGTCGCGCTGTATATGGAACCGCGCAGCGCACTTTACGCCCGCGCCGAGCAGCGCTTGCAGGATTGGCTGGCGCGCGGTTGGTTGGATGAAGTGCGCGCGTTGCTCGCGGCGGGTTACGACCCCGCATCCCCGGCCATGACCGCCCTGGGCTATCCGCAGATGGTCGCCCATGTGCGCGGCGAATTGGCCCTAGATACGGCTCGGGAGATCATCGCCAAAGCCACGCGCGGTTATATCCGCCGCCAACTAACCTGGTTGCGCGGGCACGATCCCGGCTGGCAGTGGCACACGCCCGAGGCCGCGCCAGGGCTAACCGAAACGCTGGGGGCCTGGTTCGCGTAATTGCCTGCCCTGGGTATAATCTAGGGGCGATGAGATTCAACGAAGAAAGCCTGCATGCTCAGACGATTACGTGGTATACCGAACATCATCACTGAAACCGATAATCTGATCCTGCTACTGATTGGCATCGGGGCCGGGTTAATGGCGGCTGTGGTCGCGCCGTCGCTCGGGCCGATGGTGTTTCCTCAGGCGCGTATCGAGCTAGAATGTGTTGATCTGGGGCCGCCGGTCGGGGGGTATAATCGCTCGCTGTTGGCCTTGAATAACCCCGACACCCCCCAAGACCTGAACATTGATGTGCGCTTACCGCAAACGCAGTTTTTGCAGGGCGAAAACCTAGATGTGAATGTCCTGTTTACGAATAGCGACATCGGCCCGGTGATCCTCTATCTGCCGGAGACGGATGTGCTGACCAGCCCGCCGGGGACTCAGCAAGGCGTGCGCATCGTCATCACCAATGAAGTGACCCAAACGACAACCACCTTTGGCTTTGTCGCCGCCCCCCAAGAGGCCACTTTCCGCGATAACGTCATCCATTTGCTAAAATCACGCAACCGCTGTTTTCAGGCCTACACGATTGATGCGAATCTGCCAGTTGGTGAATACAGCGTGCGCGCGGAATACC
>DAOTVD010000047.1:0-7913 GCA_034437075.1 Anaerolineae bacterium
TCCGTAACGGGGTGTTCCACCTGAATGCGGGTGTTCATCTCTAAGAAGTAATAATCGCGGTTTTTGTCCACCAAGCATTCAATCGTGCCCGCGCTCACATAGCCGACCGCCTGCGCCGCGCGGACGGCCATCGCGCCCATGGCCGCGCGTAGTTCGTCATCCATGATGGGGCTGGGCGCTTCTTCCACCAACTTTTGATGCCGCCGCTGGATGCTGCATTCGCGTTCGAACAAGTGAATCGTGTTGCCGTGCACATCCGCCAGAATCTGGAATTCGATATGGCGCGCGCCTTCCACCAGGCGTTCCATATAGATGGTGCCATCCCCAAAGGCCGCTTCGGCTTCGCGATGCGCCGCCGCCAAAGCCGCCGTCAGCGCCTCGGGCTCGCGCACGATGCGCATACCCTTACCACCGCCGCCCGCCGCCGCCTTAACCATCAGCGGGAATTTGATGATCTCGTGCGCGGCGATGATGAGTTCGTCATCCGTCAAACCCGGTTCGGTGCCGGGGATAACCGGCACGCCCGCCGCCTTGACCATCTCGCGCGCGCCTTCTTTGTTGCCCATGGTGCGGATGGCATACGGGGACGGGCCAATCCAGGTAATGCCCGCGTCCATCACGGCTTGGGCAAAGGCGGCGTTCTCGCTGAGAAAACCATAGCCCGGATGGATGGCATCCGCGCCCGCACGCTTCGCGACATCCACAATGCGTTCGATATTCAAATAGCTTTGGTTGGGCGGGGGCGGGCCGATGTTGTAGCATTCGTCGCTATAGCGCACATGCAACGATTCGCGGTCGGCGTCCGAAAAAATCGACACGGTGCCGATGCCTAACTCGCGACAAGCGCGGATGATCCGCACGGCGATTTCGCCCCGGTTGGCGATGAGCACCTTCTTGATATTTTGAATTTGTTGATCTGGCATCAGGTTTTTATCTCGTTTTGTCTAACCCATATTATACAGGTCGTCAAAAATGGGGTCTGGCTTAGGGATGAACTGCGGCGGATCATCCACAGGGAACACCTGCAAAGGCGGTTCGATGACCAGTTTATCGCCGGCTTGGGCGGTGCTCAGGGCTTCCCAGGCGCGCTGGTGGGCTTCTTTGGCCCCCTCGGCAGGGGGTTGGATGTTCAGGCGCAAACCGCCATACAAGCGATGAAAATCCCACACCCAGGCGATTTTCAGCCCCGTCAGCGGATCATCCCCGCGCCAGGTCGTCACGCCATCCAGGTCGAAGACGGTGCTCGGCGGCACCTGCAAGGTCTGGCGCACCAGATGATATTTGGCTTCGCCACGCGGCCCTTTGAGGGTCAGCGCAATGGCCAAACTACGCGGATGTGGCGCGAGTTCAGTCGCCGCGCCAGGGTGAAAGCGCCGCACGCCCTGCGGGCCATAGCGCAGATAATTGGCCGCCGCCACGACGGGCAATTGCGCATAGCACGTTAGGCTCAGCCAGGGGGCGTCGGCGGTGGATTCTGCCGGTGTCATAGGCGTCCTACTTTATCTCAATTCTCGTAAATGTCACGGTTGCGCCAGTAATCTAGCGCGGCACCCAAGGCCAGCCCCACCAACACAGCCAGCGGCACGGCCTCCAGGATGAATCCGGCTAGCGCGCCCAGGCTCAGCCCGATAAGCGCGCCTGTTCCGATTACCCATTGCTCCATGATCGGCAGCCTCCATATGCGCGTGTTCACGCGCTTATAACGGAATATTACCGTGCTTTTTGGGCGGGTTGCTGTCGCGCTTATTCAAAAATGCTTCTAGCGCGTTGATGAGGCGCGGGCGGGTTTCGCGCGGTTGGATGATGTCGTCGATGAAACCGCGCCGCGCAGCGACATACGGGTTCGCGAAGCGCTCGCGATATTCTTCGACCAATTCAGCCTTGCGCGCCACCGGGTCTTCGGCTTCGGCTAGCTCGCGCCGAAAGATGATATTCACCGCGCCGTCCGGCCCCATCACCGCGATTTCCGCCGTGGGCCAGGCCAGGTTCAAATCGCCGCGAATATGCTTGGAGGACATCACGTCGTAGGCCCCGCCATAGGCTTTGCGCGTGATGACGGTCATCTTAGGGACGGTCGCTTCGCAATAGGCAAAAAGCAGCTTGGCGCCCGAGCGGATAATGCCGCCGTATTCTTGCTGGGTGCCGGGCATAAAACCGGGCACATCCACAAAGGTGATCACGGGGATGTTGAAGGCATCGCAACAGCGGATGAAGCGCGCGGCTTTTTCGCTGGCCGCGATATCTAGCACGCCCGCCAGCACTTGCGGCTGGTTGGCCACAATCCCGATGCTATGCCCGCCCAGGCGCGCGAACCCCACCACGATATTCTGCGCGTAATCGGCCTGGATTTCGAAGAAATGCCCGTTGTCCACAATCAGCTTAAGGACTTCGATCATATCGTAGGGCTTGTTGGGGCTATCCGGGATGATGCTATCCAGGGCTTCTTCTTGACGCAGCGGGTCATCCTGGGACGGCTGGAAGGTGGGGTCTTCCATATTGTTTTGAGGCAGGTAGCTCAGCAATTCTTGCACCAGGTAGAGCGCGTCGGCTTCGCTTTCGGCGGTCAGGTGCGCCACCCCGCTGATGCTGGCGTGGGTCATGGCACCGCCGAGTTCTTCCTTCGTGACGTCTTCTTGCGTGACGGCTTTCACCACATCCGGCCCGGTAACGAACATGTAAGACGTATTTTTGACCATGATGATGAAGTCGGTCAGGGCTGGGGAATACACCGCGCCGCCCGCGCAGGGCCCCATGATGACGCTAATCTGCGGGATGACGCCGCTGGCCAGGGTATTTTGCAAGAAGATGTCCGCATAGCCCCCCAAAGAGATGACGCCCTCTTGAATGCGCGCGCCGCCGGAGTCGTTCAGGCCGATGACCGGCGCGCCCGTCTTCATGGCCATTTCCATAATTTTAACAATCTTCTGGGCGTGAACTTCCGACAGACTGCCGCCCACCACGGTGAAATCCTGAGAATACACGTAGGTCAATTGGCCGTCGATGGTCCCCCAGCCGGTGACGACGCTATCGCCCAAAAACTGCTTGTCGTCGGCATCCATGCCGAAGTTGCGTTCGCGATGCACCACAAAGGCATCAATCTCACGAAACGAGCCAGGGTCTAGCAGAAGCTCGATGCGCTCGCGCGCGGTGAGCTTGCCCGCTTCGTGCTGTTTATCAATCCGGTCGGGGCCGCCGCCTTGTAGGCTGCGTTGCCGCATATCATGTAATTGTTCCAGCGGGGTCAGTTTTTTGTGCGGTGTGTCCTTCATAGGGTTCTCCACTTAAGTTTTTTCTCAGACGCAGCCACAGCCCCAGCAGCGCTGCCATGCCGAGCAACAGCCCCGCGCCGCAAAAGCTCACGCGGGCCTGGGCAAAGGCGCCTTGCGCATACGTCGCAAACCAGGCATAGGTCAGCAACGCATAGCCGCTTAAAGCTGGCCAAGATGCCCAATAGGCCCAACGTTGGCGCCGGGCCAAAAACGGCACCAGCCCGACCAACACGGCCCCACAGGCCATTTGCCAACCAATGCGCACGAGCGGGTCGCCCGCCGCGCCCACAGCCTGGTAGCGCGCCAGATCGTCCCAGGTGGCCAGGGCAACGCCCCAGGCACGTAGGCCCACCAACAAACAGATTACCACCCATAGACGATAAAGCTTCATTTTCGGGAGCGATTATAAAGCATCGCCGGGCAACCGCAAAGCGTTTGCCTGGCCGCTAGCCGGGCGGCCAATTGCAAAATTAGCCCGAGCGCAGTATCCTTTGAGGCAGTAGCGCTGCTACACTGGAGAAACCGCATGACGGACAACATCATTATCAAAGGGATTAGCCAGGGCGTACTCGTCACGTTACAAGATGCCGAACCATGGGACGACGCACTCGTGGCCCTTGCCCAACGCATCGAGCAGCAACCCGCGTTTTTTAAGGGCGCGCAGATTGTCCTGGATGCCAAAACGCGCGAACTCACCAACGATGATTTGGATACTTTGCGCACACAGCTTGACCCCTGGGGTATCCGCCTGGTGGGTATTTTGAGCAGCAACGAACCCACCTGTGCCGTGGCAGCGGCCCAGGGCTTGGCCACCAACCTGGCGGACATCGAACCCCCAACCCGGCCCACGCCCCCCGTGGATGACGTCGCCGCGTTTGACTCAGAAGAATATGGCACGACGGGCGTGTTGATCAAGCGCACCTTGCGCAGCGGGCGCACCGTGCGCAGCCGGGGCCATGTGGTGGTCATCGGGGATGTCAATTCCGGCGCCGAGATCATCGCCGTGGGGGATATTATCATCTGGGGCAAGTTGCGCGGCACCGTGCACGCTGGGGCACAAGGCGACGAAAGCGCGGTGGTCTGCGCGCTAGACCTAGCGCCCGTGCAATTGCGCATCGCGGGCCTCATCACCATCCCGCCCCAGGGCAAGCGCCGTAACATTCAGCCCGAAATGGCCTATGTCGCGGGCGGGCAGATCGAAGCAACACCATGGACTGGATAAACAGGCCGTATTGAAAGGGAAACCATGCCAGCAAGAGTAATCGTCATCACATCCGGCAAGGGGGGCGTGGGCAAGACCACCCTCACGGCCAATCTGGGCGTTGCGCTCGCCTCGATGGATAAAAAAGTCGTGAACATCGACGCGGATATTGGCTTGCGCAATCTGGACATCATCATGGGGCTAGAGAACCGTATCGTCTACGACCTCATCGACGTGGTGGAAGAACGCTGCAAACTCCGCCAGGCCATGGTCAAACACAAAGCCCATCCGTCCTTGTACCTGCTGCCAGCGGCCCAAACCCGCGATAAATCTGCCCTGATGCCCGAGCAAATGGTGAAAGTGGTGGATGAGATGCGCGACGAGTTCGACTTCGTCCTGGTGGATAGCCCGGCGGGTATCGAACGCGGTTTTCAAAACGCAGTGGCCCCCGCCGACGAAGCGCTGATCGTCACCAACCCAGAAGTCTCCTCGGTGCGCGATGCCGACCGCATCATTGGGTTGATCGAAGCGCGCGAGAAAAAGGTTAAAACGCATTTGGTCATCAACCGCGTCAAGCCGGAGATGGTCAAGCGCGGCGAAATGCTCTCGGCAGATGATGTCGTCGAGATTTTGTCGATTAAGCTGATCGGCGTCATCCCCGAAGATGAAGGCATCCTCATCGCAGGCAACACGGGCGCGCCGGGCACGGCCTCTAGGGCGACCCTCGCCTTTCAGAATATCGCGCGCCGCTTAAACGGCGAAGAAGTGCCGTTCATCGAATTCAAAGACGAGCCAGAGAACTTCTTCCAACGGCTAGTAAAGGCCCTCGGCGGCAGTAATTCTAATACAGGGTAAAAAGGGATCGGTATGAGTAACTTTATGGATCGCCTGATGGGCGGCAACAAGAAAAGTAGCCCGGCTAAATCTGCGAAAGATCGCCTGAAGCTGGTGCTCGTGACGGATCGCGCGTCGCTTTCGCCAGAAGAACTCGCCAATATGCAGAAAGAAATTCTGGATATTATCCGCAAATATTGCGGCGTGGACGAAGATGACGTCAATTTGAAGTTCGAGCAACGCGAACGCGATAACTATCTGGTGGCCGATATTCCCCTCTCGAAATCGCCGCGCGGCGGTGGGTCGATCCGCCTGGAAACCAGCCTGACCAGCGACGAAGACGAAGACGGAGAAGAAGAAGACTCGGACGAATCCGGCAAGGCAGAAGCCGCCACACCGAAGGCGGACGAGGCCACGAAGCCCGCGCCACAGGCCGAAAAGCCCCCCCCAGACACCACCCAACCAGTGGCTGAACCTGTGAAGCCGGGCGGCGCGCCGCAAGGGCTCAGCGGGGCAGGCGCGCCGGTTCAGGAAGAAGATACCCAGCAAGTGACCCCGCCGCTAGACCCTTCGGCTAAAGAAAAAGAATCTGAGGATGATACGCGCAAAACATAACTAAGGTGGGCGCCGGGAACCAATTCTGTTATTCCTCTTGATGAAACACCAGATTTAACCATCGTATAAGGATGTGAATCAACAGGAGCATAAACGACTATGAAAAAATCGCTAGTGTGCCTCTTGCTGCTGGCGTTGTTGGCGTTGGGCGCTCCCGCCACCCTGGCCCAAGACGCCGAAACCCTGCAACCCCCAGATTGTGAAACCGACCTCAGCGGCGAAACGCTGCGCTTCTACCATTTCGGCCCGCTCAGCGGCGTGTTCGCGCAACTCACCCAGCCCGTCTTGCTGGGCTTCGAGGATGCACTAGCGTATTACAACGAACGCGGCGGCCTATGTGGCGGCACGCTCGAAATGGAATATACCGACACGGGCGGCGACCAATCCGCCGCGCAAGCCGCCTGGGATGACTTCACCAACCGGGGCGACGCAGCCATCATGTTTGTGTACCTAACCGAAGACGCCGAACTGCTGCGCGACCAAGCCGCCCAACAAGAAATTCCCCTGGTGGTGTCCTCCGGCAGTGTGCGCGCGCTGTATGGCAACGACGCCGACGAACCCGGCTGGGTGTTCTCCGTCACGCCCCTGTACCCCGACCAAACCGGCGCATTTTGCGATTATATCGCCGCCAATTGGGATGACTTCGGCATCGAAGGCGACCCCGTCATGGGCCACGTCAGCATCCTGGGTGCCTTGGGCGAGAGCAGCGACACGCCCGAAACGCGGGCCTATTGCGAAAGCGTCGGCGTAGGCTATGCGGGCGCGCGCTACTTTTTGCCCGGCATCCCAGATTTAACGACCCAGGTGCAAGGCGTGGTGGATGAGGGCGCCAATATCATCTACACGACCAGCATCGCGGGCGGCCCGGCGCAGATCGCCGCCACCGTACAAGCGCTGGGCCTGCAAGATCAGGTCATCATTGGCGGGCCGAATATCGTGCTCGATACCTCCACAATTACCCAAGGCGGCGGCAATGTGGACGGCATGCTCGGCCATTTGCCCTATCTGTGGTGGGATGAAATCTCGCATCCGGGGATACAAGCCATCACCCAATATTGGGCCGAGAATCGCTTGCCCGCCGCCGAAAACCCCGCCGACGCCTTCGCCGCGCGCAATGTGGCTTACCTGGTGGCCTGGGCCGCTGTTGACCTGTATATTCGGCTAGCCGCCGAAACCATCGACCGGGTCGGCTTTGAAAACTTCGACGGCGCGGCCATGTTCGAAACCATGACCAGCGGCACGCGCTACGAAGCGCTCGAGGGGGTCATCTTCGTGGAATATACCGAGGATTTGCGCCATCCGCGCGAATCGCGCATCGGGCAAATTCAAATCGAGGAAACCGACGACGCCGGACTACGCGCCCAAATCGTGCCCCTGACCGATTGGTTAGCGGTGCCGGACTTGCGCCCCAGCGGCGCGGATGTGCCCGAGGATTAAGCGCGTTCGAAGAGCGTGGCGGGCACGCTGAGCCCTTCGAAGTTCTCGAACGTCAAATCTGTGAAGCGCAGATTCATTTCTGCGCGAATGAGGTCAAATAAATCGGCATAAGATTGGGTGATGCGGTGCGCGTCACCCAGCCCCACCGCCGCGACGGCGCGCTCGATGCTATCCGGTTCGCCTTCAATCTCGATGAAATCGCCATAGGGCATCTCGTCTAGCACGACTTCCACGCCATGCAGATGATAGGTCGTGCGGTATTTTTCGTAGACCATATACGGCGCGAAGCCCAGCTTGCGCAAAATCGCGTCCATCGTATCGAGGTCACCGACCTCGGTTTCGTATTCCAGGCGCGTTAAGCGGCCCTCGACCGGGTCAGGGCCGGGGGCTTTGTAGGTCAGGCGGGCGCGGGTGTCTTGGCGCAAGCGCAGCACAATGTCATTCGGCGTCAGGCTCCCGGCGGTGTCGTCATAGCGCAGATTACGTTCATACACGCGCGGGGCCACCAATTCCGCGCCCGCTGCTTCGACTCGCCCCCGCAGCGCGGCCAGGTCGGG
>DAOTVD010000048.1:0-7619 GCA_034437075.1 Anaerolineae bacterium
TGGCCGTGGCCACTGGGCGCTACACGGTTGATGAACTCGCGACGCATACGCCCGATGCCGTGCTGGATAATCTGCGTGACCAGGACGGGGTTTGGAGGCTCATCAACGCATGAGGCCGCCGCAGAATTGGCTTGGCTATGGGGTGATGGGGGTTGGGCTACTCGTGATGGTGGCGGGCGTCGGCGTGCTGGGGTTGCGCCTGGCCGCGCCCGAAACCGCCGCCGAGATTTTCCTGCCGCCTACGGACTTGCCCCCCACGCCGACCCCGGCTTATCTTTCCGGGACGCCCTTGGCCCCGCCGCCGCGCCAAATCGGGGACGCGCCCATCATGCCGCAGATGGCCGTCGCGCCGCCCGATGATACAGACGCGCCCACGCGCCCGCCGCCAGCCACACAGCCCGCGCAGATTGTGCAATTGGCATCCGATACGCCGCCGCCACCGCCCAGCCCGACCGAAACGCCGACGGCATCCCCCAGCCCAAGCGAGACGCGCCCGGCATCACGCGGCAGCAGCCCCGCGCCGGCCCAGACGGCCACGCCGATCCCGTTTATTACGCCCACGCCCAGCGTCACACCGTCCCCCAGCCCGACATTGGCCTATCGCCAGCCGGACCGCTTGCTCATCCCCGCGCTGGATTTGGACGCGCCGATTGAGTCCGTCGGCCTGCAACGGATTCAGATTGGCGACGCGGTGTATAGCCAGTGGCAGGTGCCCGAATGGCGCGCGGTGGGCTGGCATGCCAGCAGCGCGGGCCTGGGCCAACCCGGCAACACGGTCTTGAACGGGCATCATAACCAGTTTGGGCATGTGTTTCGTGATCTCATCGACATCCAACCCGGCGATTTGGTGCGCCTGGAAGCGCCGGATGGCTTCGCGCGGGATTACACCATCGTGCAGAGCATCTTATTAGAGGAAGAAGGCCGCAGCACCGCCGAACGGCTCGAAAACGCACGCTGGCTATTGCCCAGCTATGATGAACGTATTACACTGGTCACATGTTGGCCACCAGACGGACGTTCACATCGGCTGGTGGTGATCGCCTTACCCACAGAGCATATCGGAACAACGAGCGAAACGGAATGATTGAACAGATGGCACAAACCGCCCGGCCAGTGCTGGAATGGGGCATTGTACGCCGTGTGCGGCGCAACCACGGCCTAGAACATGCCACCATCCACATGCTAACCCGCCGCCAGCGGGTCTTGCGCATAGCAGGCCGGGCCGATAATCGTGGTTTCTTCCTGTATGGCGAAACCGACACCGACACAGTACGCGAAGCCGCCGAAGAAGCCCTGGCGCGTATGAAGCGGGGCGAAGCCAAATGGGCCGTGCATCCCAATTGCGGGACGGGCTTGGTCGTCAGCAGCGCGATGACCAGCGGCGCGGCCTTGTTGGGCCTGGCGGGCGTCGAGGGCGACCGCCCCGCGCAGTTTTTCGCACGCCTGCCCATGGTCATGTTTTTGACCGTGGTGGCGCTTTTGGCCTCGCGCCCGGCGGGCTTGTCGATCCAGCGACATATCACGACCTCCGGCATGCCGGGTGATCTGGAAATCGCGCAGGTCATCCGCCGCGAGGTCACCATACCCATGGGTGGTACGCTGACCGTGCACCGTATTTTGACCCGCAACGGCTAGGTAGGCGTATGAGCAAAGCTGCCGCCCTGTTTTTTGTCGTCCATGGCGAGGACGAGTTCGAGCGCAAAGCCTGGTTGCAAAACCTGCAAGCCAAGATGAATGACCCCTCGCAAATGAATACGACCGTGCTCAACGGCCCAGAGACAGATGTCGCCTCGGTTTTGAGCGCGGTCAGCGCGTTTCCATTCTTGGCGGATAAGCGCTTGGTGATCGTGCACGATTTTCTGAGCGACCTAAATAAGCGCTCTGGCGGCAAAGCAGAACTGCAACGCCTGGTGGAAGCCCTGCCGGGCTTGCCGGACTTCGCGCGCTTGGTCTTCAACGAAAACAAGAAAATCTCGGATAAAAATCCGGTATTGAGCGCCGCCCGCGCCGAGGCGACCGGCTACGAAAAATGCTTCACCGCGCCAGATAACCCCATGCAATGGATTATCCAACAGGCCGACCGCGAACACGGCGTCACCATCGAGCCGCGCGCGGCGGCGGCTCTGGCGTCTGTCATCGGCAAAGATTTGCGCGTGGCCGATAGCGAACTGGCCAAGCTGGCGGCGTATGTCGATTACGCGCGGCCCATCACCGATGACGATGTCGCGACCATGACGCCCTATGTCGCCGAAGCGAACATCTTCATTATGGTCGATGCCCTGGGCGCGGGGGATGGCCAAACCGCGTTGCATCTCTTGCAAAAGCTGCTGACCGAAGGCAAAGAGCCCCTGTACATCCTCAGCATGATTAACCGCCAGTTTCGCCTGCTGATTATGGCCCAGGCCCATATTGACGCCACGGGCAGCCCGGCGGGGATGGAAAGTATCCCGGATATCAAACCGTTTTTGGTCAAAAAGCTGACTCAGCAATTGGGCCGTTTTCAGGGCCTGGCCCAACTCGAAGCGCTGTATCGTAAACTGGCCGAAATGGACGACCAGATCAAAACTGGCCAGATCAAAGATGATGTGGCGCTGCATCTTTTCATCGCGGGGGTGACCCGCTGAATGCAAATCCAGCACCTATCGCTGAAAAACTTCCGCAATTATGCCCGCCTGGAGCTCGGCTTTCCGCCTGGCAATGTGTTGGTCTATGGCGAAAACGCGCAGGGCAAAACCAGCTTGCTCGAAGCGCTCTACTACTTGGCGACCTCTAGCACGCCCTATGCGACTTCCGACCGCCAACTCATCAACTGGCGCACGAAAGATGATCCGCTACCGTTTGCGCAGGTCAGCGCGGATGTGCTGAGCGCCGACCGCACACTCCATCAACTGAGCATTACACTCACCTGGGAAGCCCCCGGCACGCCCGCCGAACGCTTCAAGAAAGAAATTCGCCTAAACAAGGCCGCGCGGCGCCGCGCCGAAATCTTGGGCCTGATTACCGTGGTCATGTTCTTGCCGCAAGATTTGCTATTGGTGGAAGGCTCGCCCAGCGAGCGCCGCCGTTATATGAACATGACGCTGAATCAGGTGGATGGGGCGTATACAGACGCGCTAAACACCTTCGAGAAAGTGCTCACCCAGCGCAACGCGCTTCTGAAACAAATTAGCCGCAACCGCGCGGGCGCGGATGAACTGCTGTACTGGGACGAACAGCTTACCCAGGCGGCGGCGGTCATCATCGCGGGGCGGCAGCGCTTTCTGCGTGAGATCGAGCACGAGGCCGCCGATATTTACCGCGCGCTCTCCGGCCATCGGGAGGATTTGCGCCTGGCGTATGTGCCCAGCTTCGAGCCCACCGCCGAAGGCAGCGGCCAACTGTCGTTTGGCATCCCCGGCCTAGATTTACACCGCCAATTGTCGCCTGCACAGATCGCGCCCCAGTTTGCCGAAGCGCTACACGCCAATCGTTACACAGAGATCGAACGCGGTATGACGCTCTTTGGCCCACAGCGCGACGAACTGCGCTTTTTCGTCAATGAGCACGATCTGGGGCTGTATGGTTCGCGCGGGCAAGCGCGCACGGCGGTGCTGGCCATCAAGCTCGCGGAACTGGCCTGGATGGAAGCGCGCATCGGTGAGCCGCCCTTGCTGCTGCTGGACGAAGTCGCCAGCGAGCTAGACGAGCACCGCCGGGCCTATCTACTAGAGCAAATCCGGCATATACCCCAAGTGCTGCTGACGACCACCGAACCGGCCATCTTTAACGAGTCGTTTTTGAGCAATGCCACATTATGGAAAGTGCAGGCGGGGCAGATTGAAGCGTTTGAGCGGGGATAACCTGAGGGAGTAAAAACAAAAAAGCGGGCAACGAGATTCGAACTCGTGATAACAGCTTGGAAGGCTGTTGTGTTACCGCTACACCATGCCCGCAGCGTCATTTGATTATAGGAGCCCGGATACCCTGCCGTCAAGGTATGGCTTTCGGGCAAGGCATCCGCGCGGGTTACATCGGTTTTTTGAACGCCTCTAGCAGCGCTTTGGGGGGCCGGGCCTGGTCTTGGCCCGCGCCATCGGCAGGAATCAGCGTAATCGTGAGTTGGTAATCGAAATTGCCCCAGCCGAGATGCTCGTTTTTCTCGTTGGGTGTGCCTTCTGTTTGCCAACCCAGGGCTTCTTGTTGGCGGACGATTTCATCGCGCTCGGCGGTCATCAGCGGCGCGTTGGCGAGCTCGGGCCCATTGCGAAATTCTTTGACGCGGTCGCGATGATTGCCATAGACATACTGTAGCGGATACACGAAGCCATCGTGCTCCCGGCGTCCGTCGCCCAACCGAAAAATCGGCACGCGCTCGACCCGCCCATCAGCGCTATGAAAATGCATACTCAGCGATTCTTGAGTCAGCGCGCCTTTTTCCCGAAAGGCCTTGTGCACAATATCAATGCGGTTGAACATAAGGCATTCTTTTTCCTTGGCAGCCAGGCTGCCTCAACAGCTTTTCGAGCATCATACACCTATTATCCGCAGGGCGCAATAGCGCTGGCGTAAAGGTTAACGCTAGGGTTACAAATGGGTAACTAGTGACTGTTTTCGCCCAGGATGTTGAACACCGGCCCGCCGGGCGCGAATGGTAATCGGCCCTCGCCAGGCAGTAGATAGGCGTGTTCGCGCGGGACGGTCAGGTTATCGATAGCCCCATCCGTAATAATGAGGATCGGCGCGTCTGGGGGCAGGTCTTCGGCCTTCATGAGCAAGTTCACGGCGGGTTGCAAGCGCGTGCCGCCCCGGCCACGGATACGATAGGGCTTTTGCAAGGTCGTCAGCGGGATGAAGCCTTCGTCGTAGGGGCGCGCATCGCACATCACCAAGCGCACTTGCTGGATGCCATGCTGCCCCGCGAAGGCCACCACTGCCCCCAGCCCGCGTTGCAACAGCCCGGCGCTCATCGAGCCAGAGGTATCCAGGACAACCGCGAAGGTCAGCGCGTCATATTCGCGCGTCGCGCGCCCGGCCAGCGGGATGTAGGGCACGGCGGCCTGGCGGCGATTAATGCGCTTGTAGCTGCGCTCGGGCGGTTTGGGCGTAAACTGCACCGCGAACCAGCGCGCGAGTTCCGCCTTCCATTCCGGGATGATGCCCTCTTGGGCGGTGGCTTCGCTCAGGCCCAGTTCGTAGAGCAACCCGGCGGGCAGATTTCCCCGTATGCCCCGGTTTTCGGCGTCTTCTTGCATCTGGCGCGCGGCAGCGCGGGCTAGCTGCTTGGGGGTCGCCGCAAACGGATCATTGTCCGTGGAGCCATCCTGGGTGAATTCCGGGTCGAAATCCAGCATATCCCCCATGCCGGCCCCGCGCAGGCTGACCAAGCGCACCGTGTCATTGCCGCAATTTTTCAGCAATTCATCATAGATAGACTCGGCATCACGGCCTTTGTAGCGCTCGTCGTAGAGCACGCCCTCTGGGCGCGTGCCCACGCCCATGTCTTCGAGCCAGTTATTGATGACGTAATCGCACGCGACGTTCCACAGCATCGGGTGGCGGTCTTCGACGCGCAGATGATGCTCTAGCACCACGTGCAAAATCTCGTGGACGATCACCCAGCGCCATTCCGCCTCGCTGAGCGTGCGCTGCGGATTGACGAAAATGCGCCGCGACTTCGCCGCCACGGCGGCGATGGCAATATCCAGCGCCTCGGCGGATTCGTAGTCGATGTCGAAATTGGCCGTGGCTGCGCTCAGCAGCGGGAAGTTCTCGCCCACCCAGCGGAAGGCGCGCGCGACGGTTGTTTCGGTATAGGCGCGCTGGCGGTCTACACTTTTTTGCAAACTTTTGATCTGTTGCAGTTTGTACATCGCGCGGAAGCGCCGCGCGGCGTGCTCTGGCACGCCCCAGACATCCCAGGTGGTGCGCCCAGCAGGGCTCACCCATTGATCATGATTCCTCGGGGGGCTGCCGCGCGCCAGCCAATCCTGCACCATGGTCTCGGGCGTGTGTTTGTCGACTTCGAGGTCCGGGTCACCAAAGCGCCCAGGGCGCGGCAGGGGATTCCGAAAGAAGCCAGACGGCACCCCAAAGCGGCCCATCCGCGCCGCTGCCAAGCTATTGACTTGGATTTCGGCGGCCAGGCACCACAAATCGGGGTGCGCGCTGTCCTTGGGCGGGGCCACATACCCCAGCGCCAGATGCGCGATCAGATGCGCGCTATAAAAGCCCCATTCGCGCAGGGTCGCCCGGCGGCGACTATAGGCCACCAGCACGCCATCCTCAGCCAAATACATATAGGCTTTGGAGGCGGCCTGGGCATAGTCAATATCCCATTCGATGGCCATCCACAGCGTGTACAAACTGCTCGGCAGAACAGCGAGCGCGGGGGCCAGGGCCTCGGCCTCCCCGGCGCGCACCATCTCCACAAATTGCAGCCCGGTATACTGGGGCGGGGGATCGTGGCGCGGGGGCGCGTTGTTCTGGCGTTGGCGCACGGGCACGGGCACGGGCGCCTCATCCGCCTTGAGTTGCTCGCGCACGGTGTCTCGGTCGCGCGGGCGCGCAGCACGGCTCAGCCCGGCGGTATCTTCGCGCGGGCGCTTCACATGGCCATGCTCGGTGGAGGGTGCTTTATACACCCGCCGTTTGATATGGCGTAGCAGGCTCATGATGTCCTTCCGTCGTGCAGTAATGACGAGCGCGAGCCGCTCGCGTTCGCAAAGCGGGTGCTACCCCGAGCCGGTGGTGTCGGCGGGGATGCACTGCTAGCAAAGGGTGACGGGCGTCCGCTGGGGCGGCCAAAACGGCTTGGGGGCTGGGGCTGGGGCGGGGCATCTTGCGGTTCGCCCAGTATATCGGCCCATAATTTGGTGATTTCATCCACAAACCAGCCCGGCAGGTGAATCTCATCCGGCGGGGTCAGGAAATAGCGCACCAGTTCAGCGTCATGCTCGCCCAATTTCTCGATCAAGTCGATGGCTTGCAGCACCCACCACTCGGATTCATCCGTTAGGGCGGTTTGCTTGGCGGGCAAGCGGTCGATGAGGAAGGCGCGCACGCTAGCCAGCATGAAAGTCGCCTCTTCGTGGTTATCCAGCGGGATGGCTTCTTCCCCGGCTAAGATGGCCTCGGCACTGTAAGGCGATAGCCAATTGCGCGCGAAGGCGGAAAACTGCCCGGCATGCGGTGGCGAAAGACAGCCAGCGGCCAAGACTTGGATGACCTCTTTGCTGAGGCCATCGCGGCAACTGTGCAGCGCATCGGAAAGCATATGCCACGAGCGCGGCGTGCTGAAGGGCGCGTCGTCGTCCGCCTGGGTGGCCAGCAGATGATCGGGCCGCGCCGCGATATACTGCAACACGGTCGGATGCAGGTCGTTTTGTGCGCCCCAGTCGATCCATTGCTGGGTATTGGTCTGTAATTCGACATGGATAAGGCGGTTGACCAATGCGGAGGCGATAGGCCGGGCCAGGGCCTTGTCGTTTTTGCGGTTGCCCGCGCCGATAACGATGCTGCCTTCGGGCAAAATATATTCCCCGATGCGGCGGTCGTGGATGAGGCTATAAAAAGCCTTCTGAACATCTGGCATCGAGGCGTTGAGTTCGTCCAGAAACAGGACGTAGGGCTCCGCGCGTGCG
>DAOTVD010000049.1:0-16087 GCA_034437075.1 Anaerolineae bacterium
TATGGCCGCCCGGGGTCGATCATTTGGCCGAGGCCGAAGCCGCCATGTTGCGCCTGACCTGCGAACGCGCCGATCTGCACGACGGGCAAACGATTCTTGAACTCGGCTGCGGCTGGGGCTCGCTTAGCTTGTGGATGGCCGAACACTACCCGAACGCGCAGATTACCGCCGTCTCGAATGCGCATAACCAGCGTAAGTTCATCCAGGCCCAGGCCGAAGCGCGCGGCCTGACCAACCTGACCGTCTTGACGGCGAACGTCGCCGAATTATCCCTAGATAGGTCCTTTGAGCGGGTCGTCTCGGTGGAGATGTTCGAGCATATGAAGAATTACGATGCGCTGCTGGGCAAGATCGCGGGCTGGTTACGCCCTGGCGGGCTGCTGTTTGTGCATCATTTTAGCCACATGGGCAGGGCCTATGAATTTGACGACACCGACCCCCAAAACTGGATGGCGCGCTATTTCTTCGCGGGGGGTACCATGCCCTGCCACACCTTGCTTGACCATTTTCAACGTGACGACTTGCGCGTGGAGCAACGTTGGGCGGTCAGCGGCACCCATTACGAAAAAACGCTGAATGCCTGGCTAGCCAAGATGGACGCCGCGCGCGCGCGGCTGCGTCCGCTATTCGCTGAAACGTATGGCGCGCAGGCGCGGCGCTGGTGGGCCTATTGGCGGCTGTTTTTCATGGCTTGTGCCGAGTCCTTCGGGCTGGATGATGGCGAGACGTATATCGTGACGCATGTCACGCTACGCAAGCCTAGCGCCTGATCGATCCTGCCAGCCTAGGCCCTGCCTGCGGCCCCGATGCGGTTGACCAGGCGCCCCAGTTTGCTGATTTCTACGGCGATTTCATCGCCCGGTTGCAACCAGGGCGGCGGGTCCATCCCGGCGGCCACCCCAGCGGGCGTCCCGGTCAGGATGACATCCCCCGGCAGCAGGCTCATATACTGGCTGATATAGCTCACCAAATGCGCCACAGGGAAGACCATCTGCTTGGTATTGGCCTGTTGGCGCAGTTCGCCGTTCACCCAACAGCGCAGTTCTAGCGCTTGGGGGTCGGGCAGTTCGTCGGCAGTGAGCACAAAGGGCCCCAATGGCAAGGCGCCGTCTAGGCTTTTGCCCAGTGTCCATTGCGAAGTGCGTTTTTGAAGCCCCCGGTCGGTGAAGTCGTTGGCATTACAATAACCAAACACATAATTTAGCGCGTCAGCGGGGGTAACATCCCGCGCGGGCAGCCCGATAACCACGGCCAATTCCGCTTCGTAATCCAACTGCGTAAGTAAAGAAGAATACGGCATATAACCGCCGTGGCCGTTCAGCGTATTGTTGAACTTGGAAAACAAGATTGGGTACTCTGGTACATCGCCGCCCAATTCGGTGGCATGCTCGGCGTAGTTTTTGCCCACGCAGATGATTTTTTGAGGCGCCGTGAGCGGCGACAGCAGCTTTACACTGCCAGGCGGAATAAGCCAAGTCGGCCCTTGTTCATCACTTTCGCCCAGGGCGGCCATTTTGACGGCCACATCCAACGCGGCTTCGATGAACGCGCTCAGCGTGTCCAGATGCGCGTGCATATCTGTCAACACGACATCGAGCGAGGTGGGTAGGTCGAAATCATAGAATATGTCGGCGGCGCGAGGCAGATCAACAATTCCGCGCGGGGTCAAAATGCCCGTACTAGCCTCGCCGTTCCGCTCAAACCGTAAGAGGCGCATGCGTCTTTGCTCATGTTAATGTAAGCACTAATCCAGATAGTGTAGCATCGTGGGCCCGAACGCGCTACTATTCAGGGAGCTTGTTCAGGGCGATTGCATCAAACTGGGGTTTGACAGACTTTTTAGGTCTTTGGGTATATTGTACATAAGGATAGTTTGTGTAGGGGCAAGCTCAACTTGACCTTTTATAGCCTATTGTGAACCAAAAATTTTGATGCGATTGCCCTGGGAGCTTGTTCGGCTTGCACTTATGCGGCGGCTTTGGCACACTAGTAGAGGCAATGGTGTTCGCATGAACACCGCTTACACCCTCTAATACAGCCTCACATTGTAAAGACACACGAACACGGAGACCTATGGACGAGATACTCGACCGCATAGAAGATTTTAGCGACACCACGCGCGACAGTTGGAACGAAGTCCCCCTCCTGGTGCAAGAATTGCTGATCTTTATAGCCTTGCTGATGGTGGTGCTCGTTGTCCGGCGCATTATTTCGCGCGTCATCGTGCGCAGCGTCAAACGTGCCGCGAAAGTATCCAAGCAAGAATGGGATGATCTCATCATCAACACCATCGAACGCCCGCTGCGCTATGCCACCTACGCCGCCGCAATAGCCATCGGCGTCGTGCTGCTGGATGCCGACGGCATGGTGGGCGATTTTGCGACCCGCATCGCTAGCAGCCTGGTGATTGTGGCGCTGTTTATGTTGGTCTATGCCGTTATCAGCTATTTCACAGGCCGACAAGCCCTGATGGAACGCGCGACGGGCATTCGCATTGATGACCAACTGCTGCCCTTTGTGCGCACGGGTTTGCGCGTGGTGCTCATCGCGCTGGCGATTGTCATCATCCTCAACGAATGGGGCTACGACGTCAACGGCCTCATCGCGGGCCTGGGCATTGGCGGTTTGGCGGTGGCCCTGGCCGCCCAAGAAACGCTCGCGAACCTGTTCGGTTTTACGACCATCGTCGGCGACCAACCGCTAGTAGAAGGCGAATATATTGTTACGCCGGACGTAGAAGGCATTGTGGAGAAGGTCGGCTTGCGTTCGACGCGCATCCGCCGCCTCGATCAAGGCTACGTCACCATCCCGAATAGTATGCTGGCCAGTTCGGTGATTACGAATTGGTCGCGCCTGAACCGCCGCCGGGTGGATTTCGTCATCGGCGTGACCTACAGCACCGATAGCGGCCAAATGCGCGATCTCTTGCACCAGATTCGCGCTGGCCTGGCCCAGCGCGAGAAGGTCCAGCCAGAGACGATTCAGGTCTTTTTCACCAGTTTTGGCGACAGTGCCTTACAGATCATGGTGCGCTGTTATGTCGCCATTGCCGATTGGAATGAATGGATGGCCGAAAGCGAAGCCATCAACCTTGATATCATGGACATCGTCGAAGGCTTGGGCCTGAGTATGGCCTTCCCCAGTCGTTCGCTGTATCTGGAAACGCTGCCCGAAGTAGCCGAAGAAGCCCTGCCCAAGCTCGGCCCCGGCGCTGGGCAATCTGGCGATGCCGCGCACCAACCGCACGAAGCCTATGATGAAGGGCCGAATATGATCCAGGCCGATGCGCCGGACGAAGAAGCCGGGGATAAATAGCTACACATCACTAGCCGCGCCGGTTCAGGATGTCGGTCGCGCCATTTATGCTGAGGATAACCTGCCCCGCGCGCCAATTCGTGGTGTAATGCAGGCGCGCGCGGGCGTCCGCCCAATCGAAGGCCAGCGTACGCGGCCCAATGAACCGCGCCGGGGCGCTCGTGCCGTCTACCGTGACGGTCAGCGCGCCATCGTCATCGGCCTGGATGTCGATCTCGCTTGCGAGCACGGGCTCCTCGGCGCGATACATCCCCGTGAAACCCGCCGGGTTGGGCGGCTCAAACGCTGATTCATCCCAGCCGAAAAAGGCGCGCATGGCAATCGCCATCAGGTCATCTAGGCCCGCGTTGGCTTGGTCGGTCATGATGAGAATACCGCGCCCATAGCCCGGCGCGAGCGCCATCTGCGCGGTGTGCTGGGTCATATCATAGGCACGCAAGATGCGATCTTGGGCGGGTTCTTCCACGGTTAATCCAGCGCTGGGCGTGAGCCACCAACCATAGCCAATGTGCTCATTTAGGCCGCGCCCGGTTTCTAAACGCGGGATGGTCATCCGTGCGATACTTTCGGGCGTGATGATCTGCACGCCGCGCCAACGGCCCATCTGCAAATGAACGCTCATGAAGCGCGCGACCTCCTCCGGCGGGGCGGTGATCTGCCCATGCGCGAAGCGTGTGGCGTTCATGCGCAACGGGAAGAATAGCTTATCTTCTAGCAATAGCGCGGGCGTCAGGCCGATTTCGGCAGCGCTCAGGGTCAGCAGCAAGCCCGTGCAGCGCGTGCAATATGAAAAGCGCGCGCCGGGGAAACTCACTTGCGGGATGTTGGCCAATTCCGCCGGGCCGAGCGCCCGCACCGGGGCGGCGGGGTCGCTGCCCAAGCCGGCGGTGTGGTCGAGCAAGCGCCGCACCTGGATATTCTCCGCCGAACGGGCTAGCGGCAGCGTCAGATTCGGCAAGCGATTGACCACGGGCGTATCCATGGGCAGCAGGTCGCGTTCTTCCACGGCCAAATAACTTGTGGTGATGAGCGGTTCCGCCGCCGAGCCGAGCGCATAGGCCGCGCTAGGGTCTATCGGCGCGCCGTCTGCGTTCTGGCCGATGCCCTCCAGATAGACGACCTCCTCACCCGCGAGCAAAAGCACGACGACCCCATCGGCGGCGTTGTCTTGTAGGGCGGCGGTCAATTGCGCGGTCAGCGCGTCCCCATCCACGAGGGTCGGCGCTTGGGCCGTTACCGAGCGAGGGAACACGAGCGCGAGTATCACGACAATGAGCAACCAAGCACGAGCCATAGGCCATTTAATTCCCGATTCGTGTGCATGTATCGCGCTGCATTATAGCAGGCCCAGCCCCATTTGCGGGCCACCGTTCGCCCCCCGATGCACATCCGCGCAGGGCGGTTTATACTAGGGGGCCAATGCTGGTTAGAAAAGGCAATCATCCCCATGCAAAGTGCACCCGAAATTAATGCTCCGCCGCGAATATTGCTTGGCCCCGGCCCCAGTATGGCCCATCCGCGCGTGCTGAAGGCTATGGCTACGCCGCTGGTAGGCCACCTGGACCCGTACTTCATCCAGATTATGGACTATACCAAAGACCTGTTGCGCTATGTCTTCGAGACTGAGAACCAACTGACCATTCCTGTATCGGGCACGGGCTCGGCCTCCATGGAAGCGGCGGTGGCGAATCTGGTGGAGCCCGGCACGCGCATGCTGGTCTGCTGCAATGGCTATTTTGGCGGTCGTTTGGCCGATATGGCGGAACGCTACGGCGCGGAAGTCCGCATGATCGAACGGCCCTGGGGCGAGGTCTTCGACCCGGACGAGGTGCAAGCCGCCCTGCAAGCCGCGCCCGCCGATGTGGTTGGCATCGTCCATGCGGAAACCTCCACGGGCGCGCGCCAACCGCTCGAAGACATCGCGCGGATCGTCCACGAACACGATGCCTTGCTCATCGTAGACGCGGTGACCTCGCTGGGCGGGTTGCGCGTGGGCGTGGATGCCGTCGATATTGATGCGTGCTATAGCGGCGGCCAAAAATGCCTTAGTTGCCCGCCCGGCGCTAGCCCGCTGACCTTCGGCCCGCGTGCCGTCGAGCGCATGCACAAACGCCAGACCAAGGTCGGCAGTTTGTATCTGGATGTCTCGCTGGTGCAGCAATCTTGGGGCGCGGAACGCACCTACCACCATACCGCGCCGATCTCGACCAATTTCGCGCTCTACGAAGCGCTGCGCCTCATCCACGAAGAAGGGCTAGAAGCGCGCTTCGCGCGGCACCAGGCCAACGCCGAACTCTTGTGGGAAGGGCTAGAAGCGCTGGGCTTTAGCATGCACGTCGCGCGCGCGCATCGCTTGCCTTCCCTGACGACCGTGCGCATCCCAGATGGCATCGATGAGGCAGACATCCGGCGGCGCTTGTTGGCCGAATACAATATCGAGATCAGCGGCGGGTTGGGCGTGCTAAAGGGCAAGGTCTGGCGCGTGGGGCTGATGGGCTATTCGTCGCGCCGCGAGAATGTGCTCTTGCTACTAGCGGCTATCGAGAAAATGCTCGCGGCTTGAGCGGTCTTCGCGCCGACGTGTTTCTGACGCTATTATAATAAACGGACTGTAATATCGCCCGAGGTCAATTCGTCTGAATAGACAACAACCTCGCGATTATAAAGGAGAGAGTTTTTCATGTCGATAGATCAGGTAATGACGCGCGCAGAACCCGTGTTGCTATTGCTGACCCACGGGAGCGGCGGGGCGCATAGCGATGTCAACAAAGCATTGCAGGCCGCCGAAAAAGCGGGCCTGACCGTGATGCGCGTTGATGTGGATGCCGAAACCGATTATGCCGAGAAATTCCAGGTCGGCAAACATCCGGTGTTGCTGGCCTTGCACAACGGCGAAGTTATCGCGCGGCGTAGCCGCCCCTGGGGGCCAGATGCGGACGCCATCATCGAGCGCGCGCGGGCCTTGTTCCAACCCACCAATGTTATCGCCCAGGCCGAAGAAGCGGTCGCCACCAAGCAAGATGAACCCCTAGACGTGACCGACCAGACCTTTATGCGCGATGTCATCGAGAGCGAACTGCCCGTCGTGGTCGATTTCTGGGCGGAATGGTGCGGGCCATGTCGCATGGTGGCGCCCATCCTAGAAAAACTGGCCAAAGAATATGCCGGGCGCGTGCGCGTGGCCAAAGTGGATGTGGACGCCAACCCCGGGCTCAGCCAGCAATTCCGCATTCAGAGCATCCCAACCATGATGTTCGTTAAAGAAGGCAAAATCGTGGGGCAAACGGCAGGCGCAGCGCCCGAGGCCGCCTTGCGGGATGTCTTCGAGCAACTTATCGCGCTGCAACTCCCCGCCGACGCCGAATAGGGCCGCTAGCCGTGGTCAAGCTGGGGTTGCCCGCCTGGGCAGCCTCGCTTGCCGCACCACTTGGCCCATTTCGGGGGATGCCAGATGGGTCATTTTGGCGGTGTGCTTCGTGAGTAGCCGTTCTGACTCCGATGGTTAAAACTCTGGCTATATTCGGTTAATCTGCTCTTAATTCTATAACGTTTCGCATATGAGAAATGCGCAATAAATAGATTAAAGGGTGGTAAGATTTGGGGGGTGGGGTGTCACCCCTATGATAAGATTATGGCAATCGAGTTTTGCTGATCTAAACTCGATGTTTATAGGGTTTGTGCCGTTCAGCACAAACTGAATGTTGTGGACAGGATGAAAGACCCATGAGCATCCTAGCCCCTGGCCACACAATGATGAGGAAAGAGACAACCATATGATTGCTAGGCAACAATCTCCCGAAACCGGCTCCGATTTACTTCAGATTTACTTCCGCGACATTCGGCCTATCTCCGAATTGTTGACCCCGGACCAAGAGAAGAATCTGGCGCGTCTGGTGCAGTCTGGCAAAGTCGCTCAGCGACGCTTGGATGAAGGCGCCTACGAAGACGACGAATACGAGATGCTCCAAGAAGTGGTGGAGATGTCCGAAGAAGCGCGCCGCGAGCTCGTGCTGGCCAATACGCGCCTGGTGGTATCCATCGCCAAGGCGTACCAAGGGCGCGGCTTGCCCCTGGCCGATCTCATCCAGGAAGGCAACCTGGGCTTGCTGAAAGCGGTGGATCGCTTCGACCCGTCGCGCAATGTCCGCCTGAGCACCTACGCCACCTGGTGGATTCGCCAGAGCATCACCCGCGCAGCGGGCAACCATGGCCGCACCATCCGCCTGCCCATCAACCAGGGCCAGCGCTGGGGCCGTATCCGCCGCGTCGCGGACCGACTGTCGCAAGACCTGGGCCGCGAACCCACCGCCAAAGAAATCGCCGAGCATTCCGATTTTACCGTCGAGCAGATCGAACAGACGCTGTCGGTGGTGCAAGAGCCCGTGCGGATTGATGAACTGGTGGGCGAAGAAGGCGAACGGCCTTTCGCCGAGTTGATCGAAGATAACGACAGCAACCAGCCCGAAGAAGCCACCGCCCAACACTTGCTGTTGCATTCGGTGGATCATCTGCTGGGTAGTTTGCCGACGCGCGAAGCGCGGATTATCCGCCTGCATTATGGCTTCGAAGATGGCGTGTCTCACAGTATGGCCCAAATCGGCAAAGTGATGGGCTATAGCCGCGAGCGCATCCGCCAATTGCAACACGAAGCCCTGCGCAAATTGCGCCGCATGCAAAAAGAACACGGCCTTCAGGACTGGCTAGATACCTAGGCAGTCCGGGCCTGGCCCCTTTCGCTGCTCTCGGTGGCGAACCGCATATTCACACAGTTCTGCCGGCGCGTTATCATAGGGATAGATGACGACCATACCGGAAGTGTACGTGTGATCAACAGCAACGCCCCCAACCTGAAGCCGATTGATTGCCAGCGCTGTGGCGCCCAAAACCCACTGCGTGCGATCCATTGCTATGCCTGTGGCCACAACCTCCGCGATGTGATGACTTCCGAAAGCCAGACGGCGTTTGTCGCGAACCCGGATGATGCACTCGCGCGTAGCCTCAGCCAACGCAAAGCCTTTTTCGCGCGCGACGCGCAACTGATCTTGCGCCTGCCGGATGACCACATCGACATTGAATGCCCGTTCGACGCGCAATACGTGACCCTCGGACGCCGGGTCACCACCCACGAGGGTGCACATATCGATTTATCTGCTTATGACGCGAAAGCGCGCGGGGTGTCGCGCATCCATGCCCGCCTGACGCGCATCCATGCTATCATCGTGCTCGAAGACCTGGGCGCGCTGAATGGCACACTCGTAAATGCCGAGCGGATTTCACCCACCGAGCCCTGCGTATTAGCCAATGGTGATCTGGTGCACCTGGGGAGCCTGGCGATAGAAATCGTCTTTCACACGCCAGATTAACACCCCCTTTGGTATGGTATCATACAGAGGCGGCGACCTGAGGAAAAGCTATGACCGATGTATTAAATTGTGAAAATTGCGGCGCCGAATGCCCACCCCATGCCGTGTATTGCTGGCAATGTGGGCACCATTTGCGCGCATCATTATTGCCCGCCGAGTTTAGCGAAGACTCCACCTTAATTGTCCAAAAAAATCAGGATAGTTCACTGCGCATGTTGCACGACCGGCGCGCATACTTTGCACGCAATGCAAAGCTCAATCTTTACATCGTCAATTATGATAAAAGCCTAGACGTGAGCGTTCCCATGGGGGGGGTCATCTTGGGCCGGGGCAGCGACAAAGCCAATAACCCGGATTACATCGATCTCTCGGCCTTTGATGCCAAAAAAATGGGCGTTTCTCGCGAACATGCCCGCCTAACGCGCATGAACGTCACGCTGATGATCCAAGACTTGGGCGCGCTGAACGGCACGGCCATCAATATGCAGCGCTTGTCGCCAGCAAAGCCGACGGTGGTCTGCCATGGGGATCGGATTCTGCTGGGCAACTTAGAACTCATGCTGACCTTCGAATCTTAACGCGCTTTCCCTTGCCAGGCCGCACGACCCACCGCACAATAGGGAGCAGTTCATTACCAAACAAGGATCGCGCCTGTGTATAAAGTAGAAGTCGATGTGCCAGCAGCGCTCACCCATATCGGGCCGGGGCTGCATACCGTGGGGCTCGCGCTCAATCTGCATGTACATATCGAGATGTCGGTGCGCTACGACGGCGACTTAAGCATCCGCGTGGCGGGGGAGGGCGCCGACCGCATCCCCACGGATTTTACAAACCCGGTGCTGCGCGCCGCCACGCGCCTGTTCCAGACCAAAGAAATGGCCCCGCCGGGCCTAGATATCGACATCACGAATCATATCCCCGTGGATGCTGGGCTGGATGCCAAGGCCGCGTTGCTGATGGGTGGGCTCGTGGCTGCCAACAACATGACCAACCATGTATTTGGGCGGTCGCAACTCGTGGCGCTGGCCTGCGAGATGGGCTTGCAACATGTGGACGCCCTGACGGCCATCTTGGGCGGGCTGAACGTGTGCATCACGGATGAAGACGGCTATCTGATGCATAAAAGCCTGGTGCCGCCGCCCCTGCGCATTGTGGTCGTGGTGCCTGTGTTGCCCGATTACCCCGCGCAAACCCAAAACGCCCTGCCCGAACTCGTCACGCTGGACGACGCGGTGTTCAATATGGGGCGGCTGGTCTTCATGCTAGATGCCCTGGTGGCGGGGGATTTCTCGCTGCTGGCGCGGGCCATGCAAGACCGGCTCTACCAAAACGTTTACACGCAGCATATCCCTGGCTTTGCGCAGGCCGCCGCCGCCGCCCAAGCCGAAGGCGCTGCCGTCGTGACCCTGGCCAGCCATGGCCCCACGACCTTAGCCTTTGCGGCGTATAACCACGAGGCCATCGCGGGGGCCATGGTGGGCGCATTCGAAGCGGCAGGCGTGGCGGAATGCCGCACCTGGACACTCGGCATTGATGGCCAGGGCGTAACAGTCAGCGTTTTGTCATAGCGTCGTTAAGCAAAGTTAGTTAAACTAGTCGGTTAAGCGGGTAAACTGCTTGACATTTGGCATCTTTTCTTCTAACCTATATATATATATATTACCCACTCAAGCGGGTAATTCGGCTGTAGGGAAGCGCGAGCATCACCCGGCCACAGCACGCCTGAAACACCCCTGGTAAATGGGATGTATGTGAGAAAGGATGGACAAATGACTGGCTACGATTGGGCATCATTATTAGACCCCACCCCCGCGCCGCCCCGCCGCAAGCTTCATCCCACGTCGCAAGAATCCCTGCAACGCAAAGCCGAGGACTTCCGTGAGCGCCACACGCCCCCGTCCGCGCCACCGAGCGCCTCGCAAACCGCCTCCGAAGAAGACACCCCCCGCCGCGCCGCTCAAGACTGAGCGGCGTTGCCCATTCAAATTGGGCTTGTGAGCGCACGTTAAACCTTCTATCATCTGACATATCGTCATGACCGCATCATGTTTTGGTCAGGCGAGCATCCGTCTTGCGCCCAGATCGGTAAGGAAAGAGTATGATAGGGTATCTATAGGGCGTAATGATCGTGAATTCCGCCGGAATGCTAAGGAGATTACACCGTATTATGAAACGCGCACGCATTATATTGGCCTTACTGAGCCTGTCCTTGCTCGGTGGGCTATCCATGGCCATAGCCTCGGACGATGACATTGGCTATGATGTCGGGGAATGTTTGCAAACCCCCAATGATAATGGCTGTCGGGCCGGGTTGCCCGCTGCTCATTATCAAATGTTGCTGGATGAAATGTTGATGCTCCCCGAGCCAAATGTGCAACCCTTGCCCCTGGTAGAACGCGAGATCAACCGCTTTGCGTACCGCCGCCTGACCAGCGAAGCGGGCACGACGTTCTATAACGCCCCCGGCGGGCAAGCCATCGGCAGTGTAGACCCCGGCTTTACGTTCGTGAATGTGCATAGCATCCGCGATGGCTGGGTAGAGATCAACCCCGGCCAATGGGTGCCCGAAAATGTGACGGCGGTCACGCGGCCTAGTCGCCATCGGGGTGTGTTGTTGCCCGAAGAAGGCTTGCGCTATACCCTGGCCTGGCTGCTGATTCCGTCTTACCCAGCGCCGTACCCCGGCGCCGCGCAGGATGAATCCCGCGAGCGCCTAGAACGTTACACCCGCGTGAGCATCTTCGAGACGGTGGAAGTCGATGGCTGGCGCTGGTATTTGGTCGGCCCGGATAGCTGGATTCGCCAAACCTCCGTGGCCAAGATCGTCCCCGCCGAGCGGCCCGAAGAAGTGAAAGGCCGCTGGGTAGCTGTTGATCTGTACGAGCAAGTGCTCGTCGCGTATGACGAAGACACGCCCGTGTTCGCAACGCTCATCTCCAGCGGCCTGGCGGATTACCCCACGCGCGAAGGCACCTTCCAATCCTATTGGCGCCTAGAAAACGGCTATATGACCGGCTCGGAAGGCCAGGCCAATTTCTATTTCTTGGAAGGCGTGCCGTATACGCTCTATTTTGACGAAGCCATCAGTATGCATGGCACCTACTGGCACGATAACTTCGGCTACCGGCACAGTCGCGGCTGCGTGAACCTGACCATCATGGACTCGCAATGGATTTTCGACTGGACACTGGATGGCGGGTTCTTCTTGCCGTGGGTGCATGTCTTCAGTAGCGGTGAATACATCGCTGGCTAATTGATTTTTCCGTGATACCGGGCGGGGTTCGCCCCGTCCCCCATGCCGCCCACATAAATGCCCATTAAGGGGGGGAAATAAAATGCTTAAGAAAACACTCGCACTTGCGATAGTCCTCGCCGCGCTGGCTCTGGCGCTACCCGTCGCCCTGGCCAATACTGATACCTTCGACATGCCCACGCAATGCACCCTGACGCCCAACGACAACGGTTGCCAGGCGGGCTTGCCCACCGCCCATTATCAGATGCTGCTCGATGAAATGCTGATGCACCCCGAACCGAACGTGCGGCCCTTGGCCGTGAACGAGGCCGAAATAACGCGCTTTGCCTTCCGGCGGTTGGCCAACGAGGGCGGCACCACGCTCTATGACGCGCCAAACGGGCAACCCGTGGGCAGCATCGACCCCGGCTTTAATTATGTATCCGTGCGCCAACTGCAAGATGACTGGGTGCAGATTTCCGGCGGGCAATGGGTGCGCAATAGCGATACGGTCGTCACCCGGCCCAGCGATTTTGCAGGCGTGCTGTTGCCCGCCGAAGGCATGGATTACACCATGGCCTGGGTGCTAGTGCCCTCGCATCCCGCGCCGTACCCCGGTGCCGAGGCCGACACCGCCCGCCCGCGCCTAGAGCGCTACACCCGCGTGAACATCTTCGAATCCGTGGAGGTAGACGGCTGGCGCTGGTATCTCGTCGGGCCGGATAGCTGGATTCGCCAAACCTCCGTGGCCAAAATCATGTTGACCGAACGCCCCGCCGAGGTCAAAGGCCGCTGGTTGGCCGTCGATTTATACGAGCAAGTGCTGGTGGCTTATGACGACACCGACACGCCCGTGTATGCTACGCTGATTTCAAGCGGCTTGCCGCAGTGGTCTACCAACGAAGGCACCTTCCAAACCTGGATACGTATCGCCAACGGCAGCATGAGCGGCGCGGAAGGCCAAACCGATTTCTACAGCCTGCAAAACGTCCCTTGGACGCTCTACTTTGATGGCGAAATCAGCATCCATGGCACCTATTGGCACGATGGCTTTGGCTACCGGCATAGCCATGGCTGCGTAAATTTGACGCTTACGGACTCGCATTGGGTGTATCAATGGACGCTCGATGGCGGCTATGATCTGCCCTGGGTGCATGTCTACAGCACAGGTGAGTATGCGCAAGACTAATCAGATGCTCATGGGGTACCCATTTAGCAGCTAACCCCGTCGGCTATAATAAAATTAGGAGTCGGTAGTCAAAAACTGGCTCCTTTTTTGTTTTTTGCTTCTCTATTCATAAGGGGGAACTTCCTGTGAATTTTTCAAAACGGCGGCTATTGGCCGTGATGTTGCTCTTAGCGGGGATTATCCTGCTAGGTGGCGCCTTGCTCGGTACCTCCGGCCCGACTTATGCCCAGGACGACATCGAGATTCCGGAATTGGATGACCCGGTGCTGCAACGCGGGCAATATATCGTGCGCGCGGCAGGGGCGTGTGTGCATTGCCACGCGGGCAATGGCGACGACGGCCCCGCCGGGCAAGACCTAGTTGACTCCGGTGATGTGAATCCGTTTACGGTGGGCCTGGCGGGCGGCGGGATGCAAGCGGTGGGGAATTATGCCTTCCAGCAGCCCTACGGCATGGTTGCCTCGCCGAACCTGACCACGTTACAAGATTGGAGCGACGAAGAACTCGAAATCGCGATTCGCTATGGCATTGACCCCGACGGCACGGTTTTGCTGCGCCCCATGCCCTACATCGCGTATGAGAATATGTCCGACGCCGATATGGAAGCGGTCATCGCCTATTTGCGCACCCTGGAGCCCATCGAAAACGAAGTGCCCGAGCCGCAGCTAAACCCCGGCATAAGCCGCGAAGACACCCGCGTGCCCCACGACATTGACCTGGAAACCGAGCGCGAAGGCCCCGGCGAAGATGCCGACCCGGTCGCGGTGGGTGAATATCTCGCGACGGCAGTCTCGGCCTGTGTGCACTGCCATGGCAGCGTGGATAACGATGGCGACCCGGTCTTGCCTTTGGCGGGCGAAACCTGGCTATACGACGACTTCAACAGCTTTCAGGGGCCGTCCTTGCTCAGCGAAAACCTCGATTTCATCTCGGATGAAGCCATTTTGGAATTGCTGGATTACAGCGAGCCACTCGTCCTGATGCCCTCGTCCGTGTACCGGTACATGACCGACGAAGATCACCAGGCCATTCTGGAATGGTTACGCACGCAGCCCTAGGCTTTTCCAGAAAAATAATTACCCCTCCCCATCCCCCTCCCCGAATTCAGGGAGGGGCCATTATGCGCACGAGTAAGTTCTCCCCCTGAATTCGGGTGGAGCTAGAGGGGGGTAAAATCAAGACGGTATCCTTTTCGACAAAAGCAAGCGGCATAGTTAAATACTTGGAAAAGCCCTAGCAGGATGGATGGCTCGGATTTTCGCGCGGGTGACGCGGCCTGGGTTATCCTAAAGTGATTGAATAAACACATCATGAGGCCGCTTGCTGAAGCGGTCTCTACTTGAGGAGACACCTATGCCGCAAATCCGGTCGATTACGGCCTTCAGCAATCTGGATGCCACAGATTATGCGCCTCAGATGACGCGCGCCGGCGCGTTTCTGGCCAGCGCGCGCGAGGCGTACACCGCAGCGGGCCAGGTCGTGCAGACCGTGCGCCTGGCGACCGCGCCTTTTCCGGGGCATTTCGCCGCCATTTCCCCCGCCGCGCTGCCCGCTTTCGCGACCCAGCTTTATAACGCCGCCCAGGCCCAGGGTATCGACTTCCTGGCGCTGGGGCCAGTCCGCCCCGCCGATGATCCGGCGTATCTGACAGCCCTGGAAGACGTGTTTCGGGCTGCGCCGGGGGTGTTCGCAGGTGGGGTCATCGCCGCCCCGGCGACGGGGCTTGACCTGGCGATGGCCGCGCGCGTCGCGCGGTTGGTCGATGCCCTGGGCCGTGTGACGCCGGATGGCATGACGAATCTGTTTTTCGCGGCGCTGGCCAATTGCCCGGCCTTTTCGCCCTTTTTCCCGGCGGCGTATCACGACGGCGGCGAACCCGCCTTCGCGCTGGCCATCGAAGCCGCCGACCTGGCCGTGACGGCCTTTGCGGATAGCACGACGGCGGGCGAGGCTCAGGCGCGTTTGACTGAGGGCATCACGGCGACCGCCGCGCAACTGTTGCCCACCGCCGAAAAACTGGCCGCCGAGCACGGTCTGCGCTTCGTCGGGCTAGATTTCTCGCTAGCGCCGTACCCCACCGACGCGCGCAGCCTGGGCGGGGCGCTGGAAGCACTCGGCCCCAGCATCGGCGGGTATGGCCTGGTCGCCGCTGCGAGCCTGATGATGAACGCGGTCGAAAGCGCGAATTTTCCGGCGGTGGGCTTCAGTGGGCTGATGCTGCCCGTTCTGGAAGATAGCATCCTGGGCGCGCGGGCCGCGCAGGGCCGCCTGAGCGTGACGGATTTGCTACTGCTGAGCGCGGTGTGCGGCACGGGGTTAGATTGCATCCCGCTGGCGGGGGATGTCGGGCCGGATGCGCTGTATAGTATGCTGCTGGACGTGGGCGCGCTGGCCTTGCGGCTGGATAAACCGCTCACTGCGCGGCTGATGCCCTTCCCTGGCAAGCAAGCGGGCGACCCCTTAGAATTTGATTTTGAATATTTCGCGTCCTCCCGCGCGCTAGCGAGCCCGGCGCAGGGGATACGGCCCGGAACAGTCCTCAGCACGGGGGGCGGCGCGGTGCGCATCCGGCCCCGGCGCTAGAGTTCCAGCAAGAACGCGACCAAATCGGCTAACTCCTGCGCGCTGTAGGCGTCGGCGTAGCTGGGCATGCTGTTCGAATAGCCATCCACGATCAAGCGGCTCGGTTGCACGATGCTCAGGTAAATATATTCGCCGGGGCTGTGGTCGTCGTCGCGGCGTTCGGCAGTGCGCGCGATGCCCGCCAGGCCCGGCCCGGCCCCCCGATTCGCGTTGGTGGCGTGGCAACTCAGGCAACTGGGCAACTCGCCAGCGGATTGGTTATAGAGCGCCGCGCCGCGCACGGGGTCGCCGGGCGGCAGATCATCATAGGCGATGTCGGGTTCCTCTGGCCCGCACGCGGCCAGCGCCAATAAAAGCAGGCTCATCAGCAAAAATTTCGGCATGTTACGATCCTCCTCGGATGAC
>DAOTVD010000050.1:0-9808 GCA_034437075.1 Anaerolineae bacterium
ATCGACCAACCCCCGCCCACAATTGGCCCGACGTGCCGCTCATTTGGCAAACTCCGCCCGATCTACCGGCTGAACATCCGTCAAACCATATCCGTCAGGCTGTATTGCAAGCCTGGTATGCGCATTTAGCCACAGCGGGCGCGCTAAAGGCGCCTTTGCTTGTCATACAATTCCGCAATCACACCGACCCTATGGCGATCACACCCCGGCCAAATAAGCAGGCACTTATCGATGGATATATACAACTACTGGGGGAATTTGCCCCGGCGGCACGCGCTCAAGGCGTGCAGGTGATACTCCGTAACAGCTATGACAACCGCGAGCAATTGCAAGTGCTCCGCGAGATCATGCGCGGGGTGCCAGGGCTGGGTTTGGCTCTAGACATTGCGTATACACATCTGGGGGTCGTTAAGCCATTGTATAATGAATACTTGTGGGATAGTGATCTGGCGCCGCGTCTGGCTCATGTTTACATCAGCGAAACAGACGCTCATCATCCGCATTTGCGCTTGCCATTGGGGGCGCTAGGCCCAGCAGGGCCAGACTGGCCGCGTATTGTGGCCCAATTGCGCGAACGGTACGATGCTTCCGTTACACTAGATGCCGGAAGCGCCGCCTGGGAGCATGTTCAGGCTAGCCGTGAGCGCTGGTTAGGCTATTGGGCGGATGCTCAGACCTAACGACCCACTTGCAGGAATTGCTAATGCATGCACAATAAGGGATAACTCAATCGACAGATAAGGAAAAGCGCTTATGCGACACAGTCAGCAAGCTTGGAAGCATTTGGTGCTGTGCGTGGCGCTGGCGGTCTTTTTAGCCGGGGGTGTCATTGCCTCGGGACCCGTCAGCGCACAAGAAGAAGATGAAAATCTGCTGCAAAATGGTGGTTTCGAAGGGGATTATATCGAGATCAATAATGATCCCTCTTTGCAACTGGCTCCGAATTGGCAACCCTGGAGTTTACCCCCGCCGCCTGATGCCACATCGTCGGCCATTAACCTGACCCCCGATTACCAGCCCGCACCATCGAATCGGGTGCTGGCAGGCAACGCAGCCCCGGAATACAATACATTTTTCGCGACGCATGACGCCGGAGTCTATCAGCGCGTACCGGTCAGCCAGGGCGCTGAGCTAACCTTCACGGCCCATATGTATATCTGGTCTTCCGAGACATTCGAAGACCCTGCTGAGTCCATTCGGCCTCAAGATGTTACGGTTATGGTGGGGATTGACCCCTTCGGCGGCACAGACGGCGGCGCAGATACGATCGTTTGGTCCGAAGGGGTAGAGTATTACGATGAATGGCGCGAGCTTTCCATCAGTGCTACGGCCCAATCCAATGCCGTTACGGTGTTTGTGCGCAGTATGCCGGAAGGTTCCGTAGGCGTCAATAATATCTATGTGGATGATGCAGCGTTGGTGCAAACAGGCACGGCGGATACTACAGTCGATATAGAACCGACTGAGGAAGCCTTGCCAGATGAGGGTGACGACCCGGCCACGGACGAGGACGACATGGCCGACGAGGGCGACGACACCGCCACGGACGAGGACGACGACCCGGCCACGGACGAGGATGACATGGCCGACGAGGGCGACGACACGGCCACGGATGAGGACGACATGGCCGACGAGGGCGACGACACCGCCACGGACGAGGACGACATGGCCGACGAGGGCGACGACACGGCCACGGACGAGGATGACATGGCCGACGAGGGCGACGACACCGCCACGGATACCGATGTTCCCGAGTCGGTGGTGCAATTTCCCAATCGCCTGACCGTCACGGTTCAACTCGGCGATACGGTCACCTCATTGGCTGCTGAATATAACAGCACTGTGGAGGCTATCATTGATGCCAACGGCCTGAATGAATCCGGCCTGATTTTGGTCGATCAGACGCTGGTTCTTCCGACCCCAACCGGGGTTGGCGAACCTGTAGAAACCAACGCCGATAGTGCAGATGATGATCTGGCCGATGAGGATGACATGGCCGATGAGGACGACATGGCCGATGAGGATGACATGGCCGAAGGTGATACGGACACCACCGCGCCACCAACCACCACGGGCAACACTTATATCGTCCAACCGGGGGATAATCTGTTTCGAATCGCCTTGCGCTTCAACACGACAGTTGAAACCCTGGCCGCCTTGAACAACATCACCAACCCGAACCAGATTACCGTGGGGACGGAGTTACAAGTCCCGGCTAGCGGCACCACCCCGCCGATCGGGAGCAACCCAGGCACGGGCGGCCCCACCAATTCATTAACCCATCTGGTGCAATCCGGCGAAAACGTCTTTCGGATTGGTTTGCGCTACGGCGTAACCGTCGAGCAAATCGCGCGTGCGAATGGCCTAAACAACTCGAATCTCATTTTCGCGGGCCAAACGCTCGTCATTCCACAGTAGTTATGGCGCGCTATCGCAAGATTACCAACTCAGCCACGGGCGAGGTGATCCTCGCCCGGGCGCGATGGTGCGCGAGTTGGTGGTGCCGCTTTCGGGGGTTAATGTTGCGCGCAGATTTACCCGCTGACGAGGGGTTACTCTTTGTGCATCGCCGCGCGAGCCGCATTGATGCCACCATTCATATGCTCTTTATGCTCATCCCGATTGGTGTCGTATGGCTGGATGCCGACCGCCGGGTGGTGGATGCCAAATTGGCTAAACCCTGGCGCTTGGCGTATGCTCCCGCCAAACCCGCCCAATATTACATCGAAGCTGTGCCCGATATTCTAGGGCGAGTTTCGGTAGGGGATGTGCTAGAGTTTGAGCCATGACGATCAAATCGCTCCTTTGGTTGTGCTGTTTAGCCGCGTGTATAACGCTCAGTCATCCGCTGGCCGCGCAAGATGATGAGCCCCGGTCGAGGGTCACCATCCATGTGGTGCAGCGCGACGAAACCCTCTTTCAGATCGCGCAGCGCTTCGGCACAACCATAGATGAATTGACCCTGCTCAATGGACTGCCCAACCCAGATAGTTTGCGCGTAGGTCAGCGCTTGCTCATCCCTGGGGAGCGCCGCAACGAGACCGGGCTCCTGACGACCCACACGGTTCAACCCGGCGAAACCATACACACCATCGCGCTACGGTATAACAGCACGCCTGCCAGCTTGTCCGCCGCCAATAACATCTTGCATGCGCGCACGTTATACGTGGGCCAACGCCTATTGGTTACGGAAGGGGCCAACGGGACGTTGCCCGCCGAGGGATTGGCCATGCATGTCGTGCGCGCTGGTGATAATTGGTTACGGCTCGCCCTGCGCTATGATGCTTCGGCCACGCGCCTAGCCGACCTGAACGGGATGTCACTCAGCAGCCCGCTTTTGGCCGGGCAACGTCTCGCCATCCCCAATGCGCCAACCGGACGCCGTTTTATTGATCTGCCCGAACCTCTGCTGGATTTCCAACTGGGGCCGCTACCGGCTTGGCAAGGCCAAACGCTCAGCGCTTATATCCAGACAGACGGCCTGGTGGATTTACAGGCACGCGCGTTTGGGCGCGACATCTCGTTCTATAGCGAAACTATCGGCGAATATTACGCTTTTATGGGCGTACATGCCTTTCTGGACGCGGGTTTGTATCCCTTCGACATCACCTTGAGCCGCCCGGATGGCACCAGCGTGACGTATACGAGCTATATTCGCATGCTGGATGCGGGCTACGGTTCCGAAATCATCACCCTGCCAGATGATCGACTCCCCTTGTTGGAAAATGATTTCGTAGAGCCGGAAATGGAACGTATTACGCAGGCGATGTCTGGCAGCACCGAACCGCGCTATTTTGATGGTCTCATGAATTTGCCCTCCACGGGCCCAGTAACGTCTCAATTTGGTACGCGGCGCTCTTACAATGGCAGCACCTATACAACCTTCCATAGTGGGGCCGATTTTGGCGGTGCGCCGGGTTCGCTCATCATGGCCCCGGCTAGCGGGACGGTTGTGGTGGCCGAATTGCTGCCTATTCGCGGCAATACAGTTATCATTGACCATGGCTGGGGCGTGTACACAGGCTATTGGCATAATACCGAGCTATTCGTGTCTGCTGGGCAGTTCGTCCAGCGTGGCGACCCGATTGCGACGCTAGGCAATACGGGGTTGTCTACCGGTGCACATTTGCATTGGGAGATGTGGGTCGGCGGCGTTCAGGTGGACCCGCTGCAATGGTTGACCCATACCTTTGATGATTTCTCGCCAGATGTAGAGGAACCCGACGAAATCTCGTTCCCATCGGGAAATTGATCTGCGCGATTTCACGACGAAGCCGGCAGAGTGAAAAAGAAACGGCTCCCCTGGCCCGGTTCGCTGATGAAATCTAGCCGAGCGCCATGCTTCTGCATAATTTCATAGCTGATGGCCAGGCCCAACCCATTGCCTTGAATATCGCGCGTTTGATCCGGCACACGAAAGAAGCGCTGAAAGATGCGGTCATGATATTCCGCCGGAATCCCCATGCCATGATCCTGGACTTCAAAATGCACCTGATCGCCCGCTTGCCACACCCGCACATGCACTTCCGTCCCCGGTGGCGAATATTTGATGGCATTATTGATGAGGTTGTTCATCACTTGTTTTAAGCGCCGTTCTTCGCCTGTCACAGCCGCTACGCGCTCGATGTGGGTTTGTAACAAAACCCCCTGCGCTTGCGCGTGGATTTGCTGCGCTTCGACCAGATTCTGGGCCAGGTGCGCCAGGCTAACGGGGTGGCTTTCCAGCATCGTATCCGAATCTAGCCAGGCGACTTCCAACAAGCGCCCAATGAGTTCCCCCATATCGCGCAGGGCCAGCCGAATCCGATTCAGGAAATGGCCTTGTTTTTCAGACAGCGGCCCCAGATTGCTAATCAGGTCGAGATAGCCAGAGATGGCCGATATAGGATTCTGTAAATCGTGCAGCACAACCTGCAAGAGGGCATTCTCGTGTTTGTCATGCGCGTAGGCGGCGGCATGTGGCTCTAATAGCAAAAGCCAGGTATCGTCTGGGCCAGGCGTGCAAAATAAGGTATAAGCGCGCGCATCCACATACAATCGGTCGGATTGCTGGGTTTGCTGCCATTTGTGCCCCACTGCCGCCGCGATCTTCCCCAGTTGGTCTAACGAGGCCCCGATAGCCTGTTCGGCGGAATGGCCCGTTAGCGCACTGATCGCAGCATTCCAGGCCAGGACTTCCCCATGCTTATTGACCACACAGGCGGGTAGCGTCAGGGCTTCGAAAAGCGCAGCGTAAGCAACGGTCGTCATGGGGTGCGCAAAGCCTCGCGTATCTGATCCATCAGCGGGGGTAGTTCTTGCAAAGCGGTCGCGATGCGTGTGCCGTGCCAGGTGAGCAAACTGCCATCCACCAGGTGAATTTGCCCATTGCGCGCGGCGGGTATATCCAGAGCCGCGAAGGTTGCTTTGTCGGCTTCATTGAAGTTGCCATGGTCGGTAGGTAAAAGGACAACTTCAGGTTGTTTAGCGACCACGTCATCCAGGCTAATTTGCGGATAGCGCGCCGCTTGACCGGATGGTTGCGTCGCGTCTGTGCCCATGTCCGCGCGCAGGGGATACAGCCGCACCTGCTCCTCGAAGACATTATGCGCGCCGACCACGCTCAGCATGTCGTGGATAAACGTCTCGCGGTTGAAGGTGATCCACGGGTCTTTCCAGAGGGGCACGAAGGCCATCAGGGGCCGGATGTCTTCGCCGCGCATCGCCAATTCGGTGTAATCATACGCCCGCTCGATCTCGCGCACCCGCGCGGACATCTGCGGGGCTTCGAACACATCCATCACATCCCACAGTAGATTGAGCGCATCGTACACGCTACGCGGTTCGGTGGCCCAAACCGTAAGCCCCGCCTCGGTGAGGGCGTCCACAGCCTCGCGCCGATTTTCTTCGCGATTCATAAGCACGATGTCCGGCTTTAGGCGGATAATCTCGTCAAGATCGGGGGTTTTGGGGCCGCCGACCTTGGGCAGTTTGGCGACCTCATCGGCTGGGCGCGTGCAATAATCCGTCACAGCCCGCAAACGATCTCCGATGCCTAAATCGAAAAGCGTTTCGGTCATGCTGGGCACGAGCGAGACGGCAGTTTGGGGTACAAAATCAAAATCGGATGGCATAGTGCATAGCATAGCGAAAGTTGCCGCGCCGCGCTAGCCTCAGCAGATGATCTACCCGAATGTTTGTCTACAACGTTTCCGGCGGCATAAGGTCTTTGCCCAACAGAATGGTTATATCGTCCCCGCCCCAGGTTTCGAGTTCCCCCATACCGCTAAGCGCAAGCGCATTGCCGGGTTGGATGCCCAGGCCAATTCCCTGCGGGATATTGTCCGTTAACCAGTTGGTTAAATGGGCATGATGTTTTTCAGGGATGTAGGGCGCGTAAATCAGCGCGCCAGGGAGTAGCCCTAGCCCGGCCTGCACACCGATGAGAGGCCCCGGCATCCAGGCGCCCAGGCTACGCGCCATACGGCCCTGCGCGTAAATCGTCGCGCCATTGTAATAGGCTTCTTGGAGTGCATCGCGGCCTACGTTGCTGAGAGCGCCATGCAGATGATCGGTTTGGGGGCCATCGCCCAAGATGATGATTCCGGCTTCGCTGAGGTGTTTTAGGCTATCGGGGTCGTGCTCGGTGGGCAAATCTAGCAAATAGCCCGTGCGCCCGCCCAAGCCCGCGAGATACTCGATATGTGCTTCGGCGGTGTCGGCGTCCCCGGCTGACCACAGATAAACCAGCGGGCCATGGGCGACCGTGCGACTCAGCACTTGGGTATCAATCTCCAGCGTTTCATCGCGCCGGAAGTCGCCCCCGCCCCCCAAAACGAGCCAGCCAGCCCCACCGACCCACCGGATTACCGAAACTTGCGGCATAATCTGTTCTAATATTGCAACACACGCCGAGGCGCCGCCCAGTCTCCGCCAGGAATGGGCATATGCCAGGGCTCTAAATAGCGTGGATTACCCTGGTAGAACCAGGCGTTCACTTGCCCGCCCCTGTGTAATTGCACGGTCTGTTGCACCCGCCAATAGGGGCTGTCATCGGGCGCATCCGGCGCATAGCCTTCTAAGCGGTCGAGTAGCTCCATAATGAAAGTGTATCGGTAGGGTTCGGGGTAGATCAATTCGCCTTGCACCGTCAACACGTCCCCGGTGGGCACAAGGCAATGCTCGCGGTGGATAGCCATGGGCACCTCACCGAGCGAGAATAGCTGATAATCTTCGATATAAGCGGCAAATTCGTCTGCGACACGACCGCGTAACAGATGATAATTCGTTTGGTCGCGGCGTAAGGTGCCGTAAACGAAAAAAGGTAATACGTCGTCGTCGTCGTTTACTTGCTCAGTCGTGAAACACATATTCCGATACTGCCCCAGCTAATACCATAGCGCCAGTGACCAGCGCATCTTCGTCGATTGTGAATTGTGCATGGTGCAACGGATAATCCGCGCCCTGTGCAGGATTGCCCGACCCAACAAACAAATACGCGCCGGGCGCATGTTCCATAAACCACCCCATATCTTCCGAGATCATCGAACGATATTGCGTGTGCTGGGTGATGCCTGGATAGGTCCGTGCGTAAGCCTGTTGTAAGCGGTTTATCACGTTTGGATCATTGCTAAGCGGGGGCATGAGTTCTGCGATGTTGATCTCCACCCGGCAGTTAAATGCACTGGCCGTCTTTTCGACCAATTGCGTAAACCGGGCGATCACTTTATCGCGCGTAGCCGGCGTAAAGGTGCGGAAGGTACCCGTTAGGGTGGCCTCGTTGGGGATCACATTGAACACCTCGCCCGCGTTAATCTGCGTCACCGACAGCACAGCGGCCTCAAGCGGGTCAAGATTGCGGCTGACCAAGGTCTGTAGCGCGGTGGTTATTTGCGCGGCAGCGATAACCGGGTCGGTCGTGGTATGCGGGCTGGCGGCATGGCCGCCCGCGCCAATAAGACGCGCCACAAACTTCCCCGCGCCCGCCATCAACGGCCCCGGCGAAACGACCACGTCGCCCACCGGCAACCAGGGCCAATTATGAAGCCCAAAAGCATAATCCGGCACGGGGGCTTGTAACGCCCCATCTTCGATCATCGCTTGCGCGCCCTCGCCGATTTCCTCGGCAGGTTGAAAAACAAATTTCACCCGGCCATGCAGGCTATCGCGGCGCGCGTGCAGCAATTCGGCCACACCTAGCGCAATCGCGGTATGAGCATCGTGGCCGCAGGCGTGCATCACACCCGGATTTTGTGAACGAAATTCGAAGTCATTGGCTTCTTCAATGGGGAGCGCATCCATATCACAACGCACCAGTACCGTTGGGCCATCCCCAGCGCCCTCCAAAATGCCGATCACGCCCGTTTGGCCTACCCCCGTCTGGACTTCTAAGCCCAGGGCGGAGAGGGTCTCGGCCACGATGCGCGCGGTTCGTTCTTCCTGAAAGCTGAGTTCAGGATGTTGGTGAAAGTCACGTCGTCGCGCGATTAAGGAATCGCGTAGCGCATGTGCTTCACGTTCAAAGTTGATCATGACGCCCCGTCTTGATCGCAAACAAAAAAGTGAACAAATCATCCATAGTATAAAGGCAGGGGCAGGGGGTTGTAAAAAAAAACAGCCCCTTGGGGCTATTTTTGGTCAAATAACACAAAAAGAGGGCGTTTAGCGGTGCAGATCAATCACGCGGAAATATTCGGCAAAGCGCGGCGAGCCGTCATCGGCGGGGGGTTCGTCGGGGCGTTCGCGCATTTTTTTGGCAAATTCGTCTGGCTCGCCCACCTGGCTACGATGCGCTTGCAAGGCGGCGATCTGCCGTTCACGATACGCGGTTGTATCCACGCGATAATTCGGATGGGTGGCCAGGGCCTTGTATAACCAACGCGCTTTGTGCGGCACAAGTCCCTCGTCTTGGTACAATTCCAGATAATTCAGATGATCGCGCGCGGCGGGATATACGGCATTTTGCACGGCTTCAGCGACCGCATAGTGATCGGGATGATTTAGCCCGGTATGGCCTCGATAGCGGCGTAGCGGATCGCTACTCATGACGGCATCGGGTTGTTGCAGGCGGATCATGCGCACGATATGGCGCCGCAAAGCCAAAGAGGGCATCAGTTCGCCATCTCCCCAGCGCAAGAAAATAACCTCTGCAATACCGAGCCGCTCAGCGGCGGCCTGGGTTTCGGCTTCGCGTAGCGCGGCTACTTGTTGCGGATCGTCATGCTCCAAATCACCGCTGCCCTTGTCGCCACTCGTAACCAAAAACAAAGTCAGATGCGCGCCTGCTGCCGCCCATTTGGCCAGCGTCCCGCCTGCGAAAAACTCGGCATCATCCGGGTGAGCCATCACGATCAAAACACGCTCCGGCGTAGGCAAGTCTTCCAGATAGGTGTCAGGATTGATCGTCATTGGACGTATCTCGGTTATGCTGGTTGGATGAGCGGTTGCTTCCTCGGCGGCGTTTACTATTATTGCGCCGGCGCCGCGATTTGCTGGACGAGCGCGGGTTATGATCGTCGGGCTGAGCATCATTATGCTGGGCCCGCTCGGTATATTGGCCGTCTTGCGGATTAGACTTCTTGCGGCGGCGTTTGCCCCGGCGGCTAGAACGTCGGCGCGAGCTCTGGCTTTCGCTTGCTTCCTCCGAGCTATCAAAGTGGCGTGTTTCTTCGCCGCCGATGCCCATTTCGTGCATCAGGTCTTCGGCACTGCCTCGGGGTCGTTTCGCGCCACAGTCGCAGCCGCCGGTTTCATTTTTACGGCACGGCTCGGCGGCAGCTTGGCGCAAGGCGTCTAGTTCATCCAAGGGTTTTAAGTCCTCGCGCGCGAT
>DAOTVD010000051.1:0-17431 GCA_034437075.1 Anaerolineae bacterium
GCGTTTCAGGTCATCCGATGCAAATAAGCCCCCGCTGGCCCGCAATGCCACGGCCCCCAAAACGCTAACCAGGCCGAGTTCCGGCAGCGTCAGCGCGGCGACCACCCCGCCCGCCAGGATGAAGCCGCCCGAAGCCCACAACGGTAGCGTTCCCGTAGCCGTAGGCCGCACAATCAGCCAGGTGACCCACACCGCCCCCACGGATAACGCCGCCAGGCTCCAACTGAGAAGGCTCTGCGCCTGGTCGAGTTGAAAATACAGCACACCGAGAATACTCAGCCCGAGCAGATAGGGATAGCGCCAGCGAGAGGACAAGCCGCCCGCTATCGCCAGCAAGATCAGACCAATGATCCAGGTTTGTAAGGACATGCCGTGATTGTAGCCTATTCTGGATTTGTGATAAACTTCTGCGCATAGCGAACCAATAAGTGATGAGGCGTTGCCGTGAGCATACGCAAAATAGGCCCATACGAGATCATCGACGAGATTGGCGCCGGAGGCATGGCGACCGTTTTTCGCGCCCGCCAAGAATCGATGGGGCGTTACGTGGCCATCAAGGTCATTCATCAAGGCTTTGCGCTGAACGACACAGCGGTGGAGCGCTTCCAACGCGAAGCGCGCGTCATCGCATTGCTCGAACATCCGCATATCTTGCCCGTGTATGACTACGATGGCAGCCATAACCCGCCCTATATCGTCATGCGCTATTTGCCCACGGGCACCTTAAAAGACGTGATACAGCGCTCTGTCCTGCCTCTAGAGGACATCGCGCATGTATATCGCCAACTTGGCAGCGCCTTGGACTATGCCCACCGGAATGGGGTTGTGCATCGCGATATTAAACCTTCGAACATCATGATCGATGGCGACGGCAATGTCTTTATAACCGATTTTGGCATCGCCCGCATTACCGAAGGCGAAGACCTCACCGGAACAGGCATGGCCGTCGGCACGCCGGGTTATATGGCCCCCGAACAGACCATGGGCACCGAAATCGATGGTCGGGCCGACATCTATTCATTGGGCGCTGTACTATTCGAACTAGTGACCAATCGGTCGGTCTATACTGCCGATACACCGATGGCCCTCTTGCTAAAGCATATCAACGATCCTGTGCCCTCTATCCTGACGGTTGACCCGTCTTTATCGCCCGAACTAGATGCCATTGTCCAAAAATCGCTGGCCAAATCGCCCGATGACCGCTATCAATCGGCCAGCGAGCTTACGCAAGCGCTGCTGGGGCTGGTGCAACGCCCTAACGCGCCAGCGCTCGTATTACGCGAAGCCGCGCAAGAAACCATCTCGCAGTTGCAAATTCAGCGTCCGGCGGACGAAAAAGCCACGTATACCGGTTCAGTAGCGCAAGCTGAAGCAGCGACCAATGTCATCAGCGAAACCCACGTCGCACCCATGCAGCAACGCGCGTCACGCGGTTGGTTACTGGGGGTTCCGCTGGTATTTTTGCTCGTTGGTATCGCTTTTATTGCCTTTGCATTGTTGAGCGGCAATGATGCGGATGATGATGAGGGCGATATACCCGAGGAAGTGCCCGCCGCGCAAGCAGAAACCACCGAGGAGCTCGAGGTCGCCCTCGAACCTAGCCCGCAAACTGCCACCGAATGGCCCACCGCTACGGATATTCCGCCAACGGACAGCGCCACCCCGCAGGATGACCCCCCTGCGCTAGTTGAAGCCACTGACGACGATGCCACCCCAACGAGCACCAGCACATCCACCGACACGCCCACCGCCACCCCAACGCCCAGCGATGCCCGCGCGCGCGTGGTCGTTTCGCGTGGTTTGATCGTCGCAGAACCTAACCCCCGTGCCGAAGAACTCGCCACCGCACCCGAAGGGGCTAATCTGTTGGCCACGGGGACAACCCGCGATGGTCGCTGGTATCAGGTGGAATACTTCGACATCGTGGGCTGGATACTGGCCGACCAAGTCGATATTTCCGGGAATTTGTCCACTATCCAGGTGGTGATCCCCAGCGCGACACCCACACCCACCAATACGGCCACTCCGACGCATACAACAACCCCAACAGCAACCTTGACCCCTAGCCCAACTGATACCGCGACGCTGACCCCCAGCCCGACCCATACCGCCACCCCAACGGCGACCCCCTCGCCCACTGATATAGCTTTGGCTGCGACTGCGGCCCCGATTGTGCAACCGACGATACCCTCGCCCACCCCCGCCCCTGCCGGGCAGTTGCCTTATGTTATGGACTTTGAAGAATCGAACCCCTTGCAAGGGTGGCTTTACACGCCCGAACAGTGGCAAGTTCGCACCGATGGCGGTAATCGTGCGCTGTACGGCACCACGGGCTTCGATAATTCGCTAACGGTGCTGGGGCGTGAGGTACCCGAATGGGTGAACCCTGGCGAAAACGACCTGCTGCTGTCCTTTCGGGTGAATTTGCTAGAGCCCAATAGCGGGGCTCGCACCATTTTCAAGTTCGCGCCGAGCAGTGGCTATTACGTGCTAGAATTGCTCTCTGGGCGCATTATTTTTAAGCGCGGCGAACCAGGCGCCACACCCCAACGCGCCACCGAACGCATTCTGGCGGATGTACCCAATGCCAATATCCGGAATAATCGCTGGTATCAATTCAGTATCTGGATTGAGGGATCGCGCACGTTCATCTATCAAGAGCGCGAATTGGTCATCTCTGTGGAAGACCCCGGCTTGCCGCTGGCGCCCGGCGGCGTCTTGTTGCAGACCTTCTCTAGCCAGAGTAATCCGGTTGGCTGGGATGACCTGGTGTTTCAGCGCCCGGTTACGGCCAGCGATCACTTCCAGGGCTCCGGCTTCCCAACCACCTGGGAACGCAGCAGCCAGCAAAATGTGACTATTGCGGACGCCGAAGCGGACGGCAATAGTTATATTCAAATGCTGGGCGAGGCCGAAGTTAGCCCCGTGACCCCGCCAATGAGTGCGTTTATCATGTATGCGCGCCTGAACAATACTGAAGGCGGCTTCGAGATGTTCGCGCGCGAGTCTGCCCAGGGACGTTTGGAACTGGACTGGGACGCCGGGTATGTGGACATCCAACACTATAACGCGCAGGATGAAATCGTCTTTGAAGAACGGCTGTTGAATTTCTATGGCCGCGCACGCTTCGAAGAGTTCGTCATGTCAATTGTCGGCGACCGGGTAACGATTTATGATGGATCGGACATCATCTTTGAAGAAGAACTGGCCGGCCTGCCCAGCAGCGGTTTTTTCCGCTTTCGCACCGAAGCCGGGGATGGCTTGCGCATTGATGATTTCTTGGTTTCTGAAACCGAACTCACTAGCACTGCGGACGCGACCTTCGCTTTCGACATCCTGAATGAGTTGCAAACCCGCCCCGAACGCCCGCTCCGCTGGGATTGGACGGAGGATTTTAGCGATGAATTCCGCACGGATGGCTGGTGGGAGGGCAACCCCGGCGAGTATGTGCTGGATGAAAGTGTGCCACCCGGCGAAAATCATCGCCGCTATTACGTGCTGCAAACTGCCGAATTTCCCGAATTCCGGCGCCTTCGGCCTGGGTTGGATAACACGCGCACGGTCTTCGGCGCGGGGCAGGATGCCGCCACTTATCGCGACTCGGTGGATATTTACGTGCAGGTCTTCATGCGCTTGCCCGCCGATAATAGGCCCGGCGCGACGGCCTGGCTGGGGATACGCGCCGAGCCGATTGCCTCCGGCGGCTTAACGCAATATCGCGTGGCGCTCATCCGAGGCGAAAACGGTGCAACGCGCTTGCAGATCGGCCCCGAAACACCCACCAATCGAACGCCCATTTATGAAGAGCCCGTGGATGTAAGCCCCGACGAATGGCTCGAAATTGTGGTAGTAGCGCTGGATGATCGCTTAGCGTTCTTCGCGGATGGGCGGCTGGTAACTGCTGTGCGTGATGTCGATATTTTAGGCGGGTCGGTGGCCATCGGCGCAGATGAAAACACGCTGGCCCATTTTGATGATCTGACCGTGCGCGATACGTCGGTTAACGAATAAATTTAGGTTTCTCGGGTGGGGTGGCCGGTATAGACCGCCTCGCCATACACCTGGCGCGAGCCTGTATCGATGAAGCCGACGCTTTGCGCGAGTTGGTGCGATGCTTCGTTACTTGTCTCGGCCAAGTAAACCGCGCGGATACCTTCTTTCAGGAGCGCACCGACCACGCAGGACACGACATTTTTGCCCAAGCCACGCCCCCGCGCGGCGCTTTCAGTACGCACATAGACCTCCGCAAAGGCGGGGCTTTGCCAATTAACCCCCGCCTGCGCCACGCTCCGTTCACCATCTCGCATTTCGCAACGCGGCGTCCCTTCTGGCGTGCGCGACGCGCGCACCAGCACATTCACTTCGGGCTGAAAACGTGCGCTATTGATGACGTATACCTGAAAAATTGTCTGGCGCTCGATGTGTAAGCTCCCGCCGACCATGGGCAATTGATTAATCGGCGCAAAAAAAATATAAGGTCGCCCGACCACCAGCGCTTCGGCCATCAAATCCGCTGCGACCTCCGGCGTTTGGCAAATCAAGGTCACCAGAGGCCGGAATAAATCCATACCTGTTTGGCAGATGGCCAGGAAGCCCGCCAGTTTGCCCCCACCAGCCTGCGCGACATATAGCTGGCTTTTGGCAGCCGGATGAAACAAGGCATAGTAGGTCGTCGGAGCCTCGGCGGGGGCGGTGTCATCCAACAGGGTGCGGATTTGCCCGCGTGCGCGTGGGATGGAGTCGGCAAGCGGCATCAGATTTTAGGGTGTCAGCCGATTGAGCATGCGCGGATACGGAATCGTCTCGCGCACATGATGCAAGCCACAAATCCAGGCGACTGTGCGCTCTACTCCCAAACCGAAGCCCGCATGCGGCACGCTGCCAAAGTCGCGCAATTGCAGATACCAGGCGTAGTTTTCGGGGTCTATGCCCACTTCCTTGACGCGCTCGGCCATCAAATCGGCATCATAGATGCGCTCGCTACCGCCCGTAATTTCGCCATAGCCTTCTGGTGCCAGTAAATCGACACTACGGCAGACTTCGGGCCGGCCTTCGACAGGCTGCATATAGAAAGCTTTGGCCGCTGTGGGATAGTGATACACGAAGACGGGTCGGTCAAACATTTCGGCCAGGGCGGTTTCGTGGGGCGCGCCGAAGTCTTCGCCCCATTCGATCTTGAGCAATTCTTGTTGCTCGGGGTCATCGGTTTCGGCGTGTGATTTTTGCAAGCGTTCGACGGCTTCATCGTATGAAATGCGCGCAAAAGGCGCTTGCACGGCCTCTAGCTTGCTCGTGTCGCGCTCTAGGATGTCGAGCTCTTGGGCATTTTCTTGCAAGACGGATTGCACAATCGCGCTGACAAATGATTCTTCCATGTCCATCAAATCTTCTAACGAGAAAAAGGCCATTTCGGGCTCTACCATCCAGAATTCGATGAGATGGCGCCGCGTTTTGGACATCTCCGCGCGGAAGGTCGGGCCAAAGCAATACACCTTACCAAAGGCCATGATGTTAGCTTCGTTGTACAATTGCCCGGTTTGGGCCAAATACGCGGGTTGGCCGAAGTAATCCACTTCGAATAAGTCGGTGCTGTTTTCACCCGCTAGGGCCGAGAGAATCGGCGTATCCACCAGCAGATAGCCGTGCGCATCCAACCAATTGCGGATCGTGCGCACCACCGTGGCCCGAATCCGCAAAATCGCCCATTGGCGCGAAGAACGTAGCCACAAATGGCGATTGTCCATCAAGAATTCGACGCCATGTTCTTTGGGCGAAATGGGGTATTCCTGAGCGATTTGCACAATTTGTACGTCGGACAAGCCGATTTCATAGCCCTGGGGATAGCCACCTTGGGCGCGTTCATCGGCGCGCACAGTGCCCGTGATAACTATGGCGCTCTCTTGGGTGAGCGTTTTGCAACGCTCGAACACCTCATCGGATACTTCACCCCGAAACGCCACCGCCTGGGCAATCCCGGTGCCGTCGCGCACTTTCAAAAATTGCAATTTGCCTTTGCCCGTTTTGTTATATAGCCAGCCCTGGATCGTAATTTCTTCGCCAACATGCTGGCCAATATTGGAAATGGTGGTGACTGTCACAGGATATATCCTTTTTTTGCTTTCGAGAGCTATTCTAGCCCGGCGCGCGGGCCACGACAAGCAAGAAAGAGTTGCCAGAATCCACTCCCCGCTTCTATACTGGGATTATGCACGAGCACTATTTAGATGAAAATGCCAATGGCGATATTTTAATTTGTGACCCCAACGGGCGGGTGATCCAACGCTTTCGCGGCGAACAAGCCTTACAAAACGCCCTGGACTGGGCCAGACAAAAATCCTTGGCCCTGTATGCCAACATGAGCCCGATAGATATCCTAGACCAAATGCGCCTATGGCAGCGTCATCGCGCTAACCTTTTTCGTTTTTTACACCTGAATACCACGCATTCATCATCCAACGATCGGCTGTTTTCCGATCCGCTCTTAAATGTGGAGATTACCGCGCTGGATGACGACGACCTGTTTCTTTTTGATGATATTGACCCGTGGGAGTATCCCCCAGACGTGGAACTCGCCCCACGCGACCCTGATGACGATTCTGATCACCCATCTGATGATGATTCTGATCACCAAACGGAAAGCACCTGACCTGTGGAAACTGTCGGTTTTATCTCGTTAACGGTCCTCTTAGGGCGCGTTTTGGGGCTTATTCTCGGCTTTACGTTACACGAATATGCCCATGCAGCCTCGGCGGTGCGGTTGGGGGGGCGCAGCGCCTTGGCCGACCAGAGCCGTCTGACGCTCGACCCGCGCTATCATATGGACCCACTGGGGATTATCCTGGCCATTGTCGCGGGTTTCGGTTGGGCGCGGCCCGTGCCTGTCAACCCGATTGCACTCTACCCCAACGAACGTCGCAATATGACCATTGTGGCCTTTGCGGGGCCGCTCACCAATCTGATCCTAGGCGTGGTTTTTGCGATCATCTTGCGCTTGATGGAAATTACTAGCCTGACCGAGACGTTTGCATTTAATGGCAAAACCTACGCCGCAGGCAGCAATGATGTCACCGACTTCATATTTGAAGTCATCGCGACAGCCGCCATTTTCAATATTTTGCTCTTTTTCTTTAACCTACTGCCGTTTTTTCCGCTGGATGGCTGGCGCGTCTTGTTGGGGCTTCTGCCGAATGACCGCTCCTATCAACTGGCGCAATATCAGCAAGAGAGCATGTATGTGCTGTTTTTCCTGATTCTGATCGGCTTTGCGCCGGGCCTGCCCAGCCCAATCTTTTTTATTCTGAGCCCGCTGATTGATACAACGTTCGAATTTTTAACGGGCTTTACCTACGCTTTATAGCGCCGCATGTCGTTTTTGGATCGTTTGCGCCAAACCGCCCAGGTTATCCTCGCCTGGCTGCGCCTGCCGGATGATACCCCCGCGCGGCATCATCTGCGCCCAGCGGAATACGAACTCTTTCGCCGGATGGCCCGCGCCGAAAAGGCGCATCATTTGCGGGTGTATCATGATTTATGCGCCGATGGCTATGACCATCCCGCGTTGTTGACGGCGGCACTCTTGCATGACGTGGGCAAAACGCGCTATCGTTTCATGTTGCCGCATAAAATTTTGGTGGTGCTGGTCAAGACCTTGGCCCCGGTGCACTTCAATATCTGGAGCCAACGCCCGCCCGGTGGCTGGGAAACGCCGTTTGTCCTTAGCGCCCAGCATCCGCAATGGAGCGCTGAATTTTGTGAAGCGCTGGGCACAGACCCCTTGAGTATCGAACTCATCCGGCGGCACCAAGAACGGCACACCCGCCCGCCCCAATCCGAAGCTGACCGTCTCTTGCGCATACTGCAAGCGGCGGATGATCGAAACTAAGAAGGGATAGGCCATGAGCCAAACTATTACCGTCGCAATCGTGGGTCTAAATCGTTTAACGGCGTCTTTAGGTATGGCCCTGCGGGCACATAGCGAACAACCTAAAACCGAGCTTTCTTTTTTGGTACGGGGCCAAGATGGCAATCGTACGGCTATGAATGCTGCGCGCGAACTGCGCGCCCTAGATGAGACAGTCGGCAATGCGCGGGATGTCGTAAAAGATGCGCATATCGTGATTACCTCTTTGCCGCCGGGCGTCATCCATGACGTTTATGAGTATTTTGCGCCGAACCTGAAACCCGGCGCCGTCGTGCTCGATATGTCCGTTTTTAAGCAAGCCATCGTCGATTTAGCACGGTCAGTCTTCGTAACAGGCGAGGACGGAAAACCCGTGGCGCATCTGGTGGGCATTCAACCCCTGGTGCACAACGACTATCTCTTTGAGCCGCGTATGGATGTCGACGCGGCAGATGTGCATTTATTCACGGGCAGCGATATGCTCATCGTGCCGGATGTGCGCGCCTCGCAAGATGCCGTCAAACTAGCCACCGATTTGGCCGAAATCCTTCAGATGCAACCGCGCTATTTGACCACGGACGAATATGATAGCGTAGCAGATTTTACTGAGCGTCTACCGCTGTTGTTGGGCTTTGCGTTGTTTGCCAGCATGCACACCGCCCCCGGACGCCTCGATCTGATGCGGGCGGTGAACCCCAATTTGGCTTTGATGATGCATGCCCTGCGGGATGCCGAAGGCAGTGACTTACACCGGATGTGGCGTTACCAACCAGAGAACACCCACCAACGCCTGGATGAACTCATCGCGATGCTAAGCCACCTGCGCGACACGCTGACCGCCGAGGATGACGACGCCGCGCGCGAAGATATTGATGCCACGCTGAAAGCTTTTCGTAACTGGCAAACCCGCCGCGCTCAGCGTGATTGGGATACTTACCAGGACGACAAACCTAAAGCAACCCAGTTTGGCTTATTCGGCGCATTGGGGAATCTCTTTGGTGGGGGCCGCCCCCGGGATGAAGATCAGCCCAGCAGATAAGCTATATTGATCCGCTGGCGAGACTATGCTATCCTTGTCGCTATTGATACATTTTCTCAATAAAGCGATAACACCACATGCGTAAAACCCAATCCCCTAGCGCGCGCGTTCCCGCGCTGGTTGTAGAAGATTTTTCGGCAGGGTACCCTGGCGCACGGCATGTGCTGCGCCATGTCGGCTTTTCTGTGATGCCGGGCGACTATATTGGCATTCTAGGGCCGAATGGCGCGGGCAAAAGTACCTTGTTCAAAGCGATTGCCGGGCTCATTCCACATGAAACGGGCTGTATTTCCATTCATGGCGAAAACTGCCGACGTAGCCACAATCTGGTAGGCTATGTTCCGCAGATTGAAAATATCGACTGGAATTTTCCGGCCACGGTGCGCGATGTCGTCATGATGGGGCGTACCCGGCAGATCGGCTGGTTTCTGCCCGCGACACCTGCTCATTGGCGCAAGGTGGATTCTCTGCTCGACCGGGTCGGCATGGCGGATTTTCGGCAGCGCCAAATCGGGGCGCTGAGCGGCGGGCAACGTCGCCGGGTCTTCATCGCGCGGGCGCTGGCCCAAGAGACCGACGTCTTATTGTTGGATGAACCCTTCAGCGGGGTGGATATTTCCGCCGAGCGCGAAATTCAAGAAGCGCTCGACCAACTCAATGCGGAGGGCATTACCATCATCGTTGCCACCCACGATATGGAAATGGCCCAAACCCAGTTTGATCGTCTGTTGCTGCTCAAGCATCGGGTTATTGCCTATGGCACGCCGAAAGAAGTCTTTACGCCAGGGGCCTTGCGCGAAGCCTACGGGCGCCGCGTCGGGGTTATCGAACACGGCAACCAGACGGTCATTGTCGCGGATTTTCACGCCTGATGGACTTTCAAGAACTCTTTATCGACCCTGTGCAGCAATTTCAGTTTATGCGCAACGCCCTTATGGCGGCGGTGTTGGTCGGCAGCATGAGCGGCATTATCGGCACATTTGTCGTCATCCGAGGCATGTCCTTTTTTGGGGATGCGCTGGCCCATTCGGTGCTGCCGGGTGTGGCCATCGCCTACTATTTCGGGCGCGATTTGTTCCTGGGCGGGCTTATTGCTGGGGTGGTTTCGGCGCTAGGAATTGGTTGGCTGACTCGTGGCGAGCGCGTGCGCGAAGATACCGCGATTGGTGTCGTCTTCGTGACCATGTTCGCGCTGGGCATCGCGATTATCAGCGCCACCGAGAGTTATAGCACCGATCTGACGCATATTCTATTCGGCAATATCTTGGGCGTGCGCCCGGATGATTTGCGCATTATTCAATATTGTATGGTGGCTGTCATCGCGTTTGTAGTCTTGTTTTACAAAGAACTGCTGGTTATCAGCTTTGATCCTGCGCTGGGGCGCGTGCTGAAGCTCCCGACAGAAAGCTTGCGCCTGGCCTTACTCACTATGATCGCCGTGACCATCGTCGCGAGCCTGCGCACGGTGGGCGTCGCGCTGATGCTGGCCATGCTCATCACCCCCGCTGCGACCGCGCAATTGCTGGTTAAGCGCCTGCACTGGATGGTAATCCTGGCGGCGCTTATCGGGGCGTTCAGCGGGGCTGCCGGGCTCTACATCTCGTACTATCGCGACATCGCGCCGGGGCCGTCTATTGTGCTGACTGCTAGCGGGCTATTTGGGATTGTCTTCAGCACGCGACAGATTACCGACTGGATTGGTAGGCGCTTTCGCTTTAGCCATCCCGCCACCTGATTCAGTCATCGAAGCCCCTAAAGCCTGGCGGCAGATTTTCCATTCCTAGCGGAATATCTAGCCGATCGTCGCGATCATCCGGTGGCGGCGGGATGGGTTGGCGCCGAGTGGGGCTTGGCCGCCGCCGGGTGAACAGGCGTTGCTCGCCCGCGTACCAGACATCCCGCAAATACATGAACACCGCGCCCACCCCGGCGCTGGCCGCCACAATACTCAGCAGAAATTGTATCTGGCCGATGTCTTCACCCAGCGGCAAATTGACCACTAATGAGACCAGCAATACCCCTACGATGACAGCTAACCAGATTTCGCTAATGGCCGCCGGAGGCCGCCCGTTATAACGTTGCCAGGCTTCTTGCACCACGCGCAGCACCAGAAAGCCGATCACGAAACTGGTAATCGCGCGCCCCAAATACCAGAACATGAAAAAGAAACCACCCAATATTCCCAGATCAAAAACGACCATCAAAATCGCCACCATGATCGTGAGTTCGCTAAGCGTAATGATCGCGGTCACCAGGATGATAACAAGGCTGGTGAGGATCAGTAGCAAGGCAATGGGAATCGAGGCCAAAAACAAGATGAGCCCCCAGCTAAACGCCGTCACGGGGCGCGTTTGCACACGATAGCCCGACTCGGTGATGATGCCCGCAAAAATATTCAACATCATGACGCCCACCAGCCCCAACGCGGCCACGTCCTGAGCCGTACGAAAGATATAATTACCAAAAATCTGCAAAAAGGTGTCGCGCTGTTCGGCTTCGGGCAAACTCCCCTGGGCGATGGATTGAATATACGTGGTGCGTCCGCCGACATAAGGCCGGGTCGTGATGCGTTGTGGCGCTTCATAGGTCAGGCTGCCCGTAATATAGCCTTCTCCCTCGGCAGGGCCCAGCGAGAAATTCAGCCCCGGTTGGCGAAAATCCACCGAATAGAGCAAGGGCAAGCTCGATAGTGGGCGATTGCCTTCCTGGTCGCCCACAATGGCATCGACATCCCCAGCAATGGTGTTGCGAATGACTAAGGATTGCCCCTGGAAATCCACATTGCCGTTAATGCGCCCATCAATGATCGCTTGATAGCCAAAAAAGATTAAATCGCCGGGGATGAGCGCTTGCGGCGAGATTTCGACGCTGACACCAGCGGACACGACATCCGTGCGGGGGTTCGGGAAACGCGCCAAACCGGTAATATCCAGGTCTGCGCCCAGAAAATGGACATCTTGCTGCACAATGCCTTCGACGGTCAGTTGCCCGGCCACGACCCACAAGCCCCCCGTCACCTGCCCATCTACGGCGATGGTCACCTCGGAAGCTACCCCGATCACATCGCCATCGACATAGCCATAGATGACCAGCGTATTACACAAAAAATAGAAGTCTTCGGCAATGACTTCATCGGCTTCAATCACGCATTCATCGCCGGTCAGCCCATCTGTCGCCTCGACCTGGCCCACCCACAGAAACAAACTGGCGATCAAAGCCAGGCACGCGACGATAAGATGTCGATAACGGCGCATAAGCATTCATCTCCTTGCACAACGGGGCAATTATAGCGAAAATTGGGCGCTATGTTGAAACGACACAGTTGGTTTCTAATCGGGCTGGGGGCACTAGCCATTATCTATGGGCTCAGCTTACAGACCATCCCGAATGGTTCATCTCATCCTTACATGATTGATGTCGGTGAAACCCAGGTGGCTTTGCATGTATGGGGCGTTTTACACCCCACGGGGTATCCCCTTTATACGGTCCTGGGCAATCTATTCACCCCCTTGCCCGTTTTGCTAGGGATTAACCCAGCCGCGAGCACGAGCTTGTTTTCAACCCTATGGACGCTCTTGGCCCTGGTTGGGGTGTATGCTCTGCTCTACCGTACCACAGATAGGCCATTCATGGCAGCAAGCGGCATTTTCTGGCTGGGGCTGGCCCAAAGTATCTGGATGCATAGCGTCGTGGCCGAGGTATATAGCCTGAGCCTGGCCATTCTAGTCGCGTTATGGTGGGTGGCGCTGGTCCCCAGGCTTTCCCTACGCGAGCGCGTCTTATGGTTGGCGTTTCTGGGCGGTGTGGGGGTGGCGCATCATCGCGCGCTAGCCTTTACGGCCCCGGCCCTGCTGTGGGCCATCTGGCCCCAACTACGCGCGCTGGACTGGCGGCGTTGGCCCTCCTTAGTGATGGGCGGATTGCTGCTGGGTCTGTTGGGCTTCGCGCCTTATCTATATGTGCTGTTGCGCGCCTGGGCTTCCGCTGAATGGCTGTATGCCGATGACCTGGCGACTTGGGACGGCTTTTGGTTCTTCTTTTGGGGCCGCGAAGCAGATTATCTGGTGACGACGCCGGATACCCTGGCGGGTTGGGGCGAAAACCTGCGCGGTACGCTGGACATTTTGCAACGCGAGATCACCCTGCCGGGCCTGCTGGTGGGCGTTGCGTGCCTGTTATATGCCAGTTGGCGGGGTGACGGTCGGCGTGTGGCGCAAGTGGCCGGGCTCAGCGCGCTGGGGTATTTCGCCTTCGCGGTCAGTTACCATCGCGCGGTGCTGCCCGAAGCCATTCTGATGATGTGTTTACCCTCCTTGGCCATCGGCGTAGCCCTGACGCTGGCCCGCGTGCGCGAATGGTCGCGGGCCTGGGGCTATGTTACGGCAACGGCCAGCATTGCATGGGGCTTGCTCCTCATCCCAATACATATCGACTTCATAGAAGCGCTGACGACGGATGAAACCGGCTTGCGGTCGATTGCCGCCGCGCGCAACGTACCACGCAATGCGCTCGAAGAACCGGTTTTTATGTTGAGTTGGGGGCCACGCTATTTTGCCGCGTCGTATTCGCGACTCGTGACGGCTGATAATGCCGATTTACGCATGGTCGATCATCGGGCGGATTTTTCAGCATTGGCAGCGCAAGGCGCCACGTTTTACACCGAACCGGATACCCTGTTTGGCTACCCGCTTGGCTGGTGGCAAGCGCGCATCGGCCAGGTCTACTTGACATCAGCGGGGCCGAATCTGGTACGCTTGGGCACCGCGCCGCGCCTGGTGGAAGATTTGCCCGCAGCCGAACGTCAAACCTATATCACGGACGGTATTTGGCTAGCAGGTACACAGCTACGCTGTACGGCGGATGACATCATTTTGTCTGTGGGGTGGTATGCCCGCCAGGCACCCTCGCGCGACTTAAGCGTGAAAGTCCACCTGGCCCGTGCCGGGGATGAGCGCCCGCTGGCCCAAGCCGACGCCCGCGCCCCAGTGCACGGTTGGCGCCCCACAAGCACCTGGCTGGCGGATGAACTGGTTACCGACCATTATCAATTGCCGCGCTTGCCGGGTGGGGAGCAAATCATCCTGGGAATGTACGAACAGCAAGCCGATGGGCGCTTCGCGAACTACGGCGATACGCCAATCTCCCTGACCGGTTGTGATTAACGAGAACGACTGGCGATATTCAGGGAATTTCATTTGAGCGAAAAGCCCCGGGTGTGCTACCATTCTAGGCAACCGGGTGTGGCACCAAGCTGGCGCATTAGCCCACAAGTCGTTGGGCGCAGCCTTAGATGGCCAACCGGGGTAGGTATTGCCAGTTTGCAGGATAAAGGATAAAGTGTTAGCAGTGGACCGACATCATATAAGTACGATCATCTGGCCCAAATCAATTGCATTAGCCCCCAACGCCCACTTTGATGATGACCACGGTGATGCCCTAACGTCTCGTTGCGCAGCGTCACTTATAGACGACTGCCGCCCCACGGACGCACGATCGCATAAGTTCAGACACGAGGATGAGGTAGGCCCTTGCCCAGAATAATGCTTGTAGATGATGACAAAGCGATGACATCTCTGCTGAAACGCATGCTAGAAATGGAGTCTGCGGATTTTGATGTCCACATTCTGCCCACAGCCGAAAAGGCATTAGAACGTTTCCCCGAAATACAACCTGATTTGTTTATGATTGACTACAACTTGAAAGACATGAACGGGCTAGACTTAGCCCACCGATTACGCGCAGACCCGGCCCACCAGGCCACACCGATTGTGATGGCCTCTGGTATGGATATGGAACAAGAAGCCCTCGCCGCTGGCGTGGATGTCTTCTTACACAAACCTTTCGAGCCGGGTGATTTAGCCCAATTATTCTTGGATTTGCTAGGACGTTAACGTGTCACGAAAATCCCGTCGTAAGCAACCCAAAAAAAACTGGTATAAGATCGACTTGCACCTGCATACCCCTGCCTCGCAAGACTACCAGGAAGAAAATGTTTCGTACCTCGATATTTTGCGCCAGGCAGAAATTCGCGGCCTGGATATTATCGCGCTGACCGACCACAACACCGTGCGCGGCTATAGCACCATGCTCGATGAAATCGACAAATTGAGCTATTTGGAAAAGCTAGAGCGCGCTGAGCCGGACGAAAACCGCCGTTTGCAAGAATACCGGCGCTTGCTGGATAAAATTCTCGTATTGCCGGGTTTTGAATTTACCGCAACATTTGGTTTTCATGTACTGGGGATTTTTCCGCCCGAGACCAGCGTGCGCGAATTAGAGCATATTTTATTAAGCCTGCACATCCCACCAGACGCACTGGAACATGGTTCGTCCATCGTGGGCGCATCGTCGGATGTGCTAACCGCGTACCACCTGATTCGCGAAGCCGGCGGGCTGGTGATCCCGGCTCATGTGAATTCGGCGCATGGGGTCTTTATGAAAGGCATGGATTTTGGCGGCCAGACGCGCATCGCGTATACCCAAGATGCAAATATTCATGCGCTGGAAGTGACCGACCTAGAAAAACGGGGGCGCCATACCACCGCACGATTCTTTGATGGTACCAAGCCCGGTTATCCGCGCCGGATGCGCTGCATACAAAATTCGGACGCGCACCGTTTGAGCGCCGAAGGCAAGCAAAAGAACAAAAATTTGGGCGTTGGCGATCGCATCACCGAAGTGTTGATGCCCGAACGCAGTTTTGACGCCCTGCGCCAAGTCTTCGAGAGCAATGACTTTGCCCTGACCCGCCCGTATCGCAGTTCGCGCGACCCATTCGACCATGTGCAGGCCGCACGCGAAGAAGGCGAGAGCATCGTGCAGACGTTTCATGAGTCCTTGGCACGCAAAGGCGGCCATTTGCATAGTATCATTGCGGATGTATGCGCCTTCGCCAATACCAATGGCGGCACGGTGTATATTGGCATCAGTGCGAACCCGAAAGACGAACCCGTGGGGGTTACCCGCGCGAGCACGGCCATCGAAACCCTGTATGGTGAAATCGACAAGCGCATTTCACCTAAGTTAGAGGTTGATATTGATGCGCAGAGCACGCGCGGCAAAACGGTCGTCCGTATCCAGGTGCCGCATGGCGACAACATCCCGTATGCAATTGACGACAACAAAATCTACCTGCGCGATGAATCCGACACGAATTTGGCGGTTCGCGATGAAATCGTAAGCCTCGTGCAAGGTAACAAACCCCACGTTAGCACACCTGCCCCACAGAAGCAGTCCGAAGTGTTGGAAACCCACGCCCAAGATGCCCCCTCTGTTAGCGGTGAGGTCGAGGCAAATGCCGAGCAAAATCGGAACGATAGCTCGCCCATGACGGGGGTCGAAGTGGTGGGGACGGAAAAACGGCGTGGCACGCTGTATCATATGATGCGCGACTTGCGCAACGATAATATTATCCATAACGTGACGCGCTCGTCGGCGCGGCGGTTGTGGCATTATGCCATCACGCAGACCGAAGACCACACGCTAGACGAAAAGAAGGTTGATTGGCACGGTGATTACGGCTTGGTGCGCAAATATCGCAAGGCGGGTGCGATGCGCTACGACCTCTGCCAGCGTGTGACGGACAGTAGTGGAAAGCCCCATTTGCGGGTGTACTATGGGGTCACTGAAGATGGTATGATCGGCCCGTGGGCGTCTTTCATCGAAGAGGAAACCCCCGTTTAGGCCGTCCTGGCGTAGCAAGGCAGTGCTTGCCAAGGGGTGTCGGAGCGAGGATAATCGAGGACAGACGAACGCGGACGAGGAGCATAGGAACAATGAGCAGTGCTGATGGCCCGAATCTGGAAGCGCAATTACAAATGGGCATTACTGCCGCAAAACAGGGCAACAAAGAGGGCGCGCGGGTGATCCTGCGGCAAGTTATCCAAGCTGACCCCCAAAATGACCGCGCTTGGTATTGGCTGGCTTATCTGGCCGACACCAACGCGCAACGCCGCCAGTTTTTGCAAAGCGCCCTCAAAGCCAACCCGAATAACCAGAACGCGCAAAAAGCCCTAACCAAGATGGCCACGCGGAATCGTTCGCAAGAACAACGCACGCTTATTATAGGCGTGTTGTTCTTGTTTGGTGTTTTGGCCTTTGCCGCCCTACTCATTTTGGTGGTCTTGGTGGCCCGCTAACTAAAAACCCTGGCATATATAGGCTTTGGCCTATCGTCTATCAGATAAAATCATCATCAAATCAAATTGAGGATGTGCCATCGTGGCTGGTGAAGAAATTCAAAATCTCCTGAAATCCGGCATCCAAGCGGCAAAAAACGGGAATAAAGACATCGCACGCGGCATTTTTGAAGAAGTGTTGCGGTTGGATAGCCAAAACGAAGTCGCCTGGCTATGGCTGGCTTCGGTGCAGCCCTCACGGGCAGATCGCGCGGCGGCGTTGCGCCGCGTTTTGCAAATTAACCCTAACAACGAACGGGCACAACAAGACCTGCAAAAACTGGAAGGGGAAACGACTCAGAAATCTGAAAAAGC
>DAOTVD010000052.1:0-2936 GCA_034437075.1 Anaerolineae bacterium
AGTACTTCTTCATCATCTGTTCAGTATGGGATGGATAGGGAAACTTCATTTGTTAGTTTAGTCATTTTACGTCGCCAGCTATTGTACCTGTTTTTGCATAGATTGTTTATTCGCCATTCCTATATGGCGTTCGATAGATGCAAAAAAGCCCAGAATGCCCCCTATTCCGGTGGGTCTCTGAGCTTTGAATTGCCGTTTTGGTCGAGGCGCAGCGTCTCAACGACGCGAATCACCTCATGCAGTGGGAATGACGGGAAATTCGTCTTTTCAGTTGTTGTAGCTTTACGATTGCCCGGAATGCAGCGATAAGGACACCCAAGCCGGGCTGACCATCGTCGAGAATGCCGCGCTGTCCATCTTGGGCGTGACGACCCCTGCGGCGCTGGCGGGCGCGGTTGTCCCGGCGGATTGGAGTAACGGGTTGTTTTCGCGGTTCGCGCTCATCACGCCGGAGGCTAACTGTAAGGAACGTCCCGCGCTGACGGAGCCGCGCCCTTTGCCGGGTGAGTTGATAACGGGCTTGCGGGCGCTGTTCGATAAGCTGCCTTAGCCGCCTGACGTCGATGATGAGTTCACGCCGCAAATCCCCGAATGGGATGTGACGGTCGAGCCGTGGGAGGCGGTCCGGGCCTATAGTCAGCGCCTGCGCGGCTTGTGCGATCCGCGCCGGGAAGACCCCCTCGATGAGCGCTTGCGCCCGGTGTATGGTCGCTTGCATGTCGGCGCGCTGAAGTTCGCGATGCTATGCGCCGCCCTGCGTTGGCTAGAAAGTGATGCCGAGCGGCCTACGGTGACCAATGATGATTGGGCGGTGGGTCAGCATTTGGCGGAGGTTCTGCGCGGCAGTGCGCATCGCCTGCTAAGCGAGCTTGACCGTTCCGGCGAGGCTAGCCGCGAGATGAGCTTGCAGGAAAAGATGCTGGCGGCGTTCCGCACCTCGGACGGGCGCGGTCGGAAGCTGCGCGACGTGTATCGTAATTTGCATATTCCGGCCAAGGTTGCGCGCCAAACCGCCGAAGACCTGGAGCGGGCCGGGATGCTCATCAAAACGAATGTCGATGGCGCGGAGGCGTATGTGCTGCGCGGGGGCGTGTCACATTGATTGGGTATGCGCGACATGCGACACCGTGACACGTCTGAACTTCCCCCGGTTTGGTGGACACACGGTGTGTCGTATAAACTGAGGAAAAACACATCACCCTGCCGGACGATCCGGTGCTGGTGGCCGAACTCGACGCCTATACGATGGAACGCGGCCGGGATGGGGCCTATCGTTATAGCGCGCCCAGCGGCTTGCACGACGATCTGGTGATTGCGCTCGCGTTGGCCTGGCGGGCAGTCCGTACCCCCCGCGCGGCGGTCAAGCGCGATGTGTGGGGGTGAGGGGGAAAAAGGCGAATGTTCAGGTTGCGCGTGCGGCGCGGTACCCGTTTGGGCAATGTGACTGGATTGGATTGATCAGTCATGCTAACTTACCTTTCTATCATCTGTTTTACGGTACGTTATCGATGATAGAAGAGGATTTATGCGGGGCTGTCAGGAAATCTGACAAGGGAGGAATGGTCAGATTTTAGCCTTAAGTTAACGTGATGAATTATGGATATTTTTCATGGTGCGATACTGCGCCGTCCTTGACGATCTACTTCTTCCGCAATCCAACCAACTTGGCCAGTCAGCGTGCCGCTTGTTAATTCGACTTGCCACATATAGTATTCAGTTGCAGTATTATATGGTCGCGCGCATCGCCCACCACCCACCACAATGAAGTCTATGCCACTAACTAAAGTGTAAAATCGATCATTGCCTAATGTTGGAAAAAAATGGACTTCGCCCCAAAACACATGTCCTTCTATACCGACCCGCATCTGCGTTCGCGAAATTGTCGGGTTGGCGCAGTCACGAGGCGATTCATTGCCATTAGATGGGGTACGGGTATTCGATTGAGACCGTGTGCTGGTGGTCGGCAAACTTGTCGGCTGTCGCGTTGGGCGAGCGGTGCTGGTTGGCGTGGTAGGCGGAGTACGTGTTGGGTGTGGAGTGGCCGTTGCAGGTGGCGTAAATGAGGCCACGGGGAAACCGTCCAGCATATCCTGGTCAACAAAGCCTTCAGTGGCGGATTCCGAGCTTCCTGGATCAATCATGTCACAGCTAGACAGAATTGCTGATATTATCAATAACCATAGCGCACCTATCCGAAGGATACTGGTTTTAGGCCTAGCATTGAAGAACTTCATATGCATATTGCAAAAATATTGCAACTTGGACTTGATGCTCTTTGTGATATTTCCATAAAATATCATCGGTTGGCGAAGAACTCCCCCCAAGTAATCGGCCCTACGACACCATCAATCTCCAACCGAGTGTCACGCTGAAATTGCCGAACCGCACCAGCAGTTAGTGGGCCAAAATATCCATCGATTGGGCCTGGATCATACCCCAATTCTCTGAGTCTGATTTGTACTAAGGTGACATCATCACCAGAGAAACGAGGATTGGTAACATACAGCGTCCGTTCCAACGACGCGGTTTGTAAAGAATTGGCAAAACGAAGCCGTTCTTCCCACACCCAGCCCAGCGTCAGCAACTCATTGGCGTAACGTACTTGATACCAGTTCCCTTGTATATTGGTGTCGAGTCGGATGGGGCCGCGAACTGGGCCATCAATAAGGACAAGACTGCTGTTAGTCGGAATATCTATCAGAAGCTGTCCGGTATGGGCATTAGGCTCTGACCAAGCGCGTGTATTCTCTAATGCTATTGCCAGAATGATGGTTGGGGTTGGCTCTTGCGGAATAGCTTGTGTTGGAATTGTTGTTGGAGTTAATGTATTGGTTGCTGTTTGGGGGGGGACCGCCGTACCTGTTGCGCTGGGGACAAGTGTTGGCGATGATGTCATAGTTGCACGCAGCGTATCAGTCAGCACGGGAGATGGCGTG
>DAOTVD010000053.1:0-16810 GCA_034437075.1 Anaerolineae bacterium
CATAAGGCTTTTACGCGCCTGGTGTGCGATGTGCTGGGCGCGCCTGTGCCGCGCTTGCCCTTGCCCGGCAATGTCGTTCCGGCAGTTGCGGCCCTGGCGGATGTTGGGCGCGCGCTTGGGGCGCAGCTTCCTGCCGATGGCAATCAACTGCGCTTAAGCCGCCGCGAAATTTATTTCGACACCAGTAAAATGTTAAACGAACTACACACGCCCCAGATCAACATCCGGCAAAGCGTGCAAGATACCTACGATTGGTATCGCGCGAACGGCTATTTATGAGGCGATACAGATCGATGCTTTAGGGTTTTGGTCTGGCAGATTCATCATGGCTAGGCTGCTATAATAGAGCTACGCAGCTTATCAAATTCTCATTTACCGAACAGCAAAAATTACGAGGATTTATGCAACCCCTACCCGACCCCAAAACCGCATGGGTGACCGAAGCCCTGCAAGAGTTACACGATACCGGATTGTACAACACCATCCGCACCATCGACAGCCCCATGGATGGGCGCATTGTGGTCGATGGACGCCCGGTCATTAACTTATGCGCGAATAACTATCTTGGCCTGGCCAATCATCCGCGCCTGCGCGACGCAGCCAAGCGCGCGATTGATGACTATGGCATTGGCCCCGGGGCCGTGCGCAGCATCGCCGGGACGATGAGCCTGCACACCGAGCTTGAAAAGCGCTTGGCGAGCTTCAAAGGCGCCGAAGCGGTCATTACATTGCAAAGCGGCTTTACAGCCAACCTGGCCACGATTCCGGCGCTGGTGGGGCGCGGAGATGTCATTTTTTCGGACAAACTTAACCACGCCAGCATCATTGATGGTTGCCGCCTGAGCCGCGCGCAAATCGTCGCCTATGAACATAACGATGTGGATGATCTGCGCCGCAAAATTGCCGAGACCAGCGAATATGGCCGGCGCCTCATCGTGACGGATGGCGTCTTTAGCATGGATGGCGACCTAGCACCCTTACCCGACCTAGTAGAGGTGGCGCAAGCACATGACATCATGCTGATGGTGGATGATGCCCACGGCGAAGGCGTGCTGGGGCGCGGCGGGCGCGGCATTGTCGATCATTTTGGCCTGCACGGGCAAGTCGATATTGAAGTGGGCACCATGAGCAAGGCGTTCGGCGTGGTGGGCGGCATTGTCGCCGGGTCCGCCGCGCTCATCGACTGGTTGCGCCAACGTGGACGGCCTTTCCTGTTTTCTAGCGCCATGACCGTGCCAGATGTCGCGGCCTGCCTGGAGGCCATTGACATGCTCGAAAGCTCCGAGGAGCGCGTGCAAAGGCTGTGGGATAATGCCGCATATTTCAGCGAGGCCCTCGCTGGGCTGGGGTTCGATACTGGGCACAGCGAAACGCCAATCATTCCGGTCATGCTGGGCGAAGCGGCCCTGGCGCAGACCTTCAGCCGTCGTTTGCTGGAAGAAGGCGTGTTCGCCATGGCGATTGTTTATCCCACGGTGCCCCAGGGCCTGGCACGCATTCGCGTCATGAACAGCGCCGCGCATACGCGGGACGATTTGCAAGAAGCTATCGACATCTTCGCGCGCGTCGGGCACGCACTCGGCGTCATCAGCTAAGCGACAGGCTCAGGAGACCATTATGCGCAGGCGTGTAACGCTCATCACGGGGGCTAATGGCGAAGTTGGCCACGGGCTCATTCATTATCTCGCGCAACATGGCGATACGGACATCCTGGCCTTGGATGTGCGCGACATCGCGCCAGAATTGCGGCCCATGGTACGCAAAGCCATCACCGGCGATATTCTGAATACCACCTTGCTCGAACGCCTCATGAGTGAATACGAGTTCGACGCTATTTTTCATTTGGCGGCGTTGCTCTCTACGCGCGCGGAGTTCACGCCCGAAGCCGCGCATCGGGTCAATGTGCAAGGCACGATCAATCTGTTGCATATGGCCATTGAGCAATCGCGCTGGCAGGGGCGCGGGGTGAAGTTCATCTTCCCCAGTTCTATTGCGGCCTATGGCCTGCCCGAACTCGCAACCAAACAAGCCGCCGACCCCATCCGCGAAGAAGAATACAACGTCCCTGTGACGATGTACGGCTGCAATAAACTTTACTGCGAGCATCTGGGGCACTACTACGCCAATTTCTATCGCCAATTGGCGCCTAACCCCGAAGAATACCGCGTCGATTTTCGCTGCTTGCGCTATCCCGGGCTCATCAGTGCGGCCACGCTACCCAGCGGCGGCACCAGCGATTATGTGCCCGAGATGATCCATGCGGCAGCACAGGGCAAAGCTTATGCCGCCTTCGTGCGGCCCGATACGATCATTCCCTTTATGGTGATGCCGGATGCGATTACCTCTTTATTACGCCTGGCCGAGGCCCCGCGCGAACGACTGACAAAGTACGTTTATAACGTGACGGGCTTCAGCATCTCTGCTGCCGAAGCCGCCGAGATTATCCAGGCGGCCTTTCCCGAAGGGCAACTGCGCTTTGAACCAGACGAACGGCGCCAAGGCATCTTGGATACATGGCCAGCCGAACTGGACGACAGTGCCGCGCGTGCGGATTGGGGTTGGCAACCGGAATATGCCCGCGAACGTGCTTTCACGGACTATCTGATCCCAGCCTTGCGGGCGCGGTATGCCTAGTAGCCTTCGTCGGGTAAATGCAAGTCGCGGATGTCTTCGGGCAATCCGCGGATAGCCGCCAACCAAATAGGCAGGTAAGCGCGCATAAAGTCGTAACGCACCGCGACATTCTCCGGCGAGAGGCGCCCCATCAGCATTGCCGCGAAGGTGTCCGCGAAATCTTCGTTGGCCCCAGCCACCGCGCGCGGAAAGAGGATTTCGTTACCCACGTAACCCGCACCAGGTCGCCAGGCGATGGGGGTCATCTCGCCCCCCAACACGGTCACAAAATCCGCCTGGGGGGTGTCGTTCAGCAAGGCATCCAGCACATGCGCCAACTCATGAATCATAACGTATTGGCCGCTGAGCCCGCCCGGCGCTAACTGAATGTTATAGCTGACGATCTGGCTATCTTCCACCACGGGCATGGTGTTGCCATCAAAACCATTTTCGATACCCAGCACGCGGTCCAGCAGAATATTGGCGCGGTCAAAATGCTGGCGGAAGTGCTCGGCAGGGGATATGTCTTCTGGCGCGCCGTCATAGGCGTGCAGATAGTAGGCGGCTAGGTACAAAGCGCCAAGCACATGATGCAGACCATCCGTAAACCACATCACTTCACGCGCATCATTGGCGATCCATTCCACCGGAAAGGCAAAACCGATGCCATACTGCTCGGTAATGGTGTTCATGAGCGCGTCAATACCCGCCTGCGAATAGTCCCGCTCGCGGGGCGGCACGAGATAATCATCCGGCGCGGGCGGTGGTGCCTGCGCTAACACTGGCCCCACGATCAGCACACAACATAATAGCACCATCCCAGCAAATTTCGGGTCATACAGGTGTTTCATAGGCGACTCTGAGCATCCCATTCTTGGCTTGAACCTTTTCGGACAGTGTAACAATTTTTAAGACAATTTTCTTGTTCTATTCTGACAGATGTTAACGCATTTCTTATGCTTGTCATTCGACCCTCGCCAATCTTATGGTATATTGATGTCATCACAGGATGTCAACGTATCATAAGTCTTTAGGAATACCCTCTTTGTCAATCGAAAACCTCATCCTCGCTGCAGGAGCTGCACCGAGTGGAGAGACCGAAGGATCGATTCTGGGCCTGGTGGTCTATATTTCGGTCGCACTCGCCTTTTCGTTTTTATGCTCCATCTGGGAAGCTGCGGTTTTATCCTCATCTCTATCCTACATTGAAGTCATGGCGGAGCAAGGCAAACGATTTGCCGTCGTCATGCGCCGCATTAAAGAAAATGTCGAAGATGCCATTTCGGCTATTCTGACGCTCAATACCATCGCCCACACGGTGGGCGCAGCAGGTGCGGGTGCACAAGCTGCCGCTGTGTTTGGCAATGAATGGTTCGGTGTCATCTCTGCCGTGCTAACCTTTCTGATTCTGGTTTTTTCCGAGATCATCCCCAAAACGCTGGGCGCGGTGTACTGGAAGCCGCTGATGCCCTTTACCGCGTATGGTGTGCAGGGGCTAATCTGGGTGTTGTACCCGGCGGTGAAGGCTTTTCAGGTGCTGGGCCGCACGATTGCCTCCGGCGATAAAGCGCCGACCGTCACGCGCTCCGAATTGGAAGCCCTGGCCGAAATCGGCCAGGATGAAGGCACGCTGGAAAAAGAAGAACATATCATCCTGCGCAACCTGTTTCGGCTGAACGCGGCCCATGTTGGCGACATCATGACCCCGCGCACGGTGGTCTTTATGTTGCAAGAAGATATGACCGTGGGCGAGGTCGCCCAAAAACACCCGCTGATCGTGCATTCGCGCATTCCGATTTACCGCGAAAATCACGATGATGTGGTCGGGTTTGTGCTGCGCTACCAACTGCTGAGCGCCGTGGCCGAGGACAAGCACGATGTCAAGCTGAATCAATTGGTGCTACCGATTCATTCCGTGCCAGAGTCGTTACCAGTGTCTAAAGTCCTGCGCGAGTTCATCACCCGCCGCGAGCATATCTTTCTGGTATTGGATGAATACGGCGGTACTGCTGGGATCGTCACAATGGAAGATACGGTCGAATCGTTGCTGGGCACCGAAATTTTAGATGAATCGGACGTGGTGGCCGACATGCGTATGCTGGCTAAGCAGCGCTACGACCGCCGCCAGAAGCTGTTCGAATTACAAATAACCCAGCTACACGCTGCGAAAATTGGCGAAAATGGCGCTTCTAAGGACGACCGAATAAGCAAGCCCCTCTCGTCCTCCGCGCCATCGTCCTCCACCACCGGCTAAGCATGCGCGTCCTGTTCTTTGACCTGGACGGGACGCTGATGGTCAATCCCTTTGGGCCGGTGGTCTTTCCGACCATTACCGCAGACTTGGCCGCGCAAGCGGGCCAAACCCCCGCAGCGATCTTGGCGCTGATTGTGGCCACCCATGATGCACGCCTAGCCGAACCCTTCCCCGACCGGGCGCGCGGCATGGATTGGGATGATATGCTGGCCGAAGTAGCGGCCCAACTGGGCGTTAAGCTGCACCATAGCGCCGAAACGCTCGTGCGCGAGCATGCCGCCCCACCCCATACGCGCTTTTTGGATAACGCGCCAAACGTCTTACGGCAATTAAAGCCTGGGCGGCGTCTGGTGGTGGCCTCTATGGGGCTGAGTAAATTTCAAGTGCCCGTCTTGCATGCCCTGGGCTTATATGATTTTTTCGATGATTTTCTGCTGCCCGATACCACCGCCGCATTCAAAACCGAGGCAGCATTTTACGCGCGCTACGCCGAAGCTGAAACGCGCATTCACATCGGCGACCGCTACGACCACGATTGTTTTTACCCGGCACAATTCGGCGCGCAGACCGTTTTGCGCGTGCCCTCCCCCGAATTATCTGCCCTGACGCCCTTCGAGCGCCCTAACGCTCTGCACAAACTGACCGAGAATCTGCCAGGCGCACCCGCCACACTCGACATCTTGCCGGATGCCGTCATCATCCACCTGGATGAACTGCTGGATGTGATCCCCGCCCTGGAAGCACGCCATAAACCAAAAAAGCGCATCACTCAGGATGCGCCTTCGTAAGCCTTCCACAATCCGAGGCTATAACACGATATTCACCAGATTGCCGCGCGCGATGAAGATCACCTTGCGCGGTTGGCCGCCGTTCATGAACTTCTTGACCTGCTCGGAGGCCAGCGCCAGCGCTTTGGCATCTTCTTCGCTGATATTCGCGGGCGCCTGGATTTTATCGCGCACCTTGCCATTCACCTGCACCACCAGCGTGATCTCATCTTCGGCAGCCAATGTCGGGTCAAAGATCGGGAAGGGTTGCTGGTGGATGCTATACGCGCCGCCGGTCTGCTGCCATAGTTCCTCCGCGATGAAGGGCGTTATGGGTGCCATCAGACGCAGCATGATACTCACGGTTTCGTCCCAAGCGCCCTGGCCAACGTCAGCGGATTTGGCAGCTTTTTGCAGCGCATTGCGCAATTCCATCAGCGCCGCAACGGCGGTATTAAAGCTGAAGTTTTCCAGGCTATAATCCACGCGCTGGATCGTCTGGTGGGCTTTGCGCAGCAAGGCACGCTCAGCATTTTCGTCCGGCGATACATTATCCGGCACGCCCGCCGTTACCAAGTCCCACACATCTTGCACCCAGCGCACGACGCCCTGAATGCCTTTGCTATCCCAGGGGCCGCCTTTTTCCCAATTGAAGCCGAACATCAGATACGCGCGCACCGTGTCCGCGCCATATGCCGCGACCAGTTCATCGGGATTCACGACATTGCCCTTACTCTTGGACATGCGCTGGATTTCCAGATGATGTTGCAATTGATTGACCGTATTGTCGCCCGGGATTTCGGGGATGTCGATCACCGCATCGGGCATGATTTCCACCAATTGGGTCTGTTCGCCAGCGTAGGCCACATACATGGTGTTTTCCGTACGGCGCATGATTTCACCAACGACGTAATTCTCGCCTTTTTCGGGCGTTGTGCCGCGTTCGACCACCGCCACATGCGCGGCCAGTAGCTTGCCATCGCGCATTTCGCCCGCCGCACGGACGATGTGGCCGGGGCGTTCTTCGCCCAGCACCTGGCCCTGATTACGCAACAAGACCATGGGTTCGTCTAGCAAGCCCTCGGGGTCGCGCCCGTGCTCGCGCATAATGACCATGGCATCATCAAACACGCCTAAGTCACGAATGGCTTTGTTAAACCAGCGCGTATACAGCAGATGCATGGTCGCATGTTCGGCGCCGCCCGTGTAGACATCCACGGGCAGCCAGTAGGCTGCTTCTTCGGGGTCGAACGGCGCGCGGTCATAACCAGGGCTCAGATAGCGCAGATGATACCAGGACGAACACATGAACGTATCCATGGTGTCGGTTTCGCGCCGGGCGGGGCGCCCATTGGCGGTTTGCGCGTTCAGGAAGCCCTCATGAAATTGCAGCGGACTTTGCCCGGTGGGCTGAAACTCGACATCTTCTGGCAGGGTAACGGGCAATTGATCTTCTGGTACGGGCTCGACGCTGGCTTCGCCATCTTGCGGATGCAGCATCGGAATCGGGCAGCCCCAATAGCGTTGGCGGCTAATTAGCCAGTCGCGCAGGCGATAATTCACGGCCTCCGTACCGATGCCTTTGTCCTCTAGCCAGTCGATAACCGCGTTAATGCTGGGGTTTTTGCGCCCTTTGGCGTCTGTGACGGACGTGCCGTCAAAGTCCGCACTGTTGATCATCTGGCCAGGGCCGACATACGCTTCGACCATGGTTTCGCCGTGCAACACGGTTTCTTCATCTGCGGGTTGGATGACGGGCACAATTGGCAAGCCGAACTTGCGCGCGAACTCGAAGTCGCGTTGGTCATGCGCGGGCACGGCCATAATCGCGCCGCTACCATAGGTCACCATGACATAATCGGCAATCCAAATCGGGATGCGCTCATCATTCACGGGGTTGATCGCGTAAGCGCCCGTAAAAACGCCTGTTTTTTCGCGACCTTCGGCGGTGCGTTCCATTTCGGTGGCTTTAGCCGCCGCATCGACATACGCTTCGACCTCGGCTTGTTGGGCAGGCGTGGTCAGCTTCTCGACCAGCGCATGTTCGGGGGCTAGCACCATAAAGGTCGCGCCCCACAGCGTATCGGGGCGGGTGGTGTAAATGCGGATTATATCGCCGGTTTCGGTCGGGAAATCGACTTCGGCACCTTCGCTGCGCCCGATCCAGTTCGTCTGCATAATCTTGACCGGCTCGGGCCAGTCGATATGGCTGAAATCCAGCATTTCATCCGCGTAGGCTTTATACCGGAAGAACCACTGGGTCATCATCTTTTGAATGACGGGTTGGCCGGTGCGCTCATCTTTGCCATCAATGACCTGCTCGTTGGCCAGCACAGTTTGCAACGTGGGCGACCAGTTCACGACCGCTTCACCACGATACGCTAGCCCCGCCTCAAAGAAGCGCTTAAAGAACCATTCCGTCCATTTGTAGTATTCGGGGTCGCAACTGACCGCCTCGCGTTGCCAATCGAACATCGCGCCCATGCTGTGCAGTTGCTTGCGCATGCGCTCGATATTGTTGTAGGTCCATTCTTTAGGATGGATGTTGCGCTGAATCGCGGCATTTTCGGCGGGCAAGCCGAACGCATCGAACCCCATCGGAAAGAGCACGTTATAGCCCTTCATGCGCATGTATCGCGCGCGTGCATCCGAGGGGGTCATGGCGAACCAATGCCCAATGTGCAGGTCGCCACTCGGATAAGGCAACATGGTCAGGGCATAGTGTTTGGGTTTACTCCAGTCCACCTCCGAACGGTATAACCCGTCGGCTTCCCACTGTTGGGACCATTTGGGCTCAATCGCAGCGGGATCATAAGATGATGTCACAGCTTGCTCCTTTTTGGCTTACGTGCAATCAATAGACGCGCATCCGCGCAAGCCGAGCATCATCCAGGGCTATACAATTTGGGGGGCAGGCGAAATTATCGTTGTGATGGACGTTGTCGTTCGTCTGGCCGGCGATTACGAACCGGGACAGGTTGCGGAGCAGGCGCACTAGCACTATTGAGGACTTTGCCAAACCATTCGACGGCCTCGCGCAGTCGGTCTTCGAAGGTGCGCGGTTGATTGCTGCTCATAATGATTAATCCTTACGCTAAATTTGTTACAACGTCATATATCAAGTGTACTACGCCTGTGCGGAATCAAAAAACCCTTTTCATCCCACATTTATCAGGGACGAAAAGGATTTCCGCGGTACCACCCTGTTTGATAGCCTGGATGATGTTCGTACAGTGGATCCGAAGAGACTCGAACTCTTGACCTCCTCAATGCCATTGAGGCGCTCTCCCAACTGAGCTACGGACCCATGAGGCTATCCAACTTCGTTGGCGCTTAACGCGCGCCGCACGGCGAGGACTACTGGCGTTCACCCTCGCGGCTTGCGGACGAGTTCATCCGTAGTGGGCTGCCTGGCCCGTGCCGGCTTTCACCATCCCGGCTCGCTAGGGCAATCGGATTACTACTTCCGCGCATTGCCGTTGCAATATTACGGGCATTATAGGCGGGCTTGGCGGGGGCGTCAAGCCTGAGTCGTGCAATTTGGGCTAACGGATATGGGCTAGGCTGCCGCTGGGCGTCTTGATGACTTCGATACGCGCCGGAAATGCCTCTTTCAATTCGTCAATATGGGTGATGACCAGCACCAGATCAAATTCATCTTGAATGCTCGTGATGGCTTCCACCAGGCGTTCACGCCCGGCGGCATCTTGCGTGCCAAAGCCTTCATCAATGAATAAGGCTCGTAATTGCGCCCCTGCGCGCCGAGCTAGCATCTGGCTAAGGGCCACACGGATGGCAAAATTCACGCGGAAGGCTTCTCCGCCGCTGTATAGTTGATAATCACGCTGGCCCAATTCATCCTGAATCCAGATGTCCAGCGTTTCAGCGACGCCCCCCGTTTTCTTTTCGCGCTGGGTGTCGAACCGCAAATGCATACGGTTATTGGTCATACGGCTGAGCAGGCGATTGGCTTCTTCTTCCAATTCTGGGATGGCCGCGTCGATGAGCATAGCCGGAATGCCATTCCGCCCGAAAGCGCCTTTCAGCCATTCGTACAGCGTCGCCTCGCCTTCGAGCGCATCCCGCCGGGCGAGCATCTCTTCGCGGCGTTGGCGTTGCGTGGCAATCGAGCGTAATTGCTGTTGGATAATGGTCATTTTTTCTTCGGCATTACGCAGCACAGAGCGCTGACGATTGAAGACCTCGCGGCGGCGTTGCATCTCCGCATATCTCACTTCTAGGGCGGCGATGTCGGCTTGCTGGGTTTCGATAGTGGCCTGGTAATCCGCAATATTTTTTTGCAGACGCTCGCGCCAGGCTTGAGCTTTTTCTAAGGCTGCTTTAAGGTCTGGGACGGACTTTTGCGCGAATTCTAACTGCTGAGCTTCGTCTTGGTACGCCAGATAGGTATTCATCTTTTCGCGCACAGCGGTATGCTCGTCGCGGTCGTAGCCCAGCGCGGCGCGTTCGGCCTGGGTGGCCACCAATTGGCGTCGAATCGCCTCGCCAAAGTCCCCTTCAGCCAACACCATGTTCAGATGATCTAACTTGGCCTGGTTAGCTTGCATGCGGCTTTCAGCTTCGTTAGCCATTTGGATTTGCTGCTCGTAGCCACCGCGCTGATTTTGCAACCGGGGCAACCGGGCTAGGTCGCCTTTGGTTTCGCCCAAGCGCGTGGTACGCTCTTGCACCGCCTCTTTGATCTCTTTCAGGCGCGCATCATTGGCTCGGAACTGGTCGCCGCGTTCGGTGCCTTCGGCGGTGGTGCTGGCGTGGAGTTCGGCTTTATGGTGCTCATCCAGGGCCTGGCCACAGACCGGGCAAATTGCCTCCGTGGAGGATGTGAGGACTTCGAGCCGTTTTTTGATGTCGGCCATTTCGACATAGAGTGTTTCGTTATGAGCAGAGAGCGCGGCGGATTCTTCTTTGAACGCCGTAATTTCCGCTTGCCATGCCTCGCGGGCGGCTTGCAAAGCGTTCAGTTCTTCGATCTGCGCGTCAATGTTGGCCAGGCTGGCGCGGGCGGCGGCGGCGTTGTCGATGATTGCGGCATCATTTTGCAGATGCGTCTGCAAACGCTGGGCATCCAGTTCGATCACTTGGCGCGCGTCATCCAGTTGGCGTTCCAAGGCATTGATACGCGCATTGACTTCGTTCAGGTCTTGCAGCTTATTGCCCAGTTCATAATCTGCCGCGCGGGCCGCTTCGAGTTCCGCGTACCCGGTCTGGATGCGTTCGGCATCGTCTAAGACCGTTTGTAACGTGGCCAGGCGCGCGCTTTGCTCCGCGATGACCTCATTCTGATTTTGCAAGTCTTTCTCGCGCTCGCTCAGGTTCATCTGCGTGGCCGCCAGAGCTTCGTTAGCCGTGCGTAGTTCGATCTCGGCGCCTTTCACTTCGTCCAGGCTTTCTTCGGCCTGTTGTACGGCCTCCTGCGCGGCGGATAACTGGGCTTGCGCGTCTTCTTGCTCGCGTAAAAAACCAGGCTCGCGCGCAATTTCCTTCTCGATTTCATCCAGGCTGGCCGCCAGAACGGCCACTTGATGCTTGCTATCATCCAAACGCGCTTTAGCTCGTTCTTCGTACAAGCCCCACTGGCCCAGGCCCAAAATTTCGCTGAGGATTTCCTTGCGTTGGGCGGGGGTTTTGGTCGTGAAGGCCGCCGCGTTGCCCTGCTGCAAAAAAGCCGAATTGATGAACACGTCATAATCCAGCCGTAGCAACACATTAATGCGCGCTTGCGTTTCGCGCATCGACGGCTCGCTAATGAGCGAAAAGGCCTCGCGCGCGTCGTCCCAGGTAAATAATTCAAGTGATCCTTGGCCGGGCGAACGCCCGCCGCTTTTGCGCGCCTTGCCGATCTTGCGCTTGCGGATGACCCGGTAATCGTGGCCGTTTTGGCTGAAATCGAGCATCACCTGCATTTCGCTTTCGCCCAGATGCACCAGATCATCATCAGAGCGCGCGCGCGCTTTGCCCCACAACGCCCAGGTGATGGCATCCAGCAAGGAACTTTTGCCCGCGCCATTGTCGCCACTCAGGCAAGCCAGGTGCAAATCATCAAACAAGAGCGGGTCTGGCGTGCGATACGCCAGAAAATTTCGGATTTCTAATCGCTTAGGTAACATGCATCACCTCGATGCTGTGGCTAAGGCATTAATCGACAGTATGGAAGGTTTCGGCCAGCTGTTGAAATTCTGCGCGATAGTCGTCCAGCCATGCGCTGGGCGCCCCAAAGGTGATGCTATAGGCGCGTGCCCCCACCACCAGCGTATATTGTACGATGCGCATGCGCACGCGCCCACCGTCAGTCTGGCGAATGGCAATTTCTGCCTGAGTCAGCGCGGCGGCCTGGCCATTGAGGGTGGTTTCGCCCGTTTCGATGATTTCATAGCCGATGTCTTGCAGGCCATCGCGATTCTGGCTGGCTTGCGCGTTGGCATTCCAAAAAGGCGGCACGGCTTCGGTGGTGATGTTGACACTTATCAGCGGTTCAGGGCCAGTGGCGATCAGACGCACGGTGTCGTCGTCCACATCTTCGGACATAGCCGCCAACCGGGCGGACATATTCGGGTTATTCTGGGCAATGTTGCTGGCTATCGCGCGGAAGTCGTCCGCTGTAGGGCGCATCCCTTGCCAACCGGGCGGCAGGCCCAGCCCGACGCCATCGCCTTCAAAGACGGTATAGCCTGCGGGGATGGTTTCGGGGGGCGCGACACCCCCGCTGCACGCGGCCAACAGGGCCAGCAAGAGCCCTCCGAGCAGCCATTTAGCCATGCTCATCAACCTCCCGAAAAATGGCTTCGGCGGCCTGGCGCAGGGCTTCGCGTTGGGCGTCGGGAATATCCAGGCTGTGTAAATAGCGGTCAAAGAGTTCGGGCGGCGTGAGGCCCTCTGGCGTATGGCCCAGGCGCGAGCGTTCGGGGCGTTCTACCTGGCGTTGGATGCCCGCGACGATGTTCGCGCCCGCTTCGAACAGAGCATTTTCAATGACTTTGTTCTTAAGTAGCGTATCGCTTTCGGGCGTCGTGGTCACGATCACCCGCACCACGGCGTCTTGTAGATCATGCTGGGCGATGAGCGCCAATATGTCGGTTGTAGGGTCTGGGCTGATGCGCACGTCGCCCCGCAGGGTGATAAACGGACGGGCACCCGACAAGGGGATGAACTCGTAAGCGGTCTGGTCGCGTTCGAGTTCCACCCAGACGAAGCCTTTAGGGTCGGCTTCCTCGCCAAAGTCGATGCGTTCCATGCTGCCGCTGTAGACCACGGGCGGACGGTCGGTCTGTTCGGCGGTTAAATCTTGGAATTTGTGAATATGCCCCATGGCGACATAATCCCAGGCAGGGTGGGCCACGGAGGAAAGCATCGCGGCGACATCGCGCCCGAGCATCACCTGGCGTTCGCTGCCCAACACCGCGCCAGAGATCGTAAAATGCCCGGTCAGGATGCGCGGCGCGTCGGATTGGGCGGCTTGTTCGGCCAGGTCTTCCAGAATGTGGTGCAAGGTCTCTTGCAGGCGCGCGTCAAGCTCGGAGATGCGCAACCCCCCCGGTGCATCTTCTAGTAAGCGCGCCCGCACGGGGTACGGCGCGGTCGCCACTTGCACCGGGCCGGATTTCGTCTCGATATGGTGAATTTCGTAATCCATGCCGACGATAACATTCGGCACGCGCAAAGTCTCGTAAACCTCGATGCTCGACGCGCGCCGGGCATTCGTCGGCAAATCGTGGTTTCCGACCAACAGCACCACGGGGCAGAGTTCCGCCAGGTCTTGAATCCGGTAAGCGAATTCGCGCTGATAGGTCGGGTTCGGGTTGCGCGTTTTGAACGCATCCCCGGCGAAAATGACCAAATCGACCTCATGGGCGCGCGCATACTCGACCATATCGTCCAAGCGACGCACAAAGTCCATAACGCGCGACGACAGCCCGGTGACGGGGTCGGTGCGCCCGTAGTTTTCCATGCCGATGTGAATATCGGCGAAATGTAGAACTCTCAACATGCCCCTGATTATAGCGTAGCGTAAGCGCCTGTAAACGCAGGCGCATGGCCACTTTATCGCGCGCTGGCGTGATGTTCCTGATTATAGCGTAGCGTAAGCGCCTGTAAACGCAGGGGCAACAAATGACGATCAACAGCGGATTATGATACAATGCAGCCCATGAAGACACATCGCGCACTCATCATCATTAGTATGCTGATTCTAGCTACGCTGGCGTGTTCGCTTTCGGCAGATGCACCACCCACGCTAGCGCCCAACACGCCAGTCCAGCAAAACCAGCAGGCGGCAACGATCACGCCCGATGCCGCCGTCGCGCCCCCCACCTTGCAACCGATTAATGTGCGGCCTCCCTCGGGCGTGTCGCAAGCCCAACCCAGCAGCCCTATCAGCCTAAGCAACGTCAACCAGGTCAGCCTCGAACGCATCATGGCCGATCTAAACACCTTGGTGGGCTTTCGTACGCGCCATATCCTTAGTTCTACTGCCTCGAATACGGGCATTCAGGCCGCCGAGACATTTTTGCTGAATGAACTTCGCGCGATTGCGGCCACTAGCCCCAATGAATTCCTGAGCATTGATGTGTACGCTCAACGTTTTAGCATGGAATGGGCCGGCCAGGAGATTTTCCCCGCCAATGTCGTTATGGCCATCCAGGGTACGGATGCCTCCGCCGGGGTGGTGATGATTGTGGCGCATTACGATTCGACCTCGGAAAACTGGTACGATGGCGACAGCCTGGCGCCTGGCGCCAATGACAATGGCACTGGCGTGGCCGCGCTGCTCGAAATCGCGCGCTTGATGGTGCAACAACCCCACCGCGCGACCCTGGTTTTCGTCTTCTTCGCCGCCGAAGAAACAGGCCGCCAAGGGAGCGAAGCCTTCGTTAGCCAATATATCCAGGCTCAGAATATCCCCTTGGTAGCCGTCATCAATGTGGATAGTATCGGCAGTACGCGCGGCCCACGCGGCGAAGTCGTGAATGATGCGCTGCGCGTCTTCTCGGATGGGCCAAATATTGGCTCGGCAGGGCGCGCATTGGCGCGCATGATCGAAGTAGCCGTGGGGCGCCAGGTGCCCGAAATCGACATTGAACTGATTGACCGTATTGACCGGCCAGGCCGGTGGGGTGACCAAATGAGCTTTGCCGAACGGGGGTATCCTGCTGTGCGCATGATGGAAGCCGCCGAAGATCCCAGCCGCATCAATTCCTCGCGCGATACTGTCGATTTAATTGACCAAAATTATTTTCACAATGCCACAAAAGTCGTGCTGGCTGCGCTAGAGATGTTGGCCGATGGCCCCAATCCGCCGACCTTACGCGCCATCCGCCCCAGCACCACCGACCCCAACAGCCTGACGCTGGAATGGTCGCATAGCCCCGCGTGCCTGAGTTATGTCATCGCCCTACGCCAACCCGAAGCGCTATCCTATAGTGAATTTTATACGGTAGAGGCAACATCCTTATCATGGGGTGGGTTCCGCAGTTTCGAAGCGGTTAGCGTGGCCTGCGTGGATAGCGAAGGGCGTTTAGGCCGCTTTGCCCCCGAAGTATTGATTACTACGCCCGCATCGTGACAGCCTAACAGAATTCGCCAGGCTCGCATATCTCGAACGGGATCGGTAATAGGGGCTGACCATTCACCAGAAATTCCACCGACCATAAACCAGGTGTAAAGTTCAGCGTTTGTGGCCTGATCTCAAAAAAGATGCACACTTGCCCATAATCCTGGTCAGCCACCCAGGGCTGCGATTCCAGGCGTAATTGATCTTCGTAATACCACCGGGCCTGGTGCACCGTGCCTGCCACCACATTTTCCCCAACCGCTGTCGCATAAATCGCTGTGGAGTCCTGACCAAAGCGCCCACGCCGGTTGTTAAAGGCGCACCCCGTGCTCGGGTCAATCTCCGGCACTGTCCATAAATCCCGGTAGTTACGGTTGCTCAACAGGGCAGCGGTGGGTGTCACGAGCGCCGCCAAGTCTTGGGTATTCACGCCAGGTGGTGGCGTTCTGCCGCCCGTCCCAAAATTATTAATGGCTTCTAAGGTCAACTGCAAGGTATCGTTTTCTTGTTGTAGCTGGGCCATTTGGGTGCTCATGATGGGGGCTGTATCCACCGTGGCTTGGAGCGCCGTAATGGTGCCAACTTGTGTACCCGAAAACGCCGCCGTTTGCACATTGGCCGTTTGGCGCGCTTGGGTCGTGGCTTGTTGTTGGGGGCTTTGTAACAGGCCATCTGGGCTGCACGCGCTCATCACGGTGATGGTCAGCAGTGTTGTGCCCAAAAAAAGAAATTTATTCAAATAAAACGCTCCTTGTACTGTGTTTACCACAACCCTGCTGGCAGTCCCTGAATGCGTTTAGTAGGGATCATTGGCAGGAATACCAGAGGAGTGTAGCGGAAGTCGCGCAGGATGAAAAATGAGGAGTCGCTTAAGTGGGGCGAATCATCTTGAGGATATGCTGAAGCATCACAAGATCGTGGCTGAGCAGCCCAGCCAGATAGCGCCCGGCCTCAATCAGGAACTGTTCGCGCAGGCCATCTGGGCGCGCGTCGGCGGCCTTGCGCACTGTCGCGCCGATCAAATCGGTCGCCGCGATGTTGTGCGCATTCAGAATCAGGCGCAGAAAGTCGGGTTCTTGGGTGAAATAAGTGATTTCATCGGGCACGCATAGCAGCACCGGGTCTAGGCTCAGGGGCGGGCGCGGTGGCAGGTTATAGCGGGGTTGGTCATCTTCGATATACCCAATGCTCAACACCTCGATTTCCACAGGCACTAGCCGATTCTCGCGTTGATCGCGCAGGGTGCTCTCATCCATGTTGCTGGCCATAATGAGTTGGCGCACCAGCGGATCATCATCAATGCGAATGGCGGTAATCAGCCCAATGACAATGAGGGCGCTATCCGCGTGCCGGGTTTGCACAAAAGCGCCCAGGCTGGGCTGGTGGATCTCCTGGCTACGGGTGCCGCAAGTGAAGCCTTCGGTGCTGGCGCGCAGGACGCGCCCAATTTCGATATGTTCCATCACACTCATGGCGTAAGCCTCCTTCGGGTGGCTAACGTGCTGGTTGGCCGTACCGGCGACGGTCGGCTCTGGCGTGGTCTTTGCCTTGTTGTTTGGGCGATTTCGACACCGCCTGTTTATGCTTCAATAGCTCGATATGGATCAT